>JAHFPN010000132.1 GCA_023269635.1 Hyphomicrobiales bacterium | reverse complement strand
AGCCCGCCGATCAGGCCGATGCCGAGCAGATAAGAGGCCGCCACGCCGACGATCGCGGCGGTGACCACCACGCCCAGAGTCGCGAGCGCGATCGCGGGGTAGAGCGTGCCGCGGAAGCTGGTGAAGCGCGTGCGCAAGCCGCCGTCGAACAGAATCACCGCGAGCGCGCCGGAGCCCACGAGATAGGCCAGATGATAGTCGTCGAAACGGATGCCGCCGGGCCCGTCCTCGCCCGCGAGCATACCGATGATGAGAAACACGAGCAGCAGGGGCGCGCCGAAGCGCAAGGCGATCAGACTCGAAAACACGCCGACCACGACCAACGCGGCGCCGACCAGAAGAAACACGTTGGCGAGCGTGATCGAGCTCATGGGACGGGTCGGACCCCTTTCGCCCGCGTCAACGCGGACGGCAGTCGATCATAGACGATACGAAGCCGGCGAATCGATGATGAATCGACGCTGCGCGGATGCGAACCCGGCGGCGCATCAGAACTCATCGCGCAAATCGTCGCGGAGCAGAGCCCGAGCGCTGGCCTAGGCAGCGGCGACGTCGGCGAGGAAGCGCTCCACCGATTGGCGCAACACCTGCGCCTGACGGCCGAGATTCTGCGACGCCTCGAACACGAGGTTCGCCGACTGGGTGGTCTCCCCGATCGCCCGCGTCACGCCCGCCACGTTGTGGTGCAAGTCCTCGCTGCCCGCGGCCGCATGCTGGACGTTGCGCGAAATCTCGTAGGTGGCCGCGTTCTGCTCCTCGACCGCCGCGGCCACCGCGCTGGCGCATCCATTGACCTCGTTCATGGCCTTGGCGATTTCCGCGATCGCCACCACCGCCTCGTGCGTCGCGCCCTGGATGCCCGATACCTGGTGCGCAATGTCGTCGGTGGCGCGCGCGGTCTGCTCGGCGAGCGACTTCACCTCGGAGGCGACCACGGCGAAGCCGCGACCGGCGTCGCCGGCACGCGCCGCCTCGATGGTGGCGTTGAGCGCCAGGAGATTGGTCTGCGCCGCGATCTCCTGGATCAGGTTCATCACCTCGCCGATCTTGTTCGCGGCGTGCGACAGACCCTCAATGCGTCGGTTGCCGACGTCGGTCATCTCGGTGGCATGGCGCACGTACTTGCTCGCGGATTCCATCAAGCGGCCGATCTCGCCGACCGAGGCGGCAAGCTCCCCGGCCGCGCCCGCGACCGTCTGCACATTGCCCGCGGTCTGCTGCGAGGCGCTCGAGACCGCGAGCGCCTGGCGATCGGCCTCGGTCGCGATGTCGGCAAGGCTGCGGGCGGTCCGCTCCATGCCCTCGCTGTCCTTGCCCACGGATTCCAGCGACTGCTGTACCGACGAACGGAACGACCCCATCAGCTCCTCGATCCGGAGCTGGCGGCGCTCGCGCGCCCGGCGCTCGCCGCGGCTCGTTTCCTCCAGGCGCGCGCGTTCGATCATGGCATCGCGAAACACCGCGACCGCACGCGACATTTCGCCGATCTCGTCGCGCCGGTCGGTTCCGTTAAGCTCGACCGACGTGTCGCCCTCGGCGAGCCGGCGCATGGTGCGGGTCAAGGCGAGCAGCGGGCGACTGATTCCGCGGGTGACCAGGAAACCCAACGCAAGCCCGATCAGCGCGGAGAACAGCGACGCCAGCACCATGGTGGAGGTGATGGTCGTGGCGGTGGCCTCGGTCCGCGCCGCAACCGCGGTCTGTCGGTTGGTGTGGAGGGAATCGAGCTCGCGCGCCCAGCCCGATATCTGCGCGCTGATTTCGTTGATTTCCTTGTCGCGCATATGCGCGATCGTGCGCCCGATTTCGGCGAGCTGGTTCATGCCCTCGCGGTAGCGCTTGAGCAGATCGCGTAAGCGGCCCATCGTGGCCTCGCGCTCGAATCCTTCCTGCAGCGAAGCCGCGAATTTCTGGATCTTCTGATCCAGGCGATCGAGCTCGACGGCGATGCGCGCCGCGTCTTCGTCCGAATCGTTGAGCGCGTGGCGGTAGGCAATCGCACTCAATGCGGGAAACGAAATCAGCGCCTCGGTGGTGAGCATCTCGGCCGCGTGGTTCTTCATCTGGGTCGCGCGCATGTTGGCGCTGAA
Source organism: Hyphomicrobiales bacterium (assembly GCA_023269635.1). Lineage (GTDB taxonomy): Bacteria > Pseudomonadota > Alphaproteobacteria > Rhizobiales > Xanthobacteraceae > JAHFPN01. The sequence goes on along the minus strand of JAHFPN010000132.1, from coordinate 5,103 downwards.
CAGCTCACCGGTGATTTCGAGGCCGAGCTGCTCGACGATCTCGGTCAGCAGACGGTCGCGGTCGCGCATCCGCTCGAAGATTTTCTCGGCGCTCTGCTCGTAACGCTGGACCTCGGCGCTGATCAAGCTCGCGAGCACCTTGTGGGCGCTGTCGGTGTCGCTCTGCTCAAGGGCGCGGATCCACTCCTTGGTGCGGTCGACGAAATGGTGCGCGCGCCAGAGCGCGTCGGTGGAGCGAGTGTCCATATATTGCTGGGCGCCGAGCAGCGTCTTGGCCATGTCGGCGTCGAGGCGATTGGCCAGCAGCGCGGTGGCGGACGCCTCGCGCAGCGCTCCTGCGTCGCCATGCAGCCGGGCCAAACCATAGAGCCCGGCGCCGACCGCGACGCCGGCAACCGCCAGCACCGCAAGAAAGCCGCCGAGAATGCGCGCGCGAATCGGCTGGTCCTGAGCCCGGAGCATGCTCGTTCCTAGTCGGTCGGGGGTACGCCCGAATACTTATGGCGCAAGCATCGGGCGTCCCGGTTAACCGACCGTTATCCATGCCGGCGGCGAACAATGCCGCGACACACCGTATTTCGGTCCGCTCAGTGGCCGCGCTTGTTGGGTTGGGTTCCCATGCCCTCGACCGTGAACTCGACCTCGATGGTCCCGGCCTTCTCGAACACGAGCGTGCCCTTGAAGTGCTCGCCCTCCTTGAGCGCGCGCTTCAGGTCCATTAACATGATGTGATAGCCGCCGGGCTTGAGCGTGGCGGTGGCACGGGCCTTGATCTCGAGGCCGCGCGGAAGCGGCCGCATTTTCATGATGCCCAGTTCCATCGCCATCTCGTGGATTTCGACCCGGCCGGCGACCTCGGCCGAGGCGCCGATCAGCCGATCGGGGCTCGGCCCCTTGTTCTGGATCACGACATAGCCGGCGCCGACGGTGGCGCCGTGCGGGGTGGCCCGCGACCAGGGATGATCGAGGAAGATCGAACCCTTCTCGTAATCGTGGGCGGACGCCGCCGTCGCGGACAAAGCGAGCGCGGCACAAAACGCGAGCTTGAATAGAAAGCGCATGATTTCCTCCGGTGCGCGGGAGCGCGCCGTTCGCGGCGGCTCCAAATTTTGGGATCGGTTGAAGCGGACGTTCGCGTCCGCGATCAAGCGCGCGTTGGAGGTCCGCGCGGCGGCGCGGCGAGGGGCGCCGGGATGCGGTCGAACGGCGCGGCCAACGCGGTGACAATGGCAGATCCAAGCCTCGGCGACGCGACTGCCGTCGCCACGCCGGGCATGAGGCCGGGTGCGGCGCTCGCGCAGGCGCCGAGCACGCAGCAGAGCTCGTGCTTGACGCTGTCGGCCGGCGCGCCGTGATCCGCGGCCGAAGCCGCGCAGAGCGCGAAGTGCTGGTCCGCCATGCGGCCCGCGGCCAGCGCGCCGAGAACGGGCGCGAGCAGAAGCGCATAGGCGGCGAAGATCGCGACGATCGGTCGGCCGAGGCGGCGCATGGCGAAAATCTAGCCGATCGATGAGCGCCGCGCGACCATCATCGTACCGCACCTTTGCCGGCCCCATTGTTGCGCGCGGCGGCATCGAGCAAGGCGACGAGGCCTTTCAGAATTTCGATCGGCCGCGGCGGGCAGCCGGCGATGTGCAGGTCGACCGGGATCACCGCGCTCACCGGCCCGACGCAGGCGTAGCTGCCGGCGAATACCCCGCCGGAGCACGCGCAGTCGCCGACCGCCACCACCCATTTCGGGTCCGGGGTCGCCTTCCAGGTGCGCTCGAGCGCGACCCGCATGTTGTGGGTGACCGGCCCGGTGACCAGGAGCACGTCGGCGTGGCGCGGCGAGGCCGCGAACTTCAGGCCCAGACGCTCCAGGTCATAGACCGGGTTGTTCAAGGCATGGATCTCGAGTTCGCAGCCGTTGCAAGAGCCGGCATCGACCTCGCGGATCACCAGCGAGCGGCCGAGCACGCGGCGCGAGAGATCCTCGAGCGTGCGCGCGAGCTCCTGGGTCGCGTTTGCTTCCGCCTCCGGCCCCGCGATCGTGACCGGATCCTTGACCAGCGATTTGAACAGGAGCGAGCGCATCAGAGGTCGTGCCCCGAGTAGGAGCAGTTGAAGGACTTATTGCAGAGCGGAAAGTCGGCCACGATGTTGTCCTTGACCGCCACTTCCAGCAGCGGCCACTGGAACCAGGACGGATCGCGCGGGTGGCAGCGCACGACCGTCGTGCCCGAAAGGCGCACATAGACGAACACGTCGCCGCGGAAACCCTCGACCATGCCGACGCCTTCGCGCTCGCCCTTGGCGCCGCGCAACGCGGCGCGCACCTCGCCGCGCGGCAGGGCGTCGAGGATGCGGCGGATGAGCCGCAAGCTCTCCTCGATCTCGCGCAGGCGGACGCGGAGCCGCGCGTCGACGTCGCCGGCCTCGAACACCGGCACTTCGAGGCCGAGCTTGTCGTAAGGCGGATAGGCGTGTTCCCGGCGCGCGTCGAAGTCGCGGCCGGAGGCGCGGCCCACATAGCCGCCGGCGGCGAAGCGGCGCACGAGCTCGGCGGACACCAGCCCGGTGGTGACGGTGCGGTCGAGGAGCGAGGGCGCATCGTCATAGATCGCCACCAGCTCGCGGAAGCGCGGGGCGATGGAATCCACCAGCGCCTTGAGCCGCCTCGCCTCGGCCGCGGAAAGATCGGCCGCCACCCCGCCCGGCACGATGCAGTCGCGCATCAGGCGGTGGCCGAAGGCGGCGTCGCAGGCGGCGAGCACCTGCTCGCGCAGCACGCCGCAATGGGCGTGGATCAGCACATAGGTGGCGTCGTTGCAGATGGCGCCGAAATCGCCGAGATGGTTGGCGATGCGCTCGAGCTCGGCCATCAGCGCGCGCAAATAGACGGCGCGCGGGGGCGGCGTCAGGCGCAGTGCGCTCTCGACCGCGCGCGCGAAGGCATAGGCGTACGCCACCGTGGAATCGCCGGACACGCGGCCGATCAGCATCGCGGCGCGCGCGATCGGCGCGCCCTGCATCAGCCACTCGATGCCCTTGTGCACGTAGCCGAGACGCGCTTCGAGCCGCACCACGGTCTCGCCGTTGGCGGTGAAGCGGAAATGCCCGGGCTCGATGATGCCGGCATGCACCGGGCCGACCGGGATCTGGTGCAGGCCCTCGCCTTCGACCGGCAGAAACTCGTAGCCGCCGCGGGATTTCGCCGGCAGTCCGCGCTTCGCCGCCAGCGGATGCGCGAGCGGCCAGGCGCCGTGGTCGAGCCACGGCCGCGTATCGGGCAGGCCTTCAGGCTCGTGGCCGAAAAGGTCGCGGATCGCGCGCTCGAGCCGGATCGCCGGCGCATGCCGCGCGCCGACCGAAGGATAGCGCCGGTCGGCCACGGCCAGCGTGAGCAAGCGCGTGCCCGCGACATCGCGGAGCGCCATGTGCACGCGATCGGGCTCCGCGAACAGCGCGACCAACTCGCCCTCGCCGCGGCCGAGCGCCTCGGCATTGGCGATCCAGGTCTTGGCGTCGACGGCGCGGCGGCGCCGGGCGCGGGGGCGCGGGTCCGATCGTCTCGCCGTGCGCGGGCGCTGTGCCATACGATCACCCAAGAATCCGTGCCACGTCCTCGAACCAGCGGACGATCACCGGCGGGATCCAGAGCCCGGCCGCGAGCACGATCAAGAGGTGCAGATAGACCGGAATGAGCGACGCGGTCGCGGGCTTGGACGGCCCCGGCGGCTCCCCGAACAGGACGCCCTGCAGCCTGAGGATCAACGCGCCGAAGCCGACCAGCAGTCCGAAGCCGAACACGACCGCGAGCAGCGGCGCGCGCGCGAAGGTCGAGGTCGCGATCAGGAACTCGCTCTTGAAGATGCCGAACGGCGGCAGCCCGGCGATCGCAAAGACCGCGAGCGCGAAGGCGACCGCGAGCGTCGGATGGCTCACCGACAGCCCGCGGATCTCCGCGATCCGTTGCGTGCCGCGCACCTGGGCGATGCGGCCGACGGCGAAGAAGATCGCGGACTTGGTCAGCGAGTGCATGGTCATGTGCAGGAGCCCGGCGAAGTTCGCGATCGGGCCGCCCATGCCGAAGGCAAAAGCGGTGATGCCCATGTGCTCGATCGACGAATAGGCGAACATGCGTTTGATGTCGCGCCGGCGGTAGAGCATGAAGGCCGCAAACACGAGCGAGACCAGGCCGAGGATCACCATCAGCGGGCCCGGCGCGACCGCCCCCGGATTGGCCGCGAGCAGCAACTTGAATCGCAGAAGCGCGTAGAGCGCGACGTTCAAGAGCAGCCCCGAAAGCACGGCCGAGATCGGGGTCGGGCCCTCGGCATGGGCGTCCGGCAGCCAGGCATGCAGCGGCGCCAGGCCCACCTTGGTGCCGTAGCCGATCAGCAGGAACACGAAGGCGAGGTTGAGGAGCGCCGGGTCGAAGGCGGAGGCGCGCGCGATCAGGATGGTCCAGATCATCGCCTCGAGCCCCTCGCCCACCACCGGCTGCGCCGCCATGTAGACCAGGATGGTGCCGAACAACGCCAGCGCGATGCCGACGCTGCCGAGGATGAAATATTTCCAGGCCGCTTCGAGCGCCTCGTGGGTGCGATAGATGCCGACCATGAGCACGGTGGTGAGCGTCGCGAGCTCGATCGCGACCCACATCAGACCGATATTGTTAGCGATCAGCGCGAGGTTCATGGAGAACATCAGCACCTGATACATGGCGTGATAGAAGCGCAAATAGACCGGCGTGAGCCGGCCGACCTCGAGCTCATGGGCGATGTAGCTCGCGCTGAATACGCTGGTGGTGAAGCCCACGAACGTAGTGAGCACGATGAACACGTTGTTGAGGTCGTCGACGAACAGGAATTGCCCGACCGCGGGCCTTCCGCCGAGCAGGAGCAGCGCGGCAACGAACGTGAGCAGCGCCGCGGCGATATTGAGCTGCGCGCTGACCCGGTAATCGGGCAGCAGCGCGAGCAGGCCCGCGGCTACGATTGGAATCAAGAGCACCGCCACGACCGCAAATTGGGAGAGCGTGGTCATTGCCGGTCTCCCCGGAAGCGGTCGAGCGCACGCACGTCGACGGTGTCGAAGCGCTCGCGGATGCGGAACAGG
>JAHFPN010000131.1 GCA_023269635.1 Hyphomicrobiales bacterium | reverse complement strand
GCGGCGGTCGGGCTCATCAACCAAGCGGTGCCGTTCGAGAACTTGGAGACGATTGTGCGCGAGACCGCGTTGAAGCTCGCCTCGATCCCGTCCTCGCAGCTCGCGGCCATGAAGCTGATCGTCAACCAGGCCTACGAGAACATGGGGCTCGCGGCGATCCAGACGCTTGGGGCCATCTTGGACGGTCTCATGCGCAACACGCCGGACGCCAAGCGCTTCGTCGAGATCGCGGAGAAGGAGGGCGTGCGCGCGGCGATTTCAGAACGCGATAAGCTGTTTAAGGATTACAGCCAGGCGCCGAAGGAGGAGCAGCCGGACCCGAAGCACGTCATCCGCCCGTGAGAATTCGCGCGGTCGCGCGTCAGGCCACGTGATCGAGCTGGCTCTCGCGCGCCACGCGCTCGTGCGGCTCGCTCGCGCTCTTGATGCGGTAATGCTGTTCGTCGCCTTCCAGCGGCAGGATGCGAATGACCTTGTAGTTTCCGCCGGCGCCTGGCCGTCCCACGATGCCGGACACGAAACGGACGTTTTGCCCCACATTGAAGCGGTGTGTTCTCACTTCGAACTCCTGAAAGACGAATGCCGCCTCAAAGGCGGCGGCGCGTCGTCGCTCTGATCTTGAAATGACTGTATCAGAAGACGGCGCCGGGCGGCGAATTTTTCTTGCGCAGGAGCCTTGATTCAGGCGCAATTGGTTACTAAGTATGGGCCATCGAGTTTCGGCCGACTGACTTGGCCACGCGCGGCGAACGCCACGCCCAGCTGACGATCTCTCCAAAACATCGATATCGCCTGGGACTGCGCGCCGCGCAGTTCTGTTGGCACACGCACGAAGGAACGACGACTATGAGCACTGGAACGGTGAAATGGTTCAACGCGCAGAAGGGCTTCGGATTCATCCAGCCCGAGGACGGCGGTAAGGACGTGTTCGTCCATATCAGCGCCGTCGAGCGCGCGGGCATGTACGATCTCAAGGAAGGCCAGAAGCTTTCCTACGAGGTCGTGCGCAGCCCGAAGAACGGCAAGGACGCCGCTGAGAACCTGAAGCTCGTCGGCTAACCGACGAGCTCTGATAAGGCAGGGCGACCTGCCTTCGCCAGCTAGCCGCGCGCCGAGCCACGGATGTACTGGCCGGCGCCGCGCAGCGGCGGAAAGCCCTCTCCTGCGAAAGCGGGAGGGGGTTTTTGTTTTTGGATCTCGTCATGGCCGGCTCGTCCCGGCCATCCACGATTTTGGTTTTCGGCACGTAAGGCGTGGATGCCCGGGTCACCCCCGGGTTAAACCCGGGGGCGGGCATGACGTGGCTAGATGTCGAGCTCCTTCGCAAACTCCACGTTCTCCTGAATGAACTCGAACCGCGCCTCCGGCTTGTTGCCCATGAGGCGGTCCACCGCCTTGGCGGTGGCGGCGCGGGTCATGCCGCCTTGTTGCCAAGCGCGCGGCGCACGGCGGCGGGCTCGCGCTCGATGACGCGCAAGAGCGCCTCCATCGCTGCGTCAGGCCGGCGGCGCCCCTGCTCATAGGCTTCCAACGTACGAGCGGGGACGCCGAACTGCCGTTCGAAATCCTTGGTCGACGCGGCGACGCTGCGCCGGATCACTTTGATGCGTACCGGCGTCAGGCGATCGTCGGCGGCTTCATAGGTCTCGGCATCGGCCTCGCCACGCAAATAACCGGCAAGCTCCTTGAACGCCTGCTCGATATCGCGGCCGAGACGGGTCCGCTTCTTGGCTTTCATCGCTGCTCTCCTTCCAAGATCGCTTGGACGGCGCGAAGGATCGCGCGCCGATCCTCGGGTGTGAGATCTTCCTTCTCGCTCTTCGCGTAGGCGGTCAGCATCGCAAGCAGTCCTCGCCCGAGTTGAACGTAATAGATCGCCCGGCCACCGCCGCTCTTGCCGCCGCCCGATCGCGCAAAGCGAGCCTTTCTCACTCCCTTCAAGCCCTGGATCACAGGATGACTGTCCGGCGCAGCCAGGATTTCGCTTTCGATCCGCCGCATTTCGATTTCGCCAAGACCCATGCGGCGCATGGCACGCAGGTAGGGCTTGAGGCGAACGACCCGCATCGGCCGACTATACGACATACACGCAGTACGTCAATGTCGTAGTGCCGCCAAAGATGAATTGCCGGATTGCACCCCCGCGAGAGCGCGGACGGAATTAAATATCCAACTCCTTCGCGAACTCCGCGTTCTCCTGAATGAACGCGAACCGCGCCTCCGGCTTGTTGCCCATGAGGCGCTCGACCGCCTTGGCGGTGGCGGCGCGCTTGGCGTCCTCGACGGTGACGCGGAGCAGCGCGCGCGTCATCGGGTTCATGGTGTCCTTGAGCTGCGAGGGCAGCATCTCGCCGAGCCCCTTGAAGCGGCCGACCTCGATCGCGCTCTTGCCCTTGAACACCGTCTTCAAGAGCTGGTCCTTGTGCTTGTCGTCGCGCGCATAGACCGTGGTGCCGCCGTGGGTCAGCCGATAGAGCGGCGGCACCGCCAAATAGAGGTGCCCGTTCTCGATCAGCTTCGGCGTCTCGCGGAAGAAGAAGGTCATCAGGAGCGAGGCGATGTGCGCGCCGTCCACGTCGGCGTCGCACATCACGATCACCTTGTCGTAGCGGAGATCCTTGTCGCTGTAGTGCGCGCCGGTGCCGCAGCCGAGCGCCTGCACGAGGTCGGCGAGCTGCTGGTTTTGCAGCATTTTGTCGCGGCCGGCAGAGGCGACGTTCAGGATCTTACCGCGTAAGGGGAGCACGGCCTGTGAAGCGCGGTCGCGCGCCTGCTTGGCGCTGCCGCCCGCCGAGTCGCCCTCCACGATGAAGATTTCCGAGCCCGCGGCGTCCGCGTTCGAGCAGTCCGCGAGCTTGCCGGGCAGGCGTAATTTCCGCGTCGCGGTCTTGCGGAAGACTTCTTTCTCCTGCTTCCGCCGCAGCCGCTCTTCGGCGCGCTCGATCACCCATTCCAAGAGCTTGTTCGCCTGCAACGGATTGCCCGCGAGCCAGTGGTCGAAGGCGTCGCGCAATACGCTTTCCACGAGCCGGGTCGCCTCGTTGGTGGCGAGGCGATCCTTGGTCTGGCCCTGGAACTCGGGATCGCGGATGAAGACCGAGAGCATGGCCGCGGCGCCGTTCATGGCGTCCTCGGCGGTGATCGCCGCCCCGCGCTTGTTGCCGGTGCGCTCGGCGTGATCCTTCAGGCCCCGCGTCAGGGCCGAGCGCAAGCCGGTCTCGTGGGTGCCGCCGTCCGGCGTCGGGATCGTGTTGCAGTAGGAGTTCAGGAACCCGTCGTCGTCGGCGATCCAGGCGATCGCCCATTCCACCTTGCCGTGGCCGCTCTTCTTCTCGTTGCGGCCGGCGAAGAAATCGGGGTGCACCAGCGTCTTGCCTTGAATCTCGGAAGCAAGATAATCGCGCAAGCCGTTCTCGAACCGGAAAGTTTCCTGCTCGGGCACGCCCTCGACGCCCTTCAAGAGCGTCTTGTCGCAGGACCAGCGGATCTCGACCCCGCCGAACAGATAGGCCTTGGCGCGCGCCATGCGGAACACGCGGGCCGGGTTGAACGCCGGGTCCTTGCCGAAGATTTCGGGATCGGGCCGGAAGCGCACGCGGGTGCCGCGGCGCTTGACGTGCTTCTGCACCAGCTTGACCGGCCCGGTCGGAATGCCGCGCTTGTAGGCCTGGCGCCAGAGCTCGCTATTGCGCGCGACCTCGACCTCCATGACTTCCGAGAGCGCGTTCGCCACCGACACGCCCACGCCGTGCAGGCCGCCCGAGGTCTCATACACGTCGTGGCCGAATTTGCCGCCGGCGTGCAGCGTGGTCATGATCACTTCGAGCGCGGATTTCTTCTTGAACTTCGGGTGCGCCTCGACCGGAATGCCGCGGCCGTTGTCGGTGACGGTGACGAAGCCGGATGATTCCATCTCGACTTCGATGAAGCTGGCGTGGCCGGCCACCGCCTCGTCCATGGCGTTGTCGATCACCTCGGCGAACAGGTGATGCATCGCCTTCTCGTCGGTGCCGCCGATATACATGCCCGGCCGCCGGCGCACGGGCTCGAGCCCCTCCAGCACCTCGATGTGCTGCGCGCCGTATTCCTTCGAGGATTGCGTTTCGCGCGCCTTGCCGCCGCGCGGGGCGCGCACATTTTCGAGCAGGTCGGGCTGCCTTCCGTCCGTTTTGCTCTTCTTGCTGGCGCGCGCAGCCGGCTTCGCTTTCCTCGGCGCGGATTTCTTCTTCAAGGCGGAGCGGCGGGCCATTTCAACGGTTCCGAATCATTCTGCTCGATCTTGCCATGTTTACGTTCCCCGAACGGCCGGCCCGAGTCGGGCTTGCCCGACTTGGGCAAAGGATTGATGCAAACTCGGGCAAGCGCGAGTTCGTCGCCGCCGAGCCGCGGGGTAGTGGGGTCAAGTTCAATCTCCTCAGTAGACCCCGATCAGCTTTAGCCCGGCGATGACGAGCACCAAGCCGAGCGCCTTCAAGATCATTGAAGTTGGGAACCTGATACCAAATGTAGTCCCGACGACGGCACCTAATAGGACGGCCGCAGCATAGATAGGAAGATTCGGGGGTAACGCTTTCACAATGGCGATGTTTCCCAGCAGCCCTGCAATCGAGTTGCATAGGATGAACACGGCCGCCACCCCGGAGGCTGGTCTTGTCGCCGACCAACCGAGGAACAGCAAGAGCGGGGACAGGAAGATTCCTCCGCCCGTACCCGTGAGGCCGGACAGCAGGCCTATGGCAGCGCCGCAGAGAATTCCAGCCGATATGGGCGGATCGCGCGGCTCTCGGTTTATGGTCAGTTCTCCCGGCCACAGAAACCGTGCAGCCCCAAGCAAGAGGACGATACCGACGATGGGGCGATAGTATGCGCCCGGCAACTGAATTGCGCCGCCGATGAATGCCATCGGAAGCGCACCGATGAGGAACGGCCACACCGTTCGCCATCGGAACAGCCCGGCACGCAAGTATCGGAATGACGTGAAGCTGGCGACCAGGACATTCAGCGCAAGCGCCGTAGGCCGCATGACAGTCGGTGCAACGCCGAACAGCGCCATCAAAGCGATGTAAGCCGATGCTCCTGCGTGTCCCACTGACGTATAGAGCGCCGCCCCAAGAAACATGCAGAACGCAAGTAATAACTCCGTGTCAAAGGACAGAACCGCCCCCGTTAGTTTGCCGCCTCATATTCCTCCAACACCTTCATTAGCCGGGGCCAAGGCAGCAAACTCCACGTCCTTCGGCCCCTGGACCCCGGGTCTCGGCCCCGGACCAAGTCCGGCGCCTCGCCCAGGGAACGGGCTTACTCGATATCGACGATATTGGTGAAAAAGTGGTCGAACTCCACCTGGCCCAGATAGCGATAGCCGAGCGCGGTCACGCGCGCCTTCAGCTTCTCCGGATCGTCGGCGAAGATCTCGATCTGCAGGAAGCCGGAATTCTCCTTCAGCGTCCGCTCCATGCCCGCGAGCGCGTGAAATTCGTAGCCCTCGACGTCCATCTTCACATAGACACGCTTGCCCTTGATCTTGAACTCGTCGTCGAAGCGCACCGTGCGCACCTTGTGCGTCTTCTCGCCCGCCGGCATCTTGTCCTGCGCGATATAGGACTCGCCCCGGTTCCACACGCTGCCTTCGGTGAGCATGACCTCGCCGGTCTTGTCGCCGAGCGCATAGTCGAGTACCCAGACCTCTTCCGTGAGTCCGTTGGCTTCGAGATTGCGCACGAGCCGCATGCGGTTGCCGGGGTCGGGCTCGAACGCGATCACTTCGGAAGCCAACTTCTTGCTCGCGGCGATCAGGCTGTAGAAGCCGCAATTGGCCCCGATGTCGAGGAAGACGTCGAAGCGCTGCCCGCCGATCTTCTCGGCGATGAAGTCGAACTGCTCCGCCTCCCACGCGCCCTCGCGCGCGATGCGCTGATCGATCAGGTCATCGTGGCCGACCACGAATTTCAGCCCCTGCGCCTCGACCGTGAACTCGCGGCGGCCGAGGAGCCGCATCATGCGCGCGCGCGTGGCCCGCAGCGCGCGCTCGAGGCTGCCGACGGGCTCGCGGAGAGAATGCTCAGCGGACGCCATGGATGAATCGCTCGCCCGATCATGCCATGCCGGGCGGCTCCACAGGAACTTTCGCGCGCCTTCCTTCCGACCCCCGATTGGGCTATGCCTCCGCGCCCTTCGAGGGAGGCTTCGATGAGCGAAGCAAAGGCGAAAATCGGGGTTCTCGGCGCGTCCGGCTATACCGGCGGCGAGCTCGTGCGCCTGTTGCTGCGCCATCCGCGGGCCGAGATCAAGGCGCTCACCGCCGAGCGCCACGCCGGCGCGCCCTATGCCAAGGTATTTCCGCAGTTCGCGGGCATCGCGCTGCCCGAGCTCGTCAAGCTCGAGCAGCTCGATGCCGGCGCGGTCGATCTCGTGTTCTGCGCGCTCCCGCACGGCACCACCCAGGTGGTGATCAAGGGCCTCGCCGAAAAGGCGCCGACGCTGAAGTTCGTCGATCTCTCCGCCGATTTCCGCCTGGCCGATCCTGCGCTTTACGAGAAATGGTACGGCCATCCGCACCAGGCGGTCGAGCTGCAGGCCGAAGCGGTCTACGGGCTGTGCGAAATCTATCGCGACAAGATCCGCAAAGCCCGGCTGGTGGCGAGCCCCGGTTGCTTCACCACCACCTCGATCCTGGCGATCGTGCCCTTGATCGAAGCCGGCGCCATCGATCCGGACCAGGTCATCATCGATTCCAAGACCGGCATGACCGGCGCCGGCCGCGCAGAGAAGCACAATATGCTGTTCAGCGAGGTGTCCGAGGGCCTGCACGCCTATGGCGTCGGCCATCACCGGCACATGAGCGAGTTCGACCAGGAATTCTCGCTCGCGGCCAAGCGGCCGGTGGTCGCGACCTTCACCGCGCATCTGGCGCCGATGAACCGCGGCATCTACGCCACCCACTATGTGCGCACCTTGGGTGGCGCCGGCGCCGAGCAGCTGCACCGGGTGCTCGCGGACTTCTATCGCAGCGAGCCGTTCGTGCAAATGCTTCCGCTCGGCGAGGTGCCGCAGTCGCGCCACGTGCGCGGCTCGAACAACCTGCAGCTCGGCGTGGTCGCCGACCGGGTGCCGGGCAAGGTGATCGTGCTCGCCACCACCGACAATCTGGTCAAGGGCGCCTCCGGCCAGGCGATCCAGAACATGAACCTGATGTTCGGCTTCCCCGAGACCGAGGGCCTGACCCAGCTCGCGCTGTTCCCGTAAAGCGGGGCGCGG
>JAHFPN010000130.1 GCA_023269635.1 Hyphomicrobiales bacterium | reverse complement strand
CGGTGGCGGTGAACAGGCCGCCATAGATGCCGCCGATCACGAAGATGAACAGCAACAGCGTCGCCCAGATGTCGCGCAGGCCCTCGAGCCGCTCCGACCAGGACGCGCGCGGCCCGGCCGGCAGAAAGCCAGGCCGCGCGAACCCGATGATGTTGATGGTGATGACGTACATGGCCACCGCCAGCGCACCGGGCAGCACGCCGGCGATGAACAGCTTGCCCACGTCCTGCTCGGTGATCAGCCCATAGACCGCGAACACGGTGGAGGGCGGAATCATGATGCCGAGCGTGCCGCCCGCGGCGATCACGCCGGTGGCGAAGGATTGCGGATAGCCGTAGCGCCGCATCTCCGGATAGGCGACGCGCGAGAACGTCGCCGCGGTCGCCACCGACGAGCCGCAGATCGCCGCGAAGCCGCCGCAGGCCGCGATCGTGGCGATGCCGAGGCCGCCGCGGAAATGCCCCAGGAATCCGTTGGCGCCCCGGAACAGCTCGCGGCTCATGCCCGAGGTGGTGGCGAACGACCCCATCAGCAGGAACAGCGGAACCACCGCAAAGTTCCAGTCGGTGACCGTGCGCATCGAAGTGTGCCCGACGATCTTGAGCGCCGCTTCCCCGTTCGTGAAGTAGCTGAAGCCCACGACGCCGACCAATCCCATCGCCATGCCGACCGGCACGCGCAGCAGCATGAGCAGGAACAGGACCAGGAAGCCGATGACCGCGACGACGTCGGTGCTCATCGCGGCCTCACTCGACCGGCTTGATCTGGTAGCCGCCGGGCATCAGCTCCGGCCGGAAGATCAGCCGATAGGTGCGCACCACGATCAGCAACACCGCCGACACATCGCCGAGCCAGGCCATCAGGTAGAACGGCCAGTTCGGGATGCGCAGGTCGAAGGTCTGCACGTTGTCGGCGCGCGTGGTCACGACCTTGTCGAACAGGGTCCAGGTCTGCGCCGTCACCACGAACAAGAGCACGAGCGTCGCGAACACGTCGATCACGCGCCGCCAGCGCGGGCTCACGTTCGCCCACACCAGGTCCACGGTGATGTGCGTGCCGCGATAGGAGGTGGCCGCAATGCCCCAGAAGATCAGAATTCCCAGGAGCAACCGGCCGAAATCATAGCTGTCCGGGATTGCGATGCTGAAAAAGTAGCGCAACAGCACCGTGATGAAGACGTCGGCGGCGACGATCCCGACAAAGATCGCAGCCACGAGCTCGATCCCGTCGATGAAGCGGTCCATGGAATTGGGTTTCACGCGTTCGCCCCCAGCAAGCACTGCTCGACCTTCCCTATAGTAACGGCGGCGGAACTTTCCGCCGCCGCAGTCTTACCATCGTCGGAGATCGGCCGTAGCATCCACGCGTCGATGCGTCGGCTCAGTAGCCCGCGTTGTGCTTGGCAAGTTCCGATTTCAGCTCTTTGAAGACCGCGTCCGCGTCGTACCCGGCCGCCTGCAATCGTTTCGCCCAGTTGGCCTGAAGCGGCTCGGCAGCGGCTTTCCATGCCATCACTTCCGCCGGGCTGAGGTCATAGACCGTGTGGTCGGGCATGGCCTTCAGCTTGGCGATGCCGTCATGTTCGAAATCGGCCCACGGCGAGGCGACGCGCACCGCCCATTCGTTGGTGCAGTGATCGTCGATCACTTGCTTCTGCTTGGCCGACATTTCCGCATAGGTTCGCTTGTTGATGACCCAGGCGAAGGTGGTGGCGTAGAGCGGCACGTTCATATGGAACTTGGTCACCTTGTCGATGCCGAACAACAGGATCGAGCCCCACGGGAACGTGACGGCATCCGCGACGCCCTTCTCCAGCACTTCGCGCACTTCCGGCGCGCCGGCCTGCACATTGGTCCCGCCCAGGAGCGTGACGAACTCGGCCATGGTGGCGTGCGCCGGCCGAATCTTCAGGCCCTTGATCTCGGACGGCGAGACGATCTTTTTCTTGGCGTGAATCGCGCCGGGATCATGCACGAAGGCAAGGCAGAACTTCACGTCCCTCATCTCCTTGGCGGCGTACTTGCGGTACCAGGCGTCGAGCGCGGCGGTCCCGCTCTTGGCATTGGACATCAGGAACGGCAGCTCGCCGGCGGCGATCACCGGAAACCGGCCGGGCTGGTAGCCCGGATTGATGTAGGTGACGTCGGCGATGCCGTCGCGCGCCATGTCGTAGTGATCGAATGCCTTGCCGAGCTGTTGCGCCGGATAGACCTTGTATTTGATCGTTCCACCCGAAGCTTTCTCGATCGAGGTGCCCCACTCCTCCAGCGCTTTCTGCAAAGGATGCGAAGGCGGTACCCAATGCGAGATCCGGAGCTCGAACGTCTTTTCCTGTGCGAATGCAACGCTTGCGGCCAAGACGGCCAGCGTTGCGGCCAAAGCGAACACGCGAATCTTCATGGATCCTCCCTCGGTGCCCTCGGTTACGTCGGAGCTTCGACCCGGCCGCGATGACTTCCGGCGGCTGCATTCTTGCTCGAAGCACCTTATGGACTAAGAAAATTCAAGGCAACCCCTGCACCGCAGCGACGACGGGGCCACCCATGTGCATCTATCTCGCTGCCGGTATTATAGGAATCGCAGCTCCGTTTGACCCTGGCCGAACGCTCAGCCTAAGGTCTAGAAACGCTGCGCTCGGCCTTCGCGGAAATGGCCATTCGCGGGGAATCGATGGAAGTTTCATTCCACAAGGAAATCGAGAGCCTGCGCCTCGGCGCCGGCGAGACCTTCCACGGCGAGGGCATCCTCGCGGTCACCAAGGCGCTCCTGCAATCGGGCGTCGCCTACGTGGGCGGCTACCAGGGCGCGCCGGTCACGCATCTCCTGGACGTCCTGGTGCAATCCGAGGACTTGCTCGCCGAGCTCGGCGTCAAGGTCGAGACCTGCACCAACGAGGCGGCCGCCGCTGCCATGCTCGGCGCCTCGATCAACTACCCGGTGCGCGGCGCCGTCACCTGGAAATCCATCGTCGGCACCAACGTCGCCGCCGATGCGCTCTCCAACCTCGCCTCCTGCGGGGTGATGGGCGGCGCACTCATCATCGTCGGCGAGGACTATGGCGAGGGCGCGAGCGTGATCCAGGAGCGCACCCACGCCATGGCGCTCAAGTCCTCGCTCTGGATGCTCGATCCCCGCCCGGAGCTGCCCACGATCGTGCGCATGGTCGAGCAGGGCTTCGAGCTTTCCGAGGCGTCGAACACGCCCGTCATTCTCGAATTGCGCATCCGCGCCTGCCACGTGTTCGGCAGCTTCAAGACCAAGGACAACGTGGCGCCGCGCGTCTCCTCCAAGCATCGCACCGGGCCGGCCAAGTTCCTCTATGACCGGCTCTCGCATCCGCCGGTGATCTTCCCGCAGGAAGTGGCGAAGTTCGAACGCCGCATGCCGGCCGCGCGCAAGTTCATCCTGGAACACAAGCTCAACGAGCGGCTCGGGCCCAAGGACGGCGAGATCGGAATCATCGTCCCGGGCGGCCTGTTCAATGGGCTGAGCTCGCGTCTCAGCCTTGCGGCCTTGAGCGACGTCTATGGCGGGGTACGGATTCCGACGCTGGTGCTGAACGTCACCCATCCGCTGGTGCCGGAGGAGATCGCCGGCTTCTGTGCCGGCAAGAACGCCGTGCTCGTGGTCGAGGAGGGCTCGCCCGACTTCCTCGAGCAGGCGATCGGCCAGATCCTGCGCAAGGCCGACCTCAATACCAAGCTGCACGGCAAGGACATGCTGGTCATGGCCGGCGAATACACGCCGTTCGTGATCGGCCGGGGCCTTGCCCGCTTCCTCGCCGGCTACGGCAAGGCGAGCGAGCCGCTCGAGCAATGGCTGAAGAGCGTCGAATCCCGCAAGGACGAGGCGACCAAGGCGCTCACCATCAACATTCCGCCGCGGCCGCCCACCTTCTGCACCGGCTGCCCGGAGCGGCCGATCTTCTCGGCCATGAAGATTCTCAAGAAAGAAATGGGGCCGGTGCACGTCGCCGTCGATATCGGCTGCCATGCGCTCGCGACCTTCCCGCCCTTCAGCCAGGGCAACTCGATCCTCGGCTACGGCATGTCGCTCGCTTCCGCCGCCGCGGTCTCCGGCACGCAGGAGCACCGCCCGATTTCGATCATGGGCGACGGCGGCTTCTGGCATAACGGCCTGCTCACCGGCGTCACCGGTGCGGTGTTCAACAAGGACGACGAAATCCTGATCGTGATGAACAACGGCTATTCCAGCGCCACCGGCCAGCAGGACCTGATCTCGAGCGCGCCGGAGACGGACGGCCGCGGCCGCGGCCTCGACATCGAGCAGGCGTTGAAGGGGGTCGGCGTTTCCTGGATCAAGCGCGTGCGCACCTATGGCGTGAGCAAGGTGGCGGCGACGCTGCGCGAGGCGCTGCGCACGCCGGTGAAGGGCTTGAAGGTCATCATCGCCGACGGCGAATGCCAGCTCGCGCGCCAGCGCCGCATCCGGCCGGAGATGGCCAAGCGCTCCGCCGCCGGCGAACGCGTGGTGCGCACCCGCTTCTGGGTCGATCCCGAGGTCTGCACCGGCGACCATTCCTGCATCCGGCTCTCCGGCTGTCCCTCGCTCACCATCAAGCCGACCGAGGACAAGCTGCGCACGGATCCGGTCGCGCACGTCAATCAGGACTGCGTCGGCTGCGGGCTGTGCGGCGAAGTCTCGCACGCGGCCCAGCTCTGCCCGTCGTTCGCCGAGATCAACGTGATCGAGAACCCGAGCGGCTGGGACCGGCTCCGCCACCGGCTCGCGCGCGGGGTGCGCCGGCTGTTCGAGGGCCGGGTGGCGCCGGCCGCCGTTCCCGCGGAGTGAAGCCGGTGGCCGACTTGAAGCCGGTCAAGGTGCTGATCGCGGCCCTCGGCGGCGAAGGCGGCGGCGTGCTCGCCGGCTGGATCGCGAACGCCGCGGTCGCGAGCGGCCATGTCGGGCAGCGCACGTCCATCCCCGGCGTCGCGCAACGCACCGGCGCCACTACTTATTACCTCGAAGTTCTGCCACAGCGCGCGGGCGATGCCCGGCCGGTGCTCGCGCTGAACCCGGCGCCCGGCGAGGTCGACCTCATGGTCGCGAGCGAGCTCTTGGAATCGATACGGGCGGTGCAGGCCGGCTACGTCACCCCGGACCGCACCGTGCTCCTCGCCTCCACCAGCCGCGTCTTCACCGTGGACGAGAAATCGGCCATGGGCGACGGCCGCGTCGATCCCGAACGCATGCAGGAAGCGGCCAACCGCTTCGCCCGCCGCGCGGTGTTCGCCGATTTCGGCCGGGCCGCGGCCGATGCGCGCTGCCCGGTGAGCGCGGTCTTGCTCGGCGCGGTTGCCGCGAGCGAGGTGCTGCCGATTTCCGCCGATGCGTTCCGCGCCGCGATCCGCGCCGAGGGCAAGGCGGTCGACGCCAACCTGCGCGGCTTCGAGGCCGGGCTTGCGCTCGCCGAGGCGGCCTCCCCGCAACCGAAGGCGTCGGCCGCGCCCGTCGTTCCCGCCGCGGGCTCGCCCGCGAACGAGCTCGAAGCGACGGCCAAGAAGCAGGTGCCGCCGGAAGCGGCTGCGATCGCGATCGAAGGCGTGCGCCGGCTCATGGACTACCAAGGCCCGCGCTACGCCGAGCTCTATCTCGATCGCGTCGGCCGCTTGGCCAAGCGCGCCGGCGCCGACGGCGCGTTCATCCGCGAGCTCGCGCGCCATCTCGCGGTGCGCATGAGCTTCGAGGACACGATCCGGGTGGCGCAGCTGAAATTGCGCGCCGACCGGATCGACCGCCTCCGCCGCGAAGCCAAGGCGCGCGATGACGACCTGATCGAGGTGGTCGAGTTTCTGAAGCCCGGCCCGGAGGAGATTTTCTCGCTGCTCACGCCGCGGCTCGGACGGGCGGTGCTCGCCTTCGTCGCCCGCCGCGGTTGGAGCGAGAAATCGCTGCCCATGCGGGTGCGCACCACCGGCACCGGCGGTTTCTTAAGGCTCAAGGCGCTATCCGGCTTGCGCGCCTGGCGGCCGCGCACGCTGCGCTACGCCGAGGAGCAGGCCTGGATCGAGCGCTGGCTTTCGCTGGTCGAGCGCGCGCTCGCGCGCGATCCGGCGCTCGCCCGCGAGGTGATCGAGACCGCCCGCCTGGTGAAGGGCTACGGCGAGACCTACAAGCGCGGCCACGCCAACTGGCGCCGCATCGTGGACGAGGTCATCGAGCCTTTGCTCGCCGAGCGCATGCCGAAGGGCCTGCTCGCCGACGCGGTCCTGCAATGCCGCGTGGCTGCGCTCGCCGATCCGGACGGCAATTCGCTCACCGCCGTGATCGAGTCGGTGCGGGCGGCCTCAGCCGAGCAGCGCGTCGCCGCGGAATAGCTTCGTTCCCGGTCAGGCCATACGGTGGGAGCGACCGATCTTTCGGGTCGAGCGCTTCGTATTTGGAATCGCAGGCTGCAATGCGTCAATCAGCGCGCGCTCGATCATGCAGCGGAACGACGCCGTGCCAGGACTTGCGCTCTTCGCCGCGACCCAAAAAAGCGCGTGCCACTCTTCGTCGGTCGCGTCGTTCTCGAACGTACGCACGGCCTGGATCAGGAAGTCGTCGGGCAGAACTCCGCCGCGGCTTGCCGCGGCGTTGATGCGCGCGGCGAGCGCGGAGTCGTTGAGCGTCGCGACCGTGCTGCCTCGAGCCCCTGCCGCTTGCAACTCCGAAAGAAGTTCGGCGAGAGCCATTGAGCTTCCCCCAAACCGATTCGACCGAAAAGTTATCTTTTTCTCGAATAGCGACTCATGGTCAAAAGTAATTGATCCGCGTCAAGCACCCCGGTCCCCGCAAACAATATTGACCACCCGAGCTTCGGCCTTGACGGTTCACGATAGCGTGAGTCGATTGACGGGATGCACAATCGCATTTGACATCGATCAATTGCGGATTGAGGCTTGCGGCGGAGACGCGAGTATGAGGGGACAGGATCGCGAGCGGGTGCGCGCGCTCGAGCTTTTCCGCAATATGGAGAAAGCGCGGTTCGACGCCTTGATGGCGGCCGCGCAACTACAGCGCTTTCCGCGAAACGTAGAATTGGTTCGCGCCGGCGAACGGCCGCAATTCTTGCACGTGCTGCTCGACGGGCTGCTCGAGTGCTACGTCGAGAGCGACGGGCGCCGCACCATTTTGCGCATGATCAAGCCGGTGGTCGCGTGCATGCTTCCGGCAATCATCGGGGATCAGCCCTATCTAGTCTCTGCCGGCACACTCAACGGCGCCGAGGTTCTGACGGTTCCGGCTGCGCCCTTGCGCAAGTA
>JAHFPN010000129.1 GCA_023269635.1 Hyphomicrobiales bacterium | reverse complement strand
CGCGTGGCATCCAGTGCAGCGCGGCGTTGGAGAATACCGCGTCGAACTCGCGCTCGTACTCGAGCGCCTGTCCGTCCATAGGCCGGGCATCGAGCCCGCGCCCGCGCGCGGCAACAAGCAGCGATTTGCTGGTATCGACGCCGACCACCTGGGCGCCCGCGGCGGCGATCTTGACGGTGAGCGCACCGTCGCCGCAGCCGAGGTCGAGAATGCGCTCGCCGGGCTTGGGGTCGAGCCAGGACAGAATCTCGGCGCCGAGATCCGACACGAAACGGGCGTGCTGGTCGTAGGCCTTGGCGTCCCAGCTATGCGCGGTCTCGGCCTTTGCACTCATGGCGATGGCTTCCCCGGCGACCGGCGAACGAAGGCGCGTCCTAGCCGCTCTCGCGCCAGTGCTCAATCGGGCGAAAGGTCAGCCGCGATTCCCAATTCCTGCCTTGAGGGTTTATTAAACGGCTTGATCCAGGAACCAACAGAAAAACCAACCGAGATGTCGTCGCACCTGACCCGAAGGCGCTTCCTGGCCGCGGCCGGCTCGCTGCTAGCGGCCCCCGCCGCCTTCGCACAGCCGATGCCGATCCTGCCGCCGGCGGACGTGGGCGAGCCGCGCCGGCCGCTGCCCGCCGACCCGCGCGGCCCGCAGCCGCCCGCAGCCGAGGTCAATCCGGACGAATGGTTCCTGGAATCGGTCCCCGACGGCCCGTTCCAGGTCCGCAAGGTGAATTTCGAGATGCTCGACCCGGAGTTCCGGCGCCAGCTGGTCCCGTTCCGGATGGCGGAGCAGCCGGGCACGCTGGTGGTCGATCCGCGCCACCATTTCCTCTATTCGGTGCGCGAGGGCGCCGAGGCCATCCGCTACGGCGTCGGCGTCGGCCGCGAGGGCTTCGGCTGGCGCGGCCGGGCGACGGTCGGCCGCAAGCAGGAATGGCCGGACTGGTATCCGCCCAAGGAGATGCGGCTGCGGCAGCCGGAGCTCCCGGAGAAAATGCCGGGCGGGCCGGAGAATCCGCTCGGCGCCCGCGCGCTTTATCTGTTCGAGGGCAACCGCGACACGCTCTACCGCATCCATGGCACCGCCGAGCCCTGGACCATCGGCACCGACGTGTCCTCGGGCTGCATCCGCATGTTGAACGAGGAAGTGATCGATCTCTACCGGCGCACGCCGATCGGCACGCGGGTCGTGGTGCTCTGAGGCGCGCTTAGACGGTCGCGCGCGCGGGCGCCGAGGGCATCAGCACGGCAATTGCCGCGAGCGCCGCGGCGGTGATGCCGGCGCCCACCAGAAACGTCGCCGCCGGCCCGAACTGGTCCCACAGCGCGCCCGCCAGCACGCTCGCGATCAGGAGCGCGAGCCCGCCAGTGAAATTGAAAATGCCGAAAGCGGTGCCGCGCAGGTCCGCGGGCGCGGTGTCGGCAATCAGCGCCGCGAGCAAGCCTTGCGTGAAGCCCATGTGCAGGCCCCAGACCGCGACCCCGACCAGCATGAGCGCGACACCGTCGGAATAGGCGAGCACGAGATCGGCGACGATCAAGAGCAGCGTGCCCGCGATCAGCATCGAGCGGCGGCCGAGGCGGTCGGAGGCGGCGCCGGCCGGATAGGCGGCGAGCGCATAGACCATGTTCATCACCACCATCACCGCCGGCACGAGCGCGACCGCGAGCCCGATGTTCTGTGCGCGCAGCACCAGGAACGCCTCGCTGAAGCGGGCGAGCGCGAGCACGAAGGCGATACCAACCACGATCCAGTAGGGCGTCGCGAGCCGGCCCATGTCGGCGAGCCGCAAGCGCGGGCGCGGCCCTACCTGACTTTGCGGCCGCGGCGGCTCCTGCACGAACCAGGCGATCAGCGCGAAGGCGATAAAGGCCGGGATCACCGCGACCCAGAACACGCTCACGATGTTCCCGGCGAACAAGAGCATGAGCCCGATCGCCGCGAGCGGGCCGACGAAGGCGCCGACCGTATCGAGCGCCTGGCGCAACCCGAAGCTCGCGCCGCGAGCTCCGTCCGGCGTGAGATCGGCGATCAGCGCGTCGCGCGGCGCGCCGCGGATGCCCTTGCCGATGCGGTCGATGAAGCGCGCGGCCACGATCCAGGCGAGGCTCGGCGCCAGCGGAAAAATCGGCTTGCTGAAGGCGGCGAGCCCGTAGCCGATCACCGCCAGCAACTTGCGGCGGCCGAGCCAGTCGCTCAAGCTGCCGGAGAAAATCTTCACGATCATCGCGGTCGCCTCCGCGATGCCCTCGATGAAGCCGACCGCCACCATGGAGGCGCCGAGCACGCTCACCAGATAGATCGGCAGCAGCGCGTGGATCATCTCGGAGGAGATGTCCATGAACATGCTGACGAAGCCGAGCGCCCAGACGCCGCGCGGGACGGTGGCGAGACGCGCGAACATCACCGAGCTCCGGTTTCGATCACCGGCTCATAGTCGACCGGGAAATTGACCGAATTGGAGACGAAGCAGACCCGGTGCGCCTCGTGGTGCAGCTCCTCGGCTTTCTCGGCGTCGCTGCCCGGCGCCAGCGTCACGCGTGGGTGCAACACCACGCGCTCGAAGCGGCCGACCGCATCCTCGAGCACGAGCGTGCCCTCGGCCTCGTCGACATAGCGCGTGACCGTGACCTTCGCGCGCGCACACAGGAACAGATAGGAGAGCATATGGCAGGAGGCGAGCGCGGCGACCAGCAGCCCTTCGGGGTCGTGGCGCGCGGCGTCGCCGCGGAACACCACCGCCGAGGAGGCGTGGATGTCGGGCTTGCCCTCGATCCGGATGCGGTGCGCGCGCGAGAACGAATGGCCCGAGCTGGCGCCTTCCCACTCGACCGCGGCCCGGAAGCGGTGGCGCGGCCCGGCCATCGCTACTCGCCCGGCTTCCAGGCCTGATAGTCGCCGGTGACGCGCGGGCGCTTGCCGCGGCCCAAGGTGGAGCCCGGCGGACGATAGGCGCCGGGCGTGCCGGTCAGGTTCGCAACGTGCGGCTTCTGCCACGGCCGCGGGGTGTACGGCTCCGCGGTCGGCGGAACGTCGACGGTGTGATGCAGCCAGCCGTGCCATTCGGGCGGCACCCTCGAGGCTTCGGCGAGGCCTTGATAGATCACCCAGCGGCGCTCGAAGCCGAGCGCGGGATCGATGGCGCCGCCGCGGGTGCGATAGTAGCGGTTGCCGGCGGCGTCCTCGCCCACCAGCTCGCCCTTGCGCCAGGTCCAGAGCTGGGTGCCGAAGGTGGTGCCGTTCCACCAGGTGAAGAAGCGGAGGAGAAAGTTTTTCATGTTTCGGTCAACGGCCGCGCATAGAAGCGCGCGCGGCCGCGCGGTTCATGCCAGCTAGCCTATTCGCTGTCCAGCCGGGAGTCACACCTTGCGCGCGCGGGCGTGAAGCTGGGCGTAGACGATGCCATGGCTGATGAGGAGATACGGCACCAGCACGGTCGGGATCAGCACCCAGGGCAGGAATTGCATTGCGGCCGGCCCCACGCTGGTCGGGATGAGCTGGAATTGCGAGCCGGGGGTCGAGACCGTGGCGAGCGCGACCGCGACAAAGAGATCGAGTGCGCCGAACCAGTTCCAGAAGCCGATGAGCCGGTCGCCCTCGTTCCAGTCCGCGTCGGTCGGCGCGCGCCCGGTTTGCAGGAATACGCCTCCCCTGCCCGCGGCGATCATGGCGGCGGGGATCGCGAGCACCGCGGCGGCGATGTCGCCCCAGCCGGCGGAAACCGGAAATGGTCCGTCGAGCCGACCGGCGGCCGCGAGCAACAGGAACGACCCGCCGATCAGCCTCAGCACATGCGTGCCGATGAGGACAGGCATCGACACCGACAGCATGGCGCGGCGCGCGGCAGCAGAAAACGCCGCGATCAGCGCGACCACGATCAAGGGCGCCGCCCACATGATCCCGATGAGCGGCACCAATCTTCGGCCGACGTCGGCGTATTCGTTGATCGCGCCCAAGGCGATCGCGAGCCCGATCCACAAGCCGACCACGACCGCGAGCATCACCTTAGCGCGCAAGCCGATCTGCATCGCGCTGACGAAGGCGGTGAACGCAACGACCACGCACAGGGTCAGCGCGATGATTCCGAAAAAATCGAGCATGCCGGACTCCTCTACTTAAAGCGTTATGGAATGGGACGTTGCGCGAGCGCGCGCAGCGCCTCGGCCGCGGCGAGACTGATGGCGGCGACGGTCGCGGCTTGCGCGCTACGCCAGGCGGGCAAGGCGGCCTCGGCTTTCGCCCGCCCGCGCTTGGTAATCTCGACCAAACGCGAGCGCGCGTCCTCGCCGGGGCGAATCCGGATCCAGCGCGCGGCTTCGAGCAACGCGAGGTTGCGCGTGAGCGTGGTGCGCTCGATGCCGAGCCCCTCGGCGAGCGCCCCGATGCTGCCGGGGCCATAGAGGATGAGCGCAATCAGAATTGTGAGCTGGGTCGCGCGCACGCCGTGCGGCCTGAGCCGCCGGTCAAAGCTCCGCGTGATCGCGCGCGCGGCCCGGCGCGAGGCGAGACACAGGCACTCGGCGCATTCGGCGGGGTCGAGGCGTGCGGCCATCCGATATGTGTATCTACATCTATCGCCGCGATCAATCGCCGCACGCGTTCCGAGCCCGCGCACGCGGCGCGCGCTGGACGGATGGTGCGAATCTCGTTCTGATGACGGCCGCGTGAATTTTTTGTGCGGTCGCGTTGGCGTGCGGCGCGGGATTCGGGGTCTCAGGTTTTCCCCGCTATTCCCGCTAGTTGTGCCAGATTTAGGGGTTGGTAACCGCTCTCATACTAACGCTTGACGTATGGGAGAGAGTCGTCCTAGCCTGAATTTCCGTTCGACGCAGTGTTTGCGGGTTGCGCCGGACGTCTCCAAAGGTTCGCGAGTCGACCGCGCCGGGGGAAAAACAGCGCCCGGCGAGGGGTGGAACTTTCGCCTCCGGTTCGACTTGCGACCCGGGAATTAAGGGTCGAACCTGCCCAGCGCCTAAGGCAGGACCGGCCAGCAGGGGGAACGAAGACCCGAGTCCGAGCTGCAGCGGGGTCACCGGGCGGGGCAGGTCCGGGCCTTAAGGGAATGCAACAATGCGCATCGAACGCCACTACACCAAGGCCGGCCGTTCGCCCTACGCCGCTATCGCGTTCGGGAAGCGAACCAGCGAGATCAAGAATCCGGACGGCTCGATCGTCTTCCGGCTCGAGGGGATCGAGGTGCCGGAGCACTGGTCGCAAGTGGCGACCGACGTGCTGGCGCAGAAATATTTCCGCAAAGCCGGCGTGCCCGCCCGTCTGAAGCGGGTCGAGGAAGAGACCGTCCCCTCCTGGCTGTGGCGTTCGGTCGCCGACGAGCGCGCGCTCGCCACCCTGCCGGAGCCCGAGCGCTACGGCGGCGAGCATTCCGCCAAGCAGGTGTTCGAGCGCCTGGCCGGCACCTGGACCTATTGGGGCTGGAAGGGCGGCTATTTCGAGAGCGAGGCCGACGCGCACGCGTTCTTCGACGAGCATTGCTACATGCTGGCGCAGCAGATGGCGGCGCCGAACTCGCCGCAATGGTTCAACACCGGCCTCTATTGGGCCTACGGCATCGACGGCCCGAGCCAGGGCCATTTCTACGTCGACTTCAAGACCGGGAAGCTGACCAGGGCGACGTCGTCCTACGAGCATCCGCAGCCGCACGCCTGCTTCATCCAATCGATCGAGGACGATCTCGTCAACGAGGGCGGGATCATGGACCTGTGGGTGCGGGAAGCGCGCCTGTTCAAGTACGGCTCCGGCACCGGCTCGAATTTTTCCAAGCTCCGCGGCGAAAACGAGAAGCTCTCGGGCGGCTGGCGCTCGTCGGGCCTGATGAGCTTCCTCAAGATCGGCGACCGCGCAGCCGGCGCGATCAAGAGTGGCGGCACCACGCGCCGCGCCGCCAAGATGGTGGTGGTCGACGCCGATCATCCGGACATCGAGAGTTATATCGACTGGAAGGTGATCGAAGAGCAGAAGGTGGCCGCGCTCGTGGTCGGCTCCCGGCTCTGCGCCAAGCATCTGAAGCTCGTGATGAAGGCGTGCGTCAATTGCGAGGGCGAGGGCGACGACTGCTTCGATCCGGAGAAGAACCCGGCGCTCAAGCGCGAAATCAAGGCGGCGCGCCGCGCGAGCGTGCCCGACAACTACATCAAGCGCGTGATCCAGTTCGCCCGCCAAGGCTACAAGGACATCCAGTTCCCGACCTACGACACCGACTGGGACGGCGAGGCGTATCTGACCGTTTCGGGTCAGAACTCCAACAACTCGGTGCGGGTGACCGACGATTTCCTGCGCGCGGTCGAGGCCGACGCGACCTGGAACCTGATCTTCCGCAAGAACGGCAAGGTCGCGAAGTCGCTCAAAGCGCGCGAGCTGTGGGAGAAGATCGGCTACGCGGCCTGGGCCTGCGCCGATCCCGGCATCCAGTTCCACACCACGGTGAACGACTGGCACACCTGCCCGGCCGCGGGCGCGATCCGCGCCTCGAATCCTTGTTCCGAGTACATGTTCCTCGACGACACCGCCTGCAACCTCGCCTCGCTCAATCTCCTGCAGTTCCGCACTCCCTCCCAACCCTCCGCCGCAAGCGGGGCAGGACCAAGGAGGGGGTTCGACGTCGAGAGCTTCGAGCACGCAGTCAAGCTCTGGACCATCGTGCTCGAGATCTCGGTGCTGATGGCGCAGTTCCCGTCCAAGGAGATCGCCGAGCTTTCCTATCGCTACCGCACGCTCGGCTTGGGCTACGCCAATATCGGCGGGCTGTTGATGTCCTCGGGCATCGCCTACGACTCGGAGGAGGCGCGCGCGATCTGCGCCGCCATCACCGCGATCATGACCGGCGAGAGCTACGCGACCTCGGCCGAGATGGCGCGCGAGCTAGGGCCGTTCCCGGGCTACGAGCCGAACCGCGAAGCCATGCTGCGGGTGATGCGGAACCATCGTCGTGCGGCCTATGGCGAGCGCGCCGGCTACGAGGAGCTGGCGACCCCGCCGGTGCCGATCGATGCGGCCGCCTGCCCGGACCCGCGGCTGGTCGAGCACGCCAAGCGCGCCTGGGACCGCGCCATTCAGCTCGGCGAGGCGCACGGCTTCCGCAACGCGCAAGCCTCGGTGATCGCGCCCACCGGCACCATCGGCCTGGTGATGGACTGCGACACCACCGGCATCGAGCCCGACTTCGCGCTGGTGAAGTTCAAGAAGCTCGCCGGCGGCGGCTATTTCAAGATCATCAACCGCGCGGTGCCGGAAGCCTTGCGCGTGCTCGGCTACCAGGAAAGCGAG
>JAHFPN010000018.1 GCA_023269635.1 Hyphomicrobiales bacterium | reverse complement strand
GGTCCGCGCGAAGTGGTGCTCATGTCGAGGCGAGCCTCGCGAGGCCGCGTTCGAGATCGGCGATCAAGTCGTCTGGGTCCTCGAGCCCGACATGGAGCCGCACGCACGGGCCGCCCGGGTTCCACTTCGTGGCCGTGCGCATTTTCGAGCAATCGAACGGGATCGCGAGGCTCTCGTAGCCGCCCCAGGACGCACCGATGCCGAAGAGTTCGAGCCCCTCGATGAAGCTCGCGACCGCTGCTTGCGCATTGGGCTTGAGCACGAACGAAAACAAGCCGCAGGCGCCGGAGAAATCGCGCTTCCAGATCGCGTGCCCGGGATCGCCTTGGAGCGCGGGATGCAGGACGCGCTGCACCTCGGGCCGCGTTTGCAGCCAGCGCGCGACCTTGAGCCCCGATTGCATGTGCCGCTCGAGCCTAACGCCGAGCGTGCGCAAGCCGCGCAGCGAAAGAAACACGTCCTCGGGACCCGCGCAAATGCCGAGGCTGCCGTGCGTCTCCTTGAGCCGCGGCCAATATGCCTCGGTCGCCGATAGGGTGCCGATGTTCGCGTCCGCATGACCGCCGAGATACTTGGTGCCGGCCTGGATCGATAGATCCACGCCGTGCTCGTGCGGGCGGAAGAACACCGGCGTCGCCCAGGTATTGTCCATGAGCACCGCGGCACCGCGCGCGTGCGCGACTTTCGCGATTGCAGGGACGTCCTGCACCTCGAACGTGAGCGAGCCGGGCGCTTCGAGGAATACGGCCGTGGTGTTCGGTCGGAATAGATCGGCGATGCCGGCGCCGATCAGCGGATCGTAGTAGATGGTTTCGACGCCGAGACGCTTCAAGGCCGTGTCGCAAAAATGCCGCGTCGGATAATAGATGCTGTCGGTCACCAAGATCTGATCGCCCGACTTGACCAGCGAGAGCAGCGCGACAGTGATCGCGGAGAGCCCCGAGGGCGTGAGCACCACGCCCGCGCCGCCTTCGAGCGATCCGATCGCGTCCGCGAGCGCGTCGGTGGTGGGCGTGCCGCGCCGGCCGTACTGGTAGCGGCCGGTGCGGCCCACGAACTGGGCCACGGTCGGCGACAGCACCGTGGAGCCGCGATAGATCGGCGTATTGACGAAACCCTCGAATGCGAACGGATCGCGGCCGGCAAGCACGAGCCGGGTCGCGACCCGCCATTTTCCGCCGCCGGTCTTGCCGCCTTTGGCCATGCTTCCACTCCGCGGCCCGATTAGGCCGCGCTGCTGCGCCGCGTCAAGGCGGCGGCAAGCGGCGCGCTCTTGACCATGCTTTGCCTTTGGCTTGTGATGGCCGTTCCGGGAAACGGGGAGGGCGCTCGCGTCCGGAGAAGCGCGGTGAAACGCGCCGACGTTGCTTGCCGAGCGTCCGGTTCAGGAAAGGCCGTGCTCATGAAACGCGTGTTGTCCACTCTCGTGCTCGTCGCCGGCGTCGGCGCCTTCAGCGCGGCGCACGCCGCCGTGCTCGATCAGGTCAAGGCCAAGGGCTTCGTGCAATGCGGCGTGAGCCAGGGCCTGCCCGGCTTTTCGAGCCCCGACGATAAAGGCGCCTGGACCGGGCTTGACGTCGACATATGCCGCGCGCTCGCCGCCGCAATCTTCGACGATCCGGAAAAGGTGAAATTCACGCCGCTCTCCGCCAAGGACCGCTTCACCGCGCTGCAATCCGGCGAGATCGACGTGCTCTCCCGCAACACCACCTGGACGCTCGATCGCGACACCAAGATGGGTCTCAATTTCACGGCCGTCACCTATTACGACGGCCAGGGCTTCATGGTGAAGAAGGCGCTGAAGGTGAATTCGGCGCTCGAGCTTTCCGGCGCCACCGTCTGCACCCAGACCGGCACCACCACCGAGCTCAACGTCGCCGATTTTTTCCGCGCCAACAAGATGAAGTACGAGGTGGTGGCCTTCGCCACTGCCGACGAGACCATCAAGGCTTATGAGGCCGGGCGCTGCGACGTGTTCACCAGCGACGTCTCCCAGCTCTACGCCCAGCGCCTGAAGCTCGCCAAGGCCGACGACCACATGATCCTGCGCGACGTGATCTCCAAGGAGCCGCTCGGCCCGATGGTGCGCCATGGCGACGATCAATGGTTCGACGTCGTGAAATGGACGGTGTTCGCCCTGGTCAATGCCGAGGAACTCGGCGTAACCACGAAGAACCTCGCCGAGATGATGAAGTCGACCAATCCCGAGGTGAAGCGCCTGCTCGGCACCGAGGGCGCGCTCGGCCAGGCGCTCGGCCTCACCAACGACTGGGTCGCGCGCATGATCAAGCGCGTCGGCAATTACGGCGAGATCTATGACCGCAACGTGGGCCCGGGCTCGCGGCTCAATATCGAGCGCGGCCTGAACAAGCTGTGGTCCAAAGGCGGGATCATGTACGCGCCGCCGATCCGCTGAGCGCGGATCGGCCGCGGGTTTCGCTCGAACGGGCGCGCTCGGGCGCGAGCCGGCGCGCGAAGTGACATCCGCGCCGGGGGAGCGTCGGCGACATGGTCGATCGCAGGGACGGGGCGCGCCCGCCGGCCGGGTCGCTGGTCAATGATCCACGCGCGCGCGCGATCGCGGTCCAGCTTCTTCTCATCGCGGCTGTGGTCGCGGTCGGCTGGTCGTTCGTCCAGAACGCGCGCGTCAACCTCGAAGCGCGTGGGATTGCCACCGGCTTCGGTTTCTTCGAGCAGACCGCCGGCTTCGGCATCACCCAGTCGCTGATCGAGTACAGCGAGACCTCGAGCTACGGTCGCGCGTTTCTGGTCGGATTGCTGAACACGATGCTGGTTTCCGGCATCGGCGTTGTGCTGGCGACGGTGCTCGGCTTCGCCGTCGGCATCGCCCGGCTGTCCTCGAACTTCCTGCTCGCGCGCATCGCCGGCGCCTATGTCGAGCTGGTGCGCAACCTGCCGCTCTTGTTCCAGATCTTCTTCTGGTACATCGCGGTGCTCGGCACGCTGCCGGGACCGCGCCAGAGCCTGTCGTTCTTCGGCATCGCCTATCTCAACAACCGCGGCGTGATCCTGCCCGAGCCCAATTTCGCCGAGGGCGCGGGCCTGGTCGGTATCGTGTTGCTCGCGGGCGTCGCGCTCTCGATCGCCGTGCACATTTGGGCGCGGCGGCGTCAGGCCGCGACCGGCAAGCTGTTTCCGCGCGGCCGCCTCGCGCTGATCCTGATTCTCGGCTTCCCGCTGGTCGCATTTTTCGCTACCGGCGCGCCGATCTCGTTCGGCTATCCGGAGCTGCGCGGCTTCAACTTCGTGGGCGGCTTTCGGGTGATCCCTGAATTCGCGGCCCTCCTGGTGGCGCTCGTCACCTATACGGCGGGCTTCATCGCCGAGATCGTGCGCGCCGGCATTCTCGCGGTCGCGCGCGGCCAGACCGAGGCCGCCTATTCGCTGGGCTTGCGGCCCGGGCCGACGCTGCGGCTCGTGGTGGTGCCGCAGGCGCTGCGCGTGATCGTGCCGCCGCTCACGAGCCAATACTTGAACCTCACCAAGAACTCCTCGCTCGCCGCCGGCATCGGCTACCCGGATTTCTTCTACGTATTCGCCGGCACCACGCTGAACCAGACCGGCCAGGCGATCGAGATCATCGCCATCACCATGGCGGTCTATCTCGTGATCTCGCTCGTCACCTCGGGCCTGATGAATTGGTACAACCGCCGGAAAGCGCTGGTGGAGCGATGACCACGGCGCCGACCGCTTTCGTTCGCCGCGAGTTCGCGCCCGCGCTGCCGCCGCCCTTGGCGACCGCGGGCTGGCTCGGATTCCTGCGCGAGCACCTGTTCTCGGGCTTCCTCAACATCACGATGACGGTGTTTTCGCTCGCGCTGATCGCGCTCCTGCTGCCGCCGATGATCCGGTTTCTGTTCATCGACGCGGTGTGGGAGGGGAGCGACCGCGAGGCGTGCCTGGCCACCAGCGGCGCCTGCTGGCCGTTCGTGCGGGCGAAATTCGGCCAGTTCGTCTACGGGTTCTATCCGGCGGCCGAGCGTTGGCGGCCCAATCTCGTGTACGCGCTGGGCGCGATCCTGCTCGTGCCCTTGCTGGTGCCGGCCGCGCCCTTAAAGCGCCTGAACGCGATCCTGTTCTTCGCTGTCTATCCGGTGGTCGCGTTCGTACTGCTCACCGGCGGCGATCTCGACCTGCGCGTTTTCCTCCTTGGCCGCATCCCGCGCTGGGATGCCTTGAGCGGCCCCGGGGCCATACTCGGACTGCGGCTCAGCTTCTGGATCGACTACCTGATTTCGGCGCTCTTGTTGATCACCCTTGCGGTCGGCATCGCCCGGCTGCTCGGCGCCGAAGCGCGCGGGATCGCGCTCGCCGCGCTCGCGATCTTCGTCCTATTCGACATCGTGCTTCTCGCCGTTGATCTCAATTTCGGACTGGCGCCGGTCGAAACCCGGCTCTGGGGCGGGCTCTTGATCACGCTGGTGGTGGCGGTGACCGGAATCGTGGTTTCGCTCCCGCTCGGCATCCTGCTCGCGCTCGGGCGCCGTTCGGAAATGCCGTTCGTGCGGTTCTGCTCGGTGATCTTCATCGAGTTCTGGCGCGGGGTGCCGCTGATCACGGTGCTCTATTTCGCGAGCTATATGCTGCCCTTGTTCTTGCCCACGGGGATCAGTTTCGACGGGCTCCTGCGCGTGCTCGTCGGAGTCACGCTGTTCGCCGCCGCCTACATGGCCGAGGTGGTGCGCGGCGGCCTGCAGGCGATCCCCAAGGGCCAGTACGAGGGCGCCATGGCGGTCGGCCTCGGCTATTGGCAGACCATGGGCCTGATCATCCTGCCGCAGGCGCTGACGCTGGTGATCCCCGGCATCGTCAACACCTTCATTGGTCTATTCAAGGACACGACGCTCGTGCTGATCGTCGCGATCTTCGATTTCCTCGGCCAGTTGCGCGCCGCCTTCACCGATCCGAACTGGGCGACGCCGGTGACGCTCTATACCGGCTTCGCCTTCGCCGGGATGGTCTATTTCGTGTTCTGCTACGGCATGTCGCGCTATTCGCTGTTCCTCGAGCGCCGCGGGGCAATAGGCAAGCTTCGATGAGCCGGGTACCGGACCAGTCATCAAGCGACGCCGCCGTCGAGATGATCGGCGTGCACAAGTGGTACGGCGAGTTCCACGTGCTGAAGGACATCAATCTCAAGGTCATGCGCGGCGAGCGCATCGTGGTCTGCGGCCCGTCCGGCTCCGGCAAGTCCACCATGATCCGCTGCATCAACCGGCTCGAGAGTCACCAGCAGGGCCGCATCCTCGTGGATGGCATCGAGCTCACCGACGACTTGAAGAAGATCGACGAGATCCGCCGCGAGGTGGGCATGGTGTTCCAGCACTTCAATCTGTTCCCGCATCTCACGGTGCTGGAGAACCTGACGCTGGCGCCGATCTGGGTGCGCAAGATGCCGAAGCACGAAGCCGAGGCGATCGCGATGAAATACCTGAACCGGGTGAAGATCCCGGAGCAAGCGCTGAAATATCCGGGTCAGCTATCGGGCGGCCAGCAGCAGCGGGTCGCGATCGCGCGCGCGCTTTGCATGAATCCGAAGCTCATGCTGTTCGACGAGCCGACCTCGGCGCTCGACCCCGAAATGGTCAAGGAGGTGCTCGACACCATGGTTGCGCTCGCCGAGGACGGCATGACCATGCTGGTGGTAAGCCACGAGATGGGCTTCGCCCGCCAGGTGGCGAACCGGGTCGTGTTCATGGACGCCGGCCAGATCGTCGAGGCCAACTCACCGGCAGAATTCTTCGAGCACCCGCAGCACGAGCGCACCAAGCTGTTCCTGAGTCAAATCCTGCACTGAGCCGACCGCGGGCGAAGGTTCTAGCGTTGCACCGGGCCGTTCGCCTTCGTCCAGGCGTCGAGACCGCCCTGCAGATGCACCGCGGAGAGGATGCCCGCGTCCTGCGCCGCCTGCACCGCCATGGCCGAGCGCTCGCCGAAGGCGCAATAGAACACGATGCGCTTGCCGGATTTGCCGGCGAGCTCGCGCAGCGTACCGCCGGCGCCGAGGTTCCCGACCAGCTCGGTATAGGGCAGGTGCAGCGAGCCCGGGATCACCCCGTGCTTCTGCCGCTCGCTCACCTCGCGGAGATCGACCAGCGCCACGTCGGGCCGGCCCAAGAGCTTCATCGCCGCGGCCGGCGCGAGCGCCCAGCCGCGTTTCGCGACCTCGTCCTGGTGCAGACCAACCTTCATGTTGGACGGAACCGCCACATCCATCATTTTCGGATTCGGGAGCTTCAAATTGTTCATCAGCTCCACGTACTCGTCGATCGATTTCACCTGCAGGCGCGGATTGAAGCGCCGCTCCTCGCCGATGGTCGAGACGGTCTCGCCCTTGTAGTCGTGCGCCGGAAACACCAGCGTGTCCTCGGGCAGGCGCAGGAGCTTGTTGAAGATCGAATCGTATTGCGCCCGCGGGTCGCCGTTCTGGAAGTCGGTGCGGCCGGTGCCACGGATGAGCAACGTGTCGCCGGTGAACACGCGGTCGCCCATCTGGAAGCTATAGGAATCGTCGGTGTGCCCGGGTGTGAAAAGCACCTGCAGGCTCACGCCCTCGACTTGTACCTTGTCGCCCTCGGCGACGCGCATGGAAACCACGTCCGCTTTGGTCTGCTCGCCCATCACGGTAATGCAATGGGTGCGGTCGCGGAGCGCGCCGAGCCCCGTGATGTGGTCCGCGTGCAGGTGGGTGTCCACGGCCTTGACCAGCTTGAGCTCGAGCTCGTTCACGAGCTGCAGGTAGCGGTCGACCTTCTCGATCACCGGGTCGATGATCAGCGCCTCGCCGCCGCGCCGGCTGGCGAGCAGATAGGTATAGGTGCCCGAAACCGCGTCGAAGAGTTGCCGGAAGATCATGGCTGCATACTCGAACCGTCACACTATAGCACCGGCGCCCGGGCGTGCGGGCGTTCGGAATTTCTGGCATGCTTTTGGTCGGCGCCCGCCCGCGAATAGGGAGGAACAAGGTGGAAAAAATGGGGACGATCCACGGCCTGCATCATTACGCCTATCGCTGCCGTGACGCCGAGGAGACCCGGCACTTCTACGAGGACCTCCTCGGCCTGCCGCTCGTCATGACGATGAAGCTCGACGTGGTGCCGAGCACCGGCGAATTCTGTCCCTACGTGCACATTTTCTTCGAGATGGCCGATGGCTCCTGCATCGGCTTCTTCGACCTCGGCGACAACACCAAGCCCTTGCCGTCGCCCAACACGCCGCTTTGGGTCAACCATCTTGCGCTCAAGATGAAGAGCGTCGACGACGTGCTCGCCGCCAAGGCGCGGCTCGAGGCCGCGGGCGTCGAGGTGCTCGGCATCACCGACCACGGCTTCGTGCAATCGATCTATTTCTTCGATCCGAACGGGATTCGGCTGGAGCTCACCGCCGAATCCTCGACGCCCGAGGAAATGGTCCGCTTCAAGGCCGAGGCGCACGGTCTGCTCGCGAGCTGGACCCAGGAGAAAGCCGCCCGGACGAAGCAGCCGGCGCGCGCCTAGCTTTTCTTTCCCACTTTTCCGGCCAGCGACCCCGGCTCGGCGCCGGTCGCGACCGGCATGTCCGCCCGCGCGCCCCACTCGGCCCAAGAGCCGTCATAGAGCGCCTGCGGCGGATGGCCGATGGCGTCGAGCGCGAGCCACAGCGTCGCCGCCGATACTCCCGAGCCGCAGCTCGTGATCACGGGCATCTCCGGATTGACGCCGGCGGCGGCGAGCGCCGCAAGTATCTTCTCCGGGCTCGCGAGCCGGCCGTTCTCGACGACGGCAGTGGAAGTCACGCTGCGGCTCGCCGGCATATGACCGGAGCGCAAGCCTGGCCACGGCTCCGGCGCCTCGCCGCGAAAGCGCTCGGCCGGGCGCGAGTCCACGACCTGGGCGTCGCCGGTGGCAAGCGCCTCCGCCACGCGCACGAGGCTTGCGACCCGGGCCGGATCGAACCGCGGGGTGAAGTGTGCCGGCGGCCGCGACACCATCCCGCTCTCGACCGGATGGCCGTTGGCGCGCCATTGCGCGAATCCGCCGTCGAGGATCTTTACGTCTTTGACCCCGAACACGCGCAACGTCCACCACACCCGCGGCGCCGAGAACAAGCCGGCGCCGTCATAGACTACGACCCGTATGCCGTCGCCGATGCCGAGGCGGGCCATGTGCAGCGCGAACGCATCCGGCGGCGGCAGCATGTGCGGCAACGGCGAGGCATGGTCCTTGACCTCGTCGATGTCGAAATAGACCGCGCCCGGGATGTGCGACGCGAGATATTCGGCACGCCCGTCGCGGTTCATGGCCGGCAGATACCAGGAGCCGTCCACCACGACGAGGTCCGAGTCCTTGAGGTGGCGAGCGACCCAGTCGGCGGAGACGAGCCAGCGGCTGCGGGCATTGGCGTCGCAAGTCATCGCTTCACTCGAATACGTTGGGCACCTTGGTCTTGCGCTCGAGCCATGCCGGCACCGGCAGCTTCTTCTCGCGCAGGAAGGCCGGATTGAACAGCCGCGACTGATAGCGCGAGCCGTAATCGGCCAGGATGGTCACGATGGTGCGGCCGGGACCTAAGTCCTTGGCGAGGCGGATCGCGCCCGCGATGTTGATGCCGGTCGAGCCGCCCATGCACAGACCCTCGTGCTCCAAGAGATCGAAGATGAGCGGCACCGCCTCTTCGTCGGGAATGAGATAGGCGTTGTCGACCTTGATGTCCTTGATGATCGGGGTCACCCGGCCGAGGCCGATTCCTTCCGTGATCGAGCCGCCTTCCGACACCTTGGCCTCGCCATGGGCGAACAGATTGTACATCGCGCCGCCGCGCGGATCGGCAACGCCGATCACGATGTCCTTTTTCTTCTCCCGCAAATAATCGGACACGCCGGCGATGGTGCCGCCGGTGCCGATCGAGCAGATGAAGCCGTCCACTTTTCCTTGCGTTTGCTCCCAGATCTCAGGGCCGGTTGAGACGCGGTGCGCCTTGCGATTGTCGAGATTGTTCCACTGATCGGAATAGAGCACGCCGTTCGGCTCGCTCTTGCGCAGCGTGTCGGCCAGGCGCCGGCCGATGTGCTGATAGTTGTTGGGGTTGCTGTAGGGAACCGCCGGAACCTCCACGAGCTCGGCGCCGCACAGCCTGAGCGCGTCCTTCTTCTCCTGGCTCTGGGTCTCAGGGATCACGATCAGCGTGCGATAGCCGCGCGCGTTCGCGACCACGGCAAGCCCGATGCCGGTATTGCCGGCGGTAGCCTCGACCACGAGGCCACCGGGACGGATTTCGCCGCGCTTCTCGGCTTCCAGAATGATCTGACGCCCGGCGCGGTCCTTCACCGACTGGCCAGGATTCATGAACTCGGCCTTGCCGAGGATGGTGCAGCCGGTGAGCTTGGAGGCGCGCTTGAGCTTGATCAGCGGCGTGTTGCCGATGGCCTCGACGATGTCGTTGCGGAAATCCATGGGCGGCGAGCGGTTGGTTGGGAATAGCCGGGAAGGGCGCTAAGGTAGAGGAGCGGAGCGGGCGTCGCAATAACCGGCGCCCGCACGAAAGAGCGCCCTGCGATGCAGTTTGTCCTCGAGACCGTCTCGCGAACCCCGCTCTGGGTGTGGGTGCTACTGGCGTTTCTCCTGTTCATCGGTATCCGCACGCTCAAGCCCGCCACGGTTTCGTTCGCGCGCCTGGCCATTCTGCCGATCGTCTTCCTGGCCTGGGGACTTTCGGGCTTTTTCACCAGCTACGGCGTGCAGCTGCTCGGCGCCGGTGTCTGGATCGCTGCCGTCGTGATCGGCGTCGGGCTCGGCTTGCTTGCGGCTCGGTCGATCGAAATTCATGTC
The DNA here is from genome assembly GCA_023269635.1 of Hyphomicrobiales bacterium. Taxonomy (GTDB): domain Bacteria; phylum Pseudomonadota; class Alphaproteobacteria; order Rhizobiales; family Xanthobacteraceae; genus JAHFPN01. Next base: position 15,215 of record JAHFPN010000018.1, on the reverse strand, counting down.
GATAAGACGCGCCGCTTGATCCGCTTGCCCGGCGGTACGCTCACGCTCGCGTTGATCCTGATCATTTTCGCGACCAAGTACACACTCGGCGTGCTCGCGAGCATGCGGCCGACGATCACCGCCGAGTTGCTCTATATGGCGACCGATGTGGGCGTGTCGGGCTGGCTCACCGGCATATTCGCCGGGCGGCTCCTCGGCCTGTGGCGCAAATACCAGGCCGCGCCGCACGAGAATCTTGCCGCCTGAAATGCACTCCGATCGAGCTTCCGCCTAGCCGACCGGCTCCGGCCGGTGCGGTCGCCAAAAGGTCGCGCCCAGTCGCCAGACGTCGTGCGCGATCATTCCGACCGCCGCTGAAATTGGATCGAACGGAAGCAAAGCGCCATCTCCTGAATGCGTCGCGATCATCTTGGATCGGCCCGGCCGCGTCAAACTGCGGTTTCCGCTCAACGGAGTTTCGGCGACGAAGGCCCGTATTTCTGGCGCAACTCCGCCTTGGCATGCTGGAGAATTTTCTTGCGGTCGGCGGGAAGATTCTTCCCGGCGCGGTTGATGTAGAACGTGAGCATTGAAAGCGCCGAGCGGTACGGGGGTGCTTTCCGGGCCATGCTCGCCTCGGCCGAGCGCATCAGGGAATCCGCGATCCGCGCCGGATCGTCCCAAGTGAAGACGCCCGGTTCGAGCGCGAGCGCGTGGCTGTGCTCGGTCACATCTTGCGACCAGCGGCGCGTGGATCGCTTGGCCATGAGCATCTCCTGCACGCCGCCCAATCACGCGGCATCGGCGGGGCTTGCGCTGCGCTCGGCCCGGCCGCAATCATAATCACTTCGGGCGGGGAGGGCTTCGGCGTGCGATTGGGCTTCATCGGTCTTGGCGCGATGGGGGCGCTGATCGTGCCCCGGCTGATCGCCGGCGGCCACTCGGTCACCGGCTGGAACCGCAGCAAGGCCAGGGCCGAGCCGCTGATCATGGCCGGAATGCAATGGGCGGCGAGCCCGCGCGCGGTCGCCGAGCAATCGGAGATCGTGTTCTGCATTGTCACCGACGGTGAAGCCGTGAGGGAAGTGACGCTCGGCAGGGAGGGCGTCCAGAGTGGCCTTGGCAAGGGCGGCATTTTCATCGACATGAGCACGATCGCGCCCTCGGTCTCGAAATCGGTGGCGGCCGAGTTCGAAAAGTCCGGAAAATTCATGCTCGACGCGCCGATCTCCGGCAGCCCGGTCACGCTCCGAGAGGGTAGCGCTTCCTTGATGGTCGCCGGCGACCCTGCCGCGTTCGAGCGCGTGCGCGAGCTGCTGCTCCTGATCGGTCCCAAGGTCACTTACGTGGGCGCGAACGGCCTCGCAGTGACCATGAAGCTCGCGGTCAATCTCCTGCTCATGGTCGAGGTCATCACCTTCGGCGAGGCGGTGGCGCTCGCCGAAAAAGGCGGCGTCGCGCGCGAGATCGCGCTCGACGCGATCCTGAAAAGCGTTGCCGCTTCGCCCGTGCTCGGTTATCGCGGGCCGTTCATCCTGGAAGGCAAGATGCCCAAGGTGCCGCTCGCCGACGTCACCTTGCAGCAGAAGGACATGCTCCTGGTGCTCGAACTCGCCCGCAAGCTCGGCAGCCCCACGCCGCTCGCCGCCGCCGCCAACGAGATGATGAACGCGTGCCGCGGCCTCGGCATCGACAAGAACGATTTCGTCATCGCGCATGAAGTCTACCGCCGCCTTGGAGGACAGAAATGAAATCGACCCCGGAGAAGTTCGGTGAAGCCCTGGGCCGGGCCGTGAAGCGGACTGCAGCCATGATGAAGGACAACAGCCCGCAGCCGGCAACGGCCATGGTCCGCACCAATATGCACGACGTGCCGAAGGTCGAAGGCTTGCAGCGCAAAGAAGGCTGGGTCGAGATGCAAGTGCAGTTTTTGATCGACAAGAAGTCGGCCGGCGCCGATCACGTGGTCGGCTGGACCGTGCTCAAGCCCGGCGCGCGCCATGAACGGCACCGCCACCATAACTGCGATGAATTCTTCATCGTGCTAAAAGGCCGCGGCATGATCTACACCAATGACGGCGAAGAGCCCTCGGGCGAGGGCGACGTGGTCTATTCGCCGCGCGGCTGCTGGCACGGATTCAACAATACGTCGAACAAGGACGTGGTCCTGGTCTGGGGCTGGATGGGCGCGGGCTCGATCGAGGCATCGGGCTACGAAGTCGGCCCCGCGAGCCACGCGTCGTGAGCGCGGCCTGGGACGATCCGCGCGTTCGCCGCGGGCTGGAAGCGCTGTTCCGCCTGCGCGGCGAACGGCTGAAGCGCGGCGAGAAGCCGATCGGCTGGAAGGTCGCCTTCGGTGCGCCCGCGATCATGCAACGGCTTGGCATCACCGCGCCGCTGGTGGGATTCCTCACCGATCGCGCGAAGGTAGAGAACGGCGGCACGGTTGCCGTCGGCGGCTGGGCCAAGCCGGTGGCCGAGCCGGAGATCGCCGTGCACATGGGTGCGGATCTGGCGTCCGGTGCGAGCCGCGAGGCGGTCATGGCCGCGATCGCCGGGGTCGGCCCGGCGATCGAGCTCGTCGACCTCGACCGTGCACCCGCGCCCGAAATTCTGGAGTCCATCATCGCCGGCAATATTTTCCAGCGTAATGTCGTGGTGGGTCCGGTCGATCGCGCGCGCGCCGGAGCGAAACTCGGCGGCCTGCTGGGCCGCATATCTCGGAACGGCGCCGAATTCGCGCAAACCTCCGCACTCACCGCCAATACCGGCGAGCCGGTCGCGCTGGTTGCGCATGCGGCCAATCTGCTCGCTGCGTTCGGCGAGCGCCTGCGAGCCGGCGAGTTCATCATCACTGGCTCGGTGGTTCCGCCGTTCCCGGTCGAGCCGAACGACCAGACCATCGAGTTCGAGCTCGCCCCAGTGGGAAGCGCGCGGGTCCGCTTCGCGGCCCGGTGATTGTTGCGTCGCCGCTGGGTTCGAGCGTGGGACACTGCCCTACGCTTCCGCCCATGCAGCTTCGCCTTGTCACGCCCGCCGGCGAATGATGAACTGACGAGAATTCACAAGAGCAACTCTATCGGGGAGGGAGCCATGAAGCTTACCAGACGCACGCTCATCGCCGGCGCGGCCGCGACCGTCGCCGCGCCCTATGTGCACCCGGCCGCCGCGCAGGAGGCGATCAAGCTCACCATTGCCTCGAGCCATCCCGTCGCCATTCCCTGGGTCGAGCCGCTCAAGACCGTGGTCGTCGAGAAGTCGAACAAGCAGCTCGAGGCGGCCGGCAGCAAGTATCGGATCGCCTGGACCGAGGCGTTCGGCGGCTCGCTCTACGGATTTCAGGACACGCTGAACGCGGTTGCCAACGGCATCACCGATATCGGCTGGATCGGCGCGCTGTGGGAGCCGGCCAAGCTGCCGCTGCAGAACATCATGTACTCGACGCCCTTCACCACCAACAGCGTGAAGCAGGCGGTCGACGTGATGAATGTGCTGAACGACAAGAACGCGGCGGTGCAGAAGGAATGGGCCGACAACAAGGTGGTCTGCTTCGGCGCTTGCGTCTCCGACGGCTATCACCTGTTCACCAAATTCCCGGTGAACTCGCTCGACGACATGAAGGGCAAGAAGATGCTGGGCGCGCCGGTCTGTGCGCCCTGGATCCAGGCGCTCGGCGCCACGCTCGTGGTCTCGGGCCTGCCGCAGATGTACTCGCAGCTGCAGACCGGCATCGCCGACGGCGTCATCCTGATCGCGACCGGTGCCTGGCCGCTTAAGATCCACGAGGTCGCGCCTTTCATCACCGAGGTCGATACCGGCCCGCTCACCTTCGGCGGCAGTGCCATGAACACTGCGTCCTTCACCAAGATGCCGCCCGACGTGCAGAAGGTGCTGCGCACGCTCGGCCGCGAGTACAGCGACGAGAACGCGCGCCTGATCGGCGTCCGCCTCGACGTCGCGATGAAGGGGATGGTGGCGGGCGGCGCCAAGGTCGCCAAGATGCCCGAGGCCGACCGCAAGAAATGGGCGATGAGCATCGCGCCGCTCGGCAAGCTCTGGGTCGAGAACCTGGAGAAACGCGGCATCCAGGCCAAGCCGATCCTGGCCGAGTTCATGGACACGGTCCGTCAGCGCGGCGGCAAGCCGTTGCGCGACTGGGACAAGGAAGCCTGAGCAGCATCGGCCGTCGCATCGAGCAGGGACGCCCGTCGCCGTCTTTCGCGCGGCGGTGACAGGCATGCGGCGTTGATCCGCGTCCACAGGGGCGAGTTCCTATGAGGCTTGCGCAGGCCGGCGCCAGCGACGCCTTGAGCAAGGTCGCGCGACTCTATTCGCTCGTTCCCACGAGTCTTTCCTACGTCGCCTCCTTCAGCATCCTGTTCATGATGCTGATGGTCTGCGCCGACATCTTCATGCGCTACTTCTTCAACGCGCCGATCGGCGGCGTCGCCGAGGTCATCGCCAATCTGATCGTGACTGCGGTATTCCTGCAATTCGGCAGCACCATCCGCGACGGCCGCCTGATCCGCGCCGATTTCGTCATGGGCTATTGGATGACGCGCCGGCCGGCGCTCGCGCGCATCGCCGAGATGTTCTTTTTCGCCGTCGGCGCCGTCGTGCTATCGTTCATGTTTCTGTGGCTGTGGCGGGATTTCCTATACGCCTATCAGACCAATGAATTCACCGGCGCGCCCGGCGCCTATGTGATCCAGCTTTGGCCGTTCAAGCTCGGCGTCGTGGTCGGCTGCGGCGTCGCCATCGTCGAATGCGCTCTCTTCGTGATACGGGCGGCGTTCGAATTGCGCTGGCAAGCACCCGCAGACCGCAGCGCCCAAGCTTCGGTCAAACGCGACCTCATTCCGATCGTTCTCTTCTTCCTGGCGGTCGGTTTGTTCTTCCTGACCAACAGCTCGGCCGGGCTGTCGCCAGTGCAGATCGCAATCATGTCCTTGGTCGGGCTGGTGCTCGGCGTCGCGGTCGGCATGCCGATCGCTTTCGCGCTGCTCGCCTTGTCCAGCATCGGCATCTGGTTCGTGCGCGACAATTTCGCCATTGCCGAGAACGCGCTCGGCCTGTCTGCGAGCGGCACCATTCGCTCCTATGAGTTCGGCGTGGTGCCGCTGTTCGTGATCATGGGGCTGATGCTCGACAAGGCCGATGTCGGCCGCGACGCCTTCGTGGTTTCATGCGCGCTGCTGCGCAAGATCAAAGGCGGTCTCGGTATCGCGACCGTCATGGCCAACGCCATCTTCGCCTCGATCACGGGTAGTTCCATGGCGTCGGCTGCGGTCTTCAGCCGTATCTCCGTCTTTCCCATGGTCGAGACCGGCTACACCAAGCGCTTCGCGGTCGGCATCGTGGCCGGCAGTTCGGTGCTCGGCATGCTGATCCCGCCGAGCGTGCTCATGATCATCTATGGCCTGATCGCCGAGGCTTCGATCGGCAAGCTGTTCATCGCCGGAATCCTGCCCGGCATCCTGCTCTCGATCGCCTATTCGATCTTGATCGTGTTTCTCGCCACCTTCTTCCCGAAGTTTACCGGCGAGCCCAAGCCGTTCGACATCGAGGCCATGTCCTGGAGCGCGATCTTCGTCCAACTGCTGCCGGTGATCGCGATCGTCGCCTTGGTCATGGGCGGCATCTATCTCGGCGTGTTCACGCCGACAGAAGCGGGCGCCGTGGGCGCGCTTGCCGCGTTCGTCGTCGCCGCCGTGCGCAAGCGGCTTTCGTTCAAGGTCGTGCGCGATGTGGTGCTGGAGACCGGCTATATCTCGGCAGCCATCCTGTTCCTCTTCATAGCCGCCAATAATTACGGCCGCATGCTGACGATCTCGAGCTTGCCGCTGCAGCTCACCTCGGCGATCACCAACTACGATATCGGCATGGCGACGTTTCTGGCCATCCATTTTGTGATTCTCTTGTTCTTGGGCATGATTCTCGACTCCGTCTCGATCATGCTGATCACCTTGCCGATCGTGCTGCCAGTCGCGGCGGCGCTGCAGGCCGATCCGATCTGGTTCGGCATCGTCACCATCATCGCGATCGAGATCGGGCTGTTGACGCCGCCGTTCGGGCTCTCGGTGTTCGTGGTCAAGGGCACGCTGCCGCCGAACTATGTGACGCTGGGCGATGTCTTCATCGGCTCCGGCCCGTTCGTCGTGGTGATGACGATCGTGACCGTCATCCTGATGATTTTCCCGAAGATCAGCCTGGCGCTGCTCTAGCCTTCGACGCCGCTCAGCGCGGGCGCGTGCGTTGCCACTCGAGCGCCGTGATTACACCGCCGGCAATTCCGCGCGGGATCGCGAGCACCACGAAAATCAACAGAATCCCGAACGCCATGTAGCGTCCGACCGTCCACTGCGAGGCCACCTCATCGATCCCCACGAACAGGAATGCGCCGACAACCGGTCCGAGGAAATGTCGCGAGCCGCCGAGCACGATTGCGAGAATGAGTTTCGCGGAAAACAACCAGTGGAGTTGCTCGGGTGTGATCTGGCGCGCCAATTCGCCGTAAAGGCTGCCGGCCGCGCCTACGAACAGGCCGGAGAGAATGAATGCGAACCAACGGTAACGCCACACCGGGATGCCGACGAAGGCGGCGCGAGTCTCGTTGTCCCGGATTGCACGCAGCGCCAGACCAAATGGCGAGGCCGTGATCCGCCAGAGCACGAGGGCGGAAAAGACGAAGGCGACCACGATCACGCGATACAGGACCGGAATGAACGCCTCCGGCGCATACACGGTGCCGAGGATCGAAAGGCGCGGAAGAAACATCGCGCCGCCGCCGAGCAGGTAGAGCGCCCATCCGAGGCCGCCGAAGAGGCGAAACACTGCGCCATTGATGAACAGCGAGTACACGATCATGCAGAACGAAAGGGTCAGGATGGCGAAAAAGATCTTGCTCGTGCGGGCGCAGAAAAAGCCGATTACGGCCGCAAGCAGGCTTGCGGCGAGCACGCCGGATGCGAAATAGGCCTCGAACGACTCGGCCGAGGAAAAGCGATACAAGAACGCTCCGCTATAGGCGGCGATGCCGAAAAACGCGGCGTGCCCGAACGAGAGCGAGCCCGCGGTGCCATAGAGGAGATTCAGCCCGAGGCACGCGATCGCAAGCACGAGCATGTTTGCGAGAATGAACAGCGGATAGGGCGCCAGCGCCGCAGGCATCGCCATGAGCGCAAATGCCGCCGCGACGGCAAGGAGCAGCGCGCGAGGCGTACTTGTGGACGACATGCGCGGATCGACCGTGCAGAGCTTGCGCCCGGATTGGGCGGTCACGATTGGGCGACCGATGCTACCCGGGGCCGGCCGAAATCGCTCGGAAAAGATTGGCTCCCCGGGCAGGACTCGAACCTGCGACCCAGCGGTTAACAGCCGCTTGCTCTACCGGCTGAGCTACCGGGGAATGCCGTCGCGCATATAGACTAGGGGCTCGCCGATTGCCAAGGCGATACGGGGCGCTGGGGCGGCGAGCGGCTCGATCAAGTGGAGGCCACGCCCGGAATCGAACCGGGGTATACGGATTTGCAGTCCGCTGCGTAACCACTCCGCCACGTGGCCGTCCCAAGCGCTGGATAGCGCGGAATCGGACCCGCAACAATGATCCCGCGCCTTGCGTTTTTGCGGACTCTCGTGATCTGGTGAACGCGGCCGGCTCACGGGAGGTTCCGGATGATCGATTTTGCACGGCTGCGTCAGGCCATGGTGGACGGCCAGATCCGGGTCAACGACGTCACCGATGCGGGCGTCGTCGCGGCCATGCTGGAGCTGCCGCGCGAGCGCTTCGTTCCCGAGGCGCGGCGCGAGCTCGCCTATCTCGACGACGATCTCCTGATCCGCGCGGGGGCGGCGGGACGGCCGGCGCGCTATCTGATGGAACCCATGGTGCTCGCCAAGCTCGTGCAGGCGCTCGAACTTAAGGCCGACGACCGCGTGCTCGATGTGGGTTGCGCAACTGGCTATTCGGCGGCGCTGCTCGGCCGGCTCGCCGGCACGGTATTTGCGCTCGAGGAAGACCCCGGCCTTGCCGAGACTGCGATGCGGCTGCTCGCCGAGCTCAAGGTCGCGAACGTGAGAGTGGTGACCGGCGCGCTCGCCGCAGGCTGGCCGGCTGCCGCGCCCTATGACGCGATCCTACTCGATGGCGCGGTGGAGTTGATCCCGCAGGCGATGCTGGCCCAGCTCAAAGAAGGGGGCCGCCTCGGCGCGGTGGTTCGCTCCGGCTCAGCGGCACGCGCCACCATCTATGCGCGCACGGGCGCAAGCTTCAGCGCGCGGCCGGTATTCGACGCGGCGGTACCGCCGCTCCCCGGTTTTGCGGCGCCGCAAGGCTTCGTGTTCTGAAATTCGGGCCCCAGCGGCCCATATCCATCGATCCGGCCGACTGTGGCGCTTAAGTCGCGCCGGCAAGAAACCGTGGATGCGGGGCGCTTCGCGGTTTTCCCAGCCCGCTGGCCCCTCTATGCTTCCTCCAAGAAGAAGGGTGGTATCCACCGCGGGCGAACAGTCCGCCGGGCGGAGAGAAGCAGTATGCGGCGTTTTGGTATTGGTGGGCCGGTTTGCGGCGCGGCCCTGGCTGCGGCGGCGCTTGTCCTCTCCGTCGGGCCCGGCCTTACCGCGGCAGTGACGATCGAGGCTGCGCTTGCCGCCGCCTATAACAACAATCCGACGCTCAACGCCCAACGCGCCGCCGCGCGCGCCACCGACGAGAAGGTGCCGCAGGCGCTTTCCGGCTATCGGCCGCAGATCCTCGGCAATGCCGATGTCGGCGATCTGTGGACGCGCACCAAGGTCTCTCCCAGTGGGAAGATCAGCACCGCCACCACCTACCCGCGCGGGGTGGGGATCACCACGCGCCAGACGATCTATAACGGCTTCATCACCGCGAACCAGACGCGCTCCGCCGAAGCCCAGGTGTTTGCCGCCCGTGAAACGCTGCGCAACACCGAGCAGAACACGTTGCTCGACGCTGTCACCGCCTACATGAACGTCCTACGCGATACCGCGCTGGTCGAGCTGCAGAAGCAGAATCGGGAGGCGGTACGCGAGCTCCTGCGCGCCACCCGCGACCGCTTCAACGTGGGCGAGGTGACCCGTACCGATGTCGCCCAAGCCGAATCGCGCCACGCCGCGGCGGAATCGGCGCTGAGCGCTGCCGAGGCAAATCTCAGTGCTTCGCGTGCGGTCTTTGCCCGCGTCATCGGCGAGGACCCGGGCAAACTGGCGCCCGGCCGGCCGATCGAGCACCTGCTGCCTGCTTCGATGGACCTGGCGCTCGCCGCCGGGTTCACGCAGCATCCGGCGATCGCCGCTGCCCGTTACGGAGTCGATGCGGCGTCGCTACAGGTGAAGGTGGCGGAGGGCGCGCTGTTGCCCACCGTGACGTTAGAGACCTCGGTGCAGCACCGTTACGACCTTGCCTCCACGGTCGAGATGCAGACCGCGGCGCAGATCGTCGGCCGCCTGACCGTGCCGATCTTTCAGGGCGGGATCGAGTATTCGCGCATTCGCGAGGCCAAGGAGACGCTCGGCCAGCGTCGCTTGGAGGTGGACGTGGCGCGCGATCAGGTGCGTGCCGCCGTGGTCCAATCCTGGGGCTTGCACCAAGCCGCGCGTTTCCAGGTGGAGGCGGCGCAGGCCCAGGTCCGCGCCACTGAGATTGCCCTGAACGGTGTCCGCGAGGAGGCGCGCGTCGGCCAACGCACCACGCTCGACGTCCTCAATGCCCAAGCGGAAGTGGTGACCGCGCGCTCGGCGCTGGTCACCGCCCAACGCGACCGCGTGGTCGCATCCTATTCGCTGCTGGCCGGCATGGGCCGCTTAAGCGTGGCGGAGCTCAAGCTCAACGTCGCGGCCTACAATCCCGCGACGCACTACAACCAGGTCCGCGACGTTTGGTTCGGCGTGCGCACGCCGGACGGCCGTTGATAGTTCGCCCTATTCGGCTTGGTTGCGTTGGCGGCGCGGGAGGCCGGTGTCATAATTTGAGGTACATAGGACTGCAGTGATTCGCCTGCGCTGATTCGCTGAAAACAAGGACTGTCGGCCCCATGTCGAAGCCGAGTCCGAAGGTCCAAGAACCGTCGATGGAGGAGATTCTGGCCTCCATCCGCCGGATCATCTCCGACGACAGCGCTGCGGCCGAGGCGACCAAGACCGCGTCGAGCCCGGTGCGCGAGGTGGATGCGGCGCCGGCGTCAACGCTGGCCGAGCCCGCCATGAGCCAGGAGGCGATCGACGCGCTGCTGTCCAAATCCGACACTGCGGGGCCGGCCGCGGTCGATTCCGGCGTGCTGGAGCTCACCGATCCGGTCGAGCCGCAGGCCGCCGCCACCCGCGCACTCGAGGCCACCGACATCGTGTTTCGCGACAACGAGGAGGCCGCGCCGACGCCGGCCCTGGTGCCGCCTCCGGCGCTCACTGATCGGCACGACCAGGCGCTGATGTCCGAGCAGACCACGGCCGCGGTTTCGGCCGCATTCGACTCGCTCGCCAATACCTTCTTCTCGCAGAATGCCCGCACCATCGAGGACCTGGTGGGCGAGATGCTCCGGCCCATGCTCAAGCACTGGATCGACGACAATCTCCCGGGCCTGGTGGAGCGGCTGGTACGCGCGGAGATCGAGCGCGTCTCGCGCGGCGGGCGCTAGCCGGCCGCCTGCCGAATTGACACTTCCCTAGGCGTCAAGCTTTGTACCGGCGCATCTGCGCCGGGTTCGCCATGCTCGAGAAGACTTACCAGCCGTCCGAGGTCGAGGACCGCATCTACCGCGCCTGGGAAGCCGCGCGCGCGTTCGAGTGCGGCCGCCCGGAGCGCCGGAGCGCGGAACCGTTCTGCATCGTGATTCCGCCGCCGAACGTGACGGGCTCCTTGCACATGGGCCACGCCCTCAACAACACGCTGCAGGACGTGCTCGCGCGCTTCGAACGCATGCGCGGGCGTGACGTGCTCTGGCAGCCCGGCACCGACCACGCCGGCATCGCAACCCAGATGGTGGTCGAGCGCCAATTGAAGGAGCGGCAGGAGCCGGATCGGCGCAAGCTCGGCCGCGAGGAATTCGTCAAACGCGTCTGGAAATGGAAAGAGGAATCCGGCGGCACCATCATCCGCCAATTGAAGAAGCTCGGCGCCTCCTGCGACTGGCGGCGCGAGCGCTTCACCATGGACGAGGGCCTGTCGCGCGCGGTGCTGAAGGTCTTCGTCGATCTCTACAAAGAGGGCCTGATCTACAAGGACAAGCGTCTGGTCAATTGGGACCCGAAGCTCTTGACCGCGATCTCCGACCTCGAAGTGCAGCAGGTCGAGACCAAGGGCCACCTGTGGCACTTGAAATATCCGATCGAGGGCACCGACCAGTTCATCGTCGTCGCCACCACGCGCCCCGAAACCATGCTCGGCGACGTGGCGGTCGCGGTGCATCCGGAGAACGAGCGGCTGAAGCATTTGATCGGCAAGCACGCGATTCTGCCGCTGGTCGGCCGCCGCATCCCAATCATCGCGGACGAGTATGCCGACCCGGAGAAGGGCTCGGGCGCGGTGAAGATCACGCCCGCGCACGACTTCAACGATTTCGAGGTCGGCCGGCGGCACAAGCTGCCGCTGATCAATATTTTTGATCCGGAAGCACGGCTCCTCCTGGAAAGGAACAAGGATTTTCTTGCCGGCGCCACCGAGGGCGAGGACCTCGAGGCCGTGCTCGCGCTTCATGGGGAAGATCGCTTCAAGGCGCGCAAGGGCATCGTCGAAATGCTCGAATCCCGCGAGCTGATCGAGAAGATCGAGCTGCAGGCGCACACGGTGCCCCATGGCGACCGCTCGGGCGCGGTGCTTGAGCCGTTTCTCACCGACCAGTGGTACGTGAACGCCAAGGAGCTGGCGCGGCCCGCCCTCGCTGCGGTGCGCGACGACCGCACCGGCATCGTGCCGAAGAACTGGGAGAAGACCTATTTCGACTGGCTCGAGAAGATCGAACCCTGGTGCATCTCGCGCCAGCTCTGGTGGGGGCATCAGATCCCGGCCTGGTATGGGCCCGACGGCAAGGTGTTCGTAGCCGAAACCGAGGAAGAGGCGGTCGCGCACGCGCTCGCCTATTACGCCGAGACCGAGGTGATCACGCCGATGCAGGGCCACGACATGGCGCTCGACCCGGCGAAACGCACGCCGTTCTTGCTGCGCGACGAGGATGTGCTCGACACCTGGTTCTCCTCCGCGCTGTGGCCGTTCTCGACGCTCGGCTGGCCCGAGCAGACGCCGGAATTGAAGCGCTATTATCCCACCAGCGTGCTGGTCACCGGTTTCGACATCATCTTCTTCTGGGTCGCGCGCATGATGATGATGGGCCTGCACTTCATACAGGAAGTGCCGTTCCGCACCGTCTATATCCACGCGCTGGTGCGCGACGAGCGCGGCGCCAAGATGTCGAAATCCAAGGGCAACGTGATCGATCCGCTTTCGATCATCGACGATTACGGCGCCGATGCGCTCCGCTTCACGCTCGCCGCCATGGCCGCGCAGGGCCGCGACATCAAGCTCTCCACTGCGCGCGTCGAGGGCTACCGCAATTTCGCGACCAAGCTCTGGAACGCCGCGCGCTTCGGCGAGATGAACCACGCGCAGCGCGCGGCGGGCTTCGATCCTGCGATCGCGCGCGAGACGCTGAACCGCTGGATTCTCGGCGAGGCCGCGCGCGCCGCGTACGAGGTCACGGCGGCGATCGACGCCTATACGTTCAACGAGGCGGCCGGCGCGCTCTATCGCTTTGTCTGGAGCATTTATTGCGACTGGTACATCGAACTCGCCAAGCCCGTGCTCACCGGCCCGGACGGCGCCGCCAAGGACGAAACCCGCGCCACCACAGCGTTCGTGCTCGATGAAATCCTGAAACTCCTGCACCCGTTCATGCCGTTCCTCACCGAGGAGCTTTGGCGCGTGACCGGGGAATCCGGCCCGAAGCGCGCGACCATGCTGGTGCTCGCTGAATGGCCCAAGCTCGCGGGGCTGGAGGATAAGGACTCGGAAGCCGAGATCGGCTGGCTCGTGGACCTCGTCTCCAGCGTACGCTCGCTCCGCTCGGAGATGAACGTGCCCGCGGCCACGCAAGTGCCGTTGGTGCTGGTCGCCTCGAAAGCGACGCGCGCGCGGGCAGGGCGCTGGAACGATGCGCTGAAGCGCCTCGCGCGGCTCTCGGAAATCTCCTTCGCCGACGCACCGCCCGAGGGCGCGGTACAGTTGCTGGTGCGCGGCGAGATCGCGGCGCTTCCGCTCAAGGGGATCGTGGACCTTGCGGCCGAGCGCGCGCGGCTCGAGAAGGAGCTCGGCAAGATCGCCGAGGACATCGATCGCATCGACAAGAAGCTCGGCAACGCCGATTTCGTCGCGCGCGCGCCCGAGGAAGTGGTCGACGAGCAGCGCGAGAAGCGCGAGGAAGCGGAAGGCCGCGCCACCAAGGTGCGCGAGGCGCTGGAGCGGCTGAAGGGCGCGGCGTAGCCGTCGTCCCGGCCAAGGCGCGAAGCGCCGCGAGCCGGGACCCATAGCCGGCTGCTTGGGTCCCGGATCTGCAACGCATCACGCAGCCTGTGCCCGGGACACGGTGATGAACGGCCTGCTCAGGAACCGTGAACTCGCGCGCTTGTACCAACGCGCTGCGCGTGACGCGTCGGTATTTGAATTCCGCCCGAGACTTTGCCGGCTCGCGTCGACGGGGTGCACTAGCCGTGAATATAATGTACCAGCTGATCGATGATGAATTTCTGATCGCCGATAATATTCTTGACCAGATCGCCGATCGAAATGATCCCGATCACCTTTTTCCCCTCGAGCACCGGCAGATGGCGCACGCGCTTGTCGGTCATGACGGCCATGCACTGCTCGGCGGTCTGCTCCGGCGTCGCGCAAACGACGCGTCGCTCCATGATGTCGCCGACCGGCGTCGTCGGAGATGCCTTGCCTTTGAGCATGATGTTGCGCGCATAGTGTCGCTCGGTAATGATGCCGACGAGTTTCTCGCCGTCCATCACGACCAGCGATCCAGCGTCTTTCTCGGCCATTTTTGCTATGGCTTCGTATACGGTGGCGTCCGGCCGAATCGACCAGACGTTTCGACCCTTGTGGTCAAGCAATTGTCGTACGGTCGTCACTTTGGTTCCTCCCCGTACCGCCCAGCCGTGAAGAACCCCAACAACAGCATGCATCAACCCGGGCCGGGACCGGTTTGATCCTCGTCAATCCCCCGGCAAGGGCACCGAAACTTCGCCCGCCTCATGACAAAGCGCTTGCCGTGCACTTTTCGGAACTGGCGGTGACTACCGGAACGGCTTGCTTAAGTATCGCGAGCCCGCGAGCCCGTAGCGCCACGGATGCTTCGTCGCCTTGCTGATCCCGATGCGCGACCCGACCGCGACCTTGAGCTTCGTGGTCCGCGCCAAGAGTTTGAACGGCGACCGGTCGAGCGCCAGCCCGTTGTGCGCGCCGCTTATGCCGAGCGCCTGACATAGCCGGCCGGGCCCGGAACAGAGCAGCCGCTCGTTCTTGACTCCCCGACGCCGGCGCATCGCCGCAAGCCCGCGGGCCGGCTCCAAGGCCCGGATCAGCACCGCGCTTGCCGAGCCCTCGCGCTCGCACACGAAGTTGAGGCACCAATGCACGCCGTAGGAGCGATAGACATAGGCCTTGCCCGGCGGCCCGAACATCACCGCATTGCGCTCCGTTCGGCCGCGATAGGAGTGCGCGGCCTGATCGGTATGGTGATAGGCCTCGACCTCGACGATGACGCCGCCCACGCCCTTGAAGAGGAGCGTGGCCCCGATCAGGTCCGGCGCCACTTCGTGCACGCTGCGGGCAAAGAACTTGCTGGGCAGGGGTCTCGGCATCGCGGCCCTCGAACGGATCGGCTGAAGCGCATAGCATAGCTGGATGCGCATCTTTCTTGCCGGCGCCGCCGGCGCCATCGGTCGCCGCCTGACCCCACTCCTGGTGCGGGCTGGTCACGAGGTCACCGGCACCACCCGCTCGGCAGATCGCGCAGCTTGGCTGGAGGGCGCGGGTGCCAAGCCCGTGGTCCTCGACGTGTTCGACGCCGCAGCCGTGCAGGCGGCGGTCGTTGCCGCGCGGCCTGAGGTGCTGATCCATCAATTGACCGACCTGCCGCAGCGCCTCGATACCGCTCGGCTCGCAGAGGCTCTCGAACGAAACGCCCGGCTGCGGGTCGAAGGCACGCGCAATCTGGTCGCGGCCG
>JAHFPN010000128.1 GCA_023269635.1 Hyphomicrobiales bacterium | reverse complement strand
TTGGAATCAAGGTCGAGGACGCGCCATTCCTGGCGGTCGAGTTCGAGCGGGAAGGCGCGGGCGCGGACGCCGCGCTCGTATTCCGCACCAATGTGGACGACATCGTGCGTTGCGACGCTGAGCACGGCCTGCGCTTCGAGCCCGAGCTTGGTACCGGCGGCTTGCGGCCCTATCTGCATGTGCGCCGGGAGCTGTGGGCGCGGGTGACCCGGCCGGCGTTTCTGGCGCTGGTGGAGATCGGCGAGGTGCGCGAGGTGGCGGGCGAGCGCATGTTCGGGGTGGCCTCGGCCGGACTATTCTTCCCGATGGCGCCGGAATCGGCGCTGGTGGAGCCATGATGCACGGACACCGGGACAAGGGTGGGCGGTCGGCGGAGGTCGAGTCCTTCATCGCGCGCGCGCGTGAGCGGCTCGCGCAAACTCCGCCCGAGCGGCTGTCCGATCCCGTGGCGAAATTCCCGGTCGGCGACCACCAATTGTCGCCGGAGATCGCCACCTTCACCGCGAGCCAGCCGCCGCGGCACGCGGCCGTGCTGGTGCCCGTGGTGGCGCGCGACCAGCTCACCGTCTTGCTCACCCAGCGCTCGCATGAGCTTCCCGACCATGCCGGCCAGGTCGCCTTTCCCGGCGGCAAGATCGATCCGGCCGATCCCGACCCGCTCGCCGCCGCGCTCCGCGAAGCCGAGGAGGAGATCGGTCTGGCGCCGCGTTTCGCCGCGCCGCTCGGCTATCTCGACGCCTATCTTTCCGGCACCGGCTTCCGCATCGTGCCGGTGGTGGCGCTGATCGAGCCCGGGTTCGCGCTCGCCTTGAATCCCTCCGAGGTCGCGGACGCATTCGAGGTGCCGCTTGCCTTTCTGATGGCGCCCGAGAACCATGCCCGCCATTCCCGCGAATGGCGCGGGCAACAGCGCACCTACTATGCGATGCCGTTCGGCGAGCGCTACATCTGGGGCGCCACCGCCGGGATCCTGCGCAACCTGTACGAACGGCTGTATCGCTGATGGCCCGCACCGCACTGATCGAAGTGCTCTTGTTCATGGCGCCGTTCGCGGTCTACGCGATCGTGCTGTTCGTGACCCGGCGCTACGCGCGCGACGCCGTGCACTGGCACGCGCGCATGCTGGCGACGCTGGCGAGCATCGGCCTGGTGCTGGTGATCGGCGGGCTGATCTACTTCGCGCATTTCGGCGGCGCCGCGCCGGGCGGCGTCTACGAGCCCGCGCACATGGAAGACGGCCGGCTGGTGCCGGGCCGGATCAAATGAGCGGGGCGCCGGCGACGCGCCTCAGCAGCGACAAGGCGCCCTGGCTCGCCGCCGGGCCATTGGCGCGACTGCTCGCCGCACTCGATGCCAAGGGCGAGGAAGCGCGCGTGGTGGGCGGCGCGGTGCGGAACACGCTGCTCGGGCTCGCGCCCGGCGACGTGGACATCGCCACCACTGCGGCGCCGGAGGAAGTGGTGCGCCGCGCCAGCGCCGCCGGCTTCCATCCGGTGCCGACCGGGATCGAGCACGGCACCGTCACCGTGGTGGTGGACGGCACCCCGTTCGAGGTCACCACCTTGCGCGAGGACGTCGAGACCGACGGCCGCCGCGCCGTGGTGCGCTTCGGCCGCGACTGGCGGGCGGACGCCGCGCGCCGCGACTTCACCATGAACGCCTTGTTCCTCGCGCGCGACGGCGCGGTGATCGACCTCGTGGGCGGGCTCGCCGACATCAAGGCGCGCCGCGTCCGCTTCATCGGCGACCCGGCCACCCGCATCGCCGAGGATCACCTGCGGGTATTGCGCTTCTTCCGGTTCTTCGCGGCCTATGGCGTCGGCGCGCCCGACTCGGCCGGCCTTTCCGCCTGCATCCGGGCGCGCGACGATCTCGCCAAGCTCTCGCGCGAGCGGGTGCGGGTCGAGATCCTGAAGCTGATGGAGGCGGCGCGCGCGGCGGAGACCGCGGTGATCATGACCGAGGCCGGCATTCTCGACCGCGTGCTCGGCGGGGTTCCCGATCTGGCGGCGCTCGCGCGCCTGGCCGCGATCGAGGCCGCGCTGGGCTTAGCACCCGATCCGGTGCGCCGGCTCGCGGCGCTCGCGGTCCGCGTGGACGAGGACGCCGGCCGCCTGCGCGAGCGCTTGCGCCTTTCCAATGACGAGCAGCGCCGGCTGCGCTCCATCGGTGACTCCTGGTGGCGGCTGGCGCCCGCGATCGACGAAGCCGGCGGGCGCGCGCTGCTCTATCGTCTGGGCGCGGCGGATTATCGCGATCGCGCGCTGGTCGCCTTCGCGCGCTCCGGCGCCAAGGCCGGCGATAAGGGTTGGCGCGAGCTGGTGGCACTCCCGGAACGCTGGACGCCGCCGAAATTCCCGCTCGCGGCCAAGGATTTTCTCGCGCGCGGCGTGGAGAAGGGCCCGGCGCTCGGCCGCGCCCTGGAAGCGGCGGAGGCGGCGTGGATCGCGGCCGGGTTTCCCGCCGCCGCCGATCGGCTCGCCGCCATCGTTCACGACGCCATCGAAGCATCGCGAGCCGGCAAGGACGGCGGCGGCCAGGGCTGAGGCGGCCGCATTCGAGAACAAGCGCTAGCCGCTTGCTCGTCATTCCGATCGAGCCGCGCAAGCGGCGACAGCCGGAATCCATAACCCCGGACCGCGGATATGGATTCCGGGCTGCTCGCTTCGCTCGGCCCCGGAATGACAAATTGACCTCCCGAAAGTCGTGATAGCTTCAGGCCCAGTGGAGCTGAGGGAGGGAATCCGATGCGCGGGTTCTGGCGGGCGATCGCGATTCTCCTCGTCGGTGCCGTGCTCGGCACCGGCTTCGGCGTGGCGCTCGGATTCTTCTTCTATCCGTTCGTGTTCCCGCCCCCGCCGGCGATGGAGCAGCTCACCGAAGCCGACCGTGCGGCGGCGGTCGAGGCCGCGCCGGTGACGCGGCCCGATGCGCCGCCGGCGGTCGCGATGACGCCGCCGCCGGCGACGATTCCGGGACCTGCGCCCGCGAGCCCAGCACCGGCCGCTCCCCGCGCCGTTGCCGCGCCGGTCGCGACCGGCACGTTCATCCACGCCGACCCGAGCGACCCGGTGCACTGGGGCCGCGGGAGAGTGAGCGTCTATGAGCGGGTCGTGTTCCTGGAAACCGATTTCGAAGTCGGGCCCGGTCCGGCGTTTCGCGTTCTCTTGGTGCCGAAAGCCGGCATCCGCCGCTCCGCCGACGTCAAGGACGAGATGTACGTCGATCTCGGTTCCTTGCGCGCGTTCAAGGGCAGCCAGCGCTACGCGATCCCGGCCGGCGTCGACCTTTCGAAATTTCCGAGCGTCGTGATCTGGTGCGAGCGCTTCTCGGTGCTGATCTCGCCCGCGGATCTCAAAGCCGCCCCGGCGCGCTAGTCGATTGCCCGCCGCGCACATGGAAAATGTCGTCATGCCCGCCCCCGGGTTAAACCCGGGGGTGTCCCGGGCATCCACGCCTTCAGAACGCTTCGTCGACCAAAGACGTGGATGGCCGGATCAAGCCCGGCCATGACGAATCAAGTCAGTCTGAGAGTGCTCCATTGACCGCCGCGCTCGCCGATCTCTCGCTTCTGCAGGTGGCGCTGGTCGCGGCCGCCGCGGTGTTCACCTCCGTGGTCGGCGGCGTCGCCGGCTACGGCACCGGGCTGTTGATGCCGCTGGTGCTAGTGCCGCTGCTCGGGCCCGAGCCGGTGGTGCCGGTGATGGGGCTCGCGGCGCTCTTGATCAACGCGAGCCGCATCGCCGCCTTCCGCACCCATGTTGATACCCGGCGCAGCCTGATCGTGCTGGCGGCCGCGGTCCCCACCTGCGTGCTCGGCGCCTGGTTCTATACCCGGCTCGGCAGTGGCGGCATCTTAGTCCTGATCGGTGCTTTTCTGATCGCGAGCGTGCCGCTGCGCCGGCTCTTGCAGAGCCGCGGCTTTCGGCTCGGCGACCGTGGGCTCGCCGCCGGCGCCTTGGGCTTCGGCGCGATCAGCGGCGGCGCGGTCGGCACCGGCGTGATCCTGGTCTCGCTGCTGATGGCGGCCGGCGTGGCCGGCGCCGCAGTGATCGCCACCGACGCCGCGATTTCGGTGATCGTGCACCTGGTGCAGGTGATGGTGTTCGGGATCGCCGGCGCGATCGACGGCAAGGTGATCGTGGTCGCGTTGCTGATCGGCGTCTGTTCGATACCCGGCGCGTTTCTCGCGCGTGCGATCGTGCACCGGCTATCGCTGCGCGTGCATGCGGCGATCCTCGACGCCGTGGTGCTGTTCGGCGGCGCGCTCATGGTGGCGAGCGCATTTCGCTGATTTTTCAAGGGCTACGTTGCACCGCCGAAGCAACGATTCGACGGGACGCCGGACACGGCCTAGCATCTGTTATCGCTTCGCTCGACCGGCTGAGGGGGCTTCGCCGTGCGCTCGCTGGCAATTGTGACTCGAATTGGCGCGATCCAGAGCGCGGTCGTGCTTGGGCTGTCATTCGCGACGATTATGGCAGCGCTGGTCCTGAGCCCGATTCCCGCGCAGGCGCAGTCGGTATTTTCGGCCACCTGCAAGACCGACCAGGTTTTACGCTGGATTAGAAATCTGACGCGCGAGATCCAGGCTCTGGACTATCAGCTCGCGCAGGCCCAGGTTGATCTCAACGATTTGGATGCGCGCGAATACACCAAGACCAATTATGGACCGGCGGAACAGAGCCGGCACCAGTCCCTCAAACATCGCATCGCATCATTGCAGGCTCGGCTCGGGATCAAGCGCGGCGAGCTGGCGCAACTCGAGGGCTTGCCGCCGTGCGGAACGACCACGACGAACCCGTGGGCGCCCACGCCATCGCAGCCGTCGACGCCACCGCCGGGGAGGCCCGACGGCACCCATTGACGCCGGTATCACATTTCACCGAGAGGGGCGCAGAATCCATCGCGCATGGGGGGATCAGATGTACGGGGCGCAATCAGATGGAATTCGCAAGGGCGGCAGGTCGCGGATTGGCCTCGCGTTGCTGCTCTTCGCCGCGATAGTGGTGCCGCTATGCATGACCCCGACCCCCGCGCAAGCACAGGCTTGCCGGACGCGCGCGGTCGAGAACAGGATGAAAGACCTGTTGCGAGGTATTTCGGCGCTCAGTGATGTGATCGGGCAATTGCGAGCCGATATCGCCGCGGCGGAGGCACGGGTCGGCGACCTCAGTAAAAATGAGACGGGGTATAGCGACTACAAGTCGCCCTACAATCGCACCCTCGCTGAACTGCAGCGGCTCAAGGCGAGCCTGGCGAGTAAAATGCGCGAGCAAGAGCGCCGGAGCGCGGAGTATGCGCGCCTCTTGCGCCTCCCGCCCTGCGATAAACCGTTGGAAACCTTCACGCCGCCCAGCCGCGCAAAGGGCCCGCCCGGCACGCCCGGAACCTATCCGCCGGGATGGACGCAACCACCGGGGCGGCCCGACGGAACTCACTGAGGCCAATACAAAGTTCACCAGAAGGGGCGCAGAATTCATCGCGCATGGGGGGGATCAATATGTACGGCTCGCAATCAGGCGAACATCTCGTCGGTGGCAAGTTACGGTGTGGCCTACTGGGACTCCTCTTCGGCGCGCTCGTGGCGGCGCTCTGCCTCAGCCCGGCGCTAGTGCTGGCGCAGGATTGCAAGACGCCGGAAGTCCAGGCCCGGATCGAGAGTCTGAAGACTTGGATCGGGGTGCTGCAAGGCACGATGGCTGCCAATAGTTTTGCGAAGAGTATCTCAAAAACGACCGGCGGGGACCCGTTTCTCGTAAACGTGTTCGGTGACGACGCGGCTATGCAGCGGCAAATCGATTCGTCACAGGCCGAGATCGCAAAACTCGAAGCCTTGCCGGCTTGCCCGCTGCTGCCCACGCCAGCGGTCCCGATCGTTCTTCCGGCATGCCAGAACTGCACGTCGCTCGATACCGAGATCGGACGCTTGCAGCAATTGCTCGCGGAAACCGAATACGCCGGCATCAAGGGCATGGCCGACTACATCAAGAGCGAGATCCGCATTCTCGAGAAGCAACGGTCGGAATGCTGGATGAAGTGCCCCGCCCCTCTGTTCCGCTGGAGCGAAATTCAGACCTTCCTCAAGAGCCAGGAGGAGGAGAAGCAGAGGACGTTGCCGCCGCGCACCAAGTCGCCGCCGAGTATCCATTCCGCGAGCGAATCGCGGCGTGCGAAGGCGCCGCCTTCTAAGAAGCAACCGCCGGCCACGAAGCAACCGCCGGCCACGAAGCGCCCGCCGGTAACGACTCCGCCGCCGGGCCGGCCCGACGGCACGCACTGAGGACGAACCGCCCTGCCAACGAAAGTGAGAAAGTCATGCGCTTGAGTGGAACCACCAAACGTGTGAGTGCGTTATTCACCTTCTTCGCCGTCGCTCTGATGCTGGGGGTGACGGCGGCGGCCCCGCCGGCAGCCGCGCAGGGCAGCATACCCACCACCCCGGATGCCATCAAAGAGAACTACGACACGCTCAAGCAAGCGGTCGATCGCGACGAGGAAGCGCTCAAGGACGCGATCAAAGACGGCAACGCCTCGAAGGCGAATGGCATCCGCAACCGGCTGCAATTTTATCGGAAGCGGCTCGGGCAGCTGGATAAATCGGCGACCGGCCGGGCCAAACTCGCGAGCGACAGCCAGATCGTCCTGAAGATGACTGAACTCAGCGAGCGGATTACCAAGATACTCGATGATCCCAAGAACAAGGTCGCACAGCCCACGCAGAAATCTACGACCGCTCGCGCGAAGACCAAAACGACTGTTCCGGTTCAACAAGTGCCGAGCCGGCCCGACGGCACGCACTGAGCAGAGCTGGAGGACGCCGACGGTGTGGCTTTTCCCCCGTGTCAGGTTAGCCTTGTATGCGTCGCTGCTCGGCGCTGCAGTGTCGTTGTCGCTCGGCACGGAGCCGGCACGCGCACAAAGTCCCGCTGAGGCCGGCCAGTTTGCTGCGATAAGAGCGTTCCAGGCTGCCGGGAAGGGTGCGGTGGCGGCTTGCGACTACGATGCGTGGATCGCCGCGCGAGATGGCTTCCGAGCGCAAGTAACGATTTGGCGTCGGCTGACGGGAAGAGACACATCGTGGCCAAGTCCACCGCGAGAGATCGGCGATTTTCCTACCTATCCTATTCCGTGCTTTCCTCAATCGACCACTCCGCCCCCGGCCGGGCCTTGCGCGGACTGCAAGGCGATCGACGAGGAGATCAAGCGGCTGGAGAAGCTGCTCGAAGAAATCAAGTCGGCCACCAGCATGGGCGATTACATCAAGAGCGAAATCCGAATCCAGCAAAAGAAGCGGGCCGAGTGTCAGAAGAAATGCGCACCGCCGCCAAAGCCGAAGCACGCGACGGACAGCTCGCGGCGCGTGAAAGCGCCGCCGCCGGCAAGGACGATTCCGCCGGCCACGAAACGTCCGCCGGTTTACACGCCGCCGCCCGGCCGGCCCGACGGCACTCACTGAAGGCGAA
>JAHFPN010000127.1 GCA_023269635.1 Hyphomicrobiales bacterium | reverse complement strand
CGTCGACCGACGGGCGCTGCGTCGCCATGACGAGATGGATGCCGGCCGCGCGCGCCATTTGCGCCAGGCGCTGGATCGCGCCCTCGATGTCCTTGCCGGCGACCATCATGAGGTCGGCCAGCTCGTCCACGACCACGACCACGTACGGCAGCGGCGAAAGGTCCATCTCCTCGCGCTCATAGATCGCCTCGCCGGTGGCGCGATCGAAGCCGGTCTGCACGGTACGCACGATCTGCTCGCCGCGCTGCGCCGCCTCCACCACGCGGGCGTTGAAGCCGTCGATATTGCGCACGCCGAGCTTGGACATGCTCTTGTAGCGCTCCTCCATCTCGCGCACCGTCCACTTGAGCGCGACCACGGCCTTGCGCGGGTCGGTGACCACGGGCGTGAGCAAGTGCGGGATGCCCTCGTAGACCGAGAGCTCGAGCATCTTGGGATCGACCAGGATCAGCCGGCACTCCTCGGGCTTCAGCCGATAGACCAGCGAGAGGATCATGGTGTTGATCGCCACCGATTTGCCCGAGCCGGTGGTGCCGGCGATCAGCAAGTGCGGCATGCGCGCGAGATCGACGATCACCGGATTGCCGCCGATGGTCTTGCCGAGGCAGAGCGGCAGCTTGTGCGCACTGCCGGCGAATTCCTCGGAGGCGAGCAGTTCGCGCAGCACCACCTTTTCGCGCTTGGGGTTCGGAAGCTCGATGCCGATCGCGTTCCTGCCCGGGATGATGGCGACGCGGCAGGCAATCGCGCTCATGGAGCGGGCGATGTCGTCGGAAAGTCCGATCACGCGCGAGGACTTGATGCCGGGCGCGGGTTCGAGCTCGTAGAGCGTCACCACCGGGCCCGGGTGGGCGTTCACGATATCGCCCTTGACCCCGAAGTCCTCGAGCACGCTTTCGAGCTCGCGCGCATTCTCGGTGAGCGCGGCGGGCGAGAGCGCGGGCGCGCGCTCGCGGCCGGGCGCGGACAGGAGCTCGAGCGAGGGAAACTCGTAGCCGCCGGAGCGGCGCGGGCGCGACGGGCGCCGGCGCTCGGCACGCGGGCGGGCGTGGCGTTCGCGGGGAGCGGCGGATTCTTCTTCCGTATACGCGGCTTCCTCGGATACGAAGCCGGGCTCGTGCCGGGCAAGCGGCGCCTCGTGGTCGCGGCCGAGGATCTGGCGCACGGCCGAGCGCACGGCGTTGTGGCGGGCGCGGCGATGAAACAGGCGGGCTTTCAGCGCAAGGAAGCCGTGGGTGAAGGCGCCGAGAAACGCGGAAAGACCAAAGCGTGGGCGCTCCTCCGCCGGCCGTTCCACAGGCTCGTCATCGAGGTCCTGTTCGGGGGTGATGCGCGCCTTGCGCGGCGTTTTAAGGCCGGCACCGAGACCGATGGCGAGCGCGGCGAGGGCGGACAGCGCGAACAACGCGCCGAGCGCGAGCCGCGGCCAGCCCAAGAGCAATGTCCCGACTGCGCGGTCGATGACTTTCAGGATGCCGTCGCCGAGCACGCCGCCGAGACCACTGGAGAGCGGCCAGCCGGCGGTTGGCGGAATGCAGGCGGCGAACGCGGCCGCGAGCACGACCGCAACCGCGAGGGCGGGGAGGCGGATGCGCAGCCGGCCCGGCGCGCGGTGCGTGGTCAGCCACCAGCCCCAGACCGCGACCGGCAAGATGGCGGCAAGGCCAGCGAGCCCAAGCATCTGCAACAGAAAATCGGCGAACGCCGCGCCCGGCCGGCCGAGCAGGTTCTTCACCGCACGGCCGGCGGCCTGGCTGAAGCTCGGATCGGCGGCCGACCAGGTGGCGAGCGCGACCAGGCCGAGCGCGGCAAGTGCGATCAGCGCGAGCCCGCACAGCTCGATCAGGCGCCTGCGCGCAAAGCCCATCAGGTAGTCGGGCAGCCAGTCGGTCAGGCGGTTGGAGAGCGTGCGCATCGGGTCGGTTTCCGGGTTGCGGTTCAGCCGAGACATTCGACGAAGCGGTGGAGAGCGGATTCGGTGGTGGCGAGATCGTCGACCAGCGCGAGGCGGAGATAGCCCGCGCCCGGGTTGCTGCCGTCTGGTGCGGTGCGCGCGAGATAGCTTCCCGGCACGACGCGCAAGCCCGCTTCGCGCCAGAGCTTCTTGGTCACCTGCTCGTCGCCGCCCAAGGGGCTCACGTCCAACCAAAGAAAGAAGCCGCCGTCGGGCCGACGATAGCCGTAGCGTGGCCCAAGGATGCGGCCGGCAAGGTCGAATTTGGCGCGGTAGAGGCGGCGGTTCTCCTCGACATGGGTCTCCTCGCCATAGGCGGTGACGGCTACTTCCTGCACGGGCTCGGGCACCTGCGGGGCGCCGAGATTGCGGAAATCGAGGAACGCACGGAGAAAATCCGGATCGCCGGCGCAGAAGCCGCAGCGCAGGCCGGGCAGGCTCGAGCGTTTGGAGAGTGAATTGAACGCGACGACGCCTTGGAAATTCGCGCCGGCGGCTTCGAGCGCGCCCGGCGGCGCGGAGCGGCCGAGCCAGATTTCCGAGTAGCATTCGTCGGCGAGCACGAGCGCGCCGTGCTGGCGGGTGCGTGCGATCAGACGCGCGAGCGCCTCGCGCGACATCACGGCGCCTTGCGGATTGGCGGGCGAGCAGAGATAGATCGCGACCGTGCGGGCGAGGAGCGCGTCGGGGAGCGCGGCGAAATCCGGCAAGTACCCGTTCGCGCGGGTCGCGGGCAGAGTGATCGCCTCGCAGCCGGCGGCGTCGGCGCCGGCCGCATAGGCCTGATAGAACGGGTTCGGCATCAGCATTGCGGGCGCGCCCTTGCGCGCGCCGACATAGGAGCGGGCACAGAGCGCGGCGAGGAACAGGCCTTCGCGGCTGCCGTTCAAGACCAGAATCTCGGTTTCCGGATCCACGGGCTTGGCCAGCGCGTAGCGGCGGCCGAGCCAGGCCGCGACGGCAGTGCGGAAGCGCTCGGTGCCGCGGGTCATGGGATAGCGGCCGAAGCGGTCGAGATTGGCGGCTAGCACCGGGCCGACGAAGGCAGGGATCGGATGGCGCGGCTCGCCGACCGCGAGGCTGATCGGCGACTTTCCGGGAGCACCGCCCGCGAGCAGCTCCGCGAGCCGGACAAACGGCGAGCGTCCGGCGGGCGCCGCTGCCGGGACCGTACGCTCGGCGCGATCGCCTGTTTGCATCCGCTACGCCTGCTCGCTCACACCGTCCGCGCGCAAGCTTAGGAAGCCGCTGGTTAAGGGCCGATTAACCATCGGCCGAAAGCGGTCTTCCATAACGATCAGGGCCCCGGCGGCGGCCGGGGCCCTGGCGCTTTGCGATCGGCCGGGAGGACAGCCGATCAGCTGTAGGCGCGCTCGCCGTGGTCGGTGATGTCGAGGCCTTCGCGCTCCCTGTCCGCGCTGGGCCGCAAGCCGACGATGATGTCGACGATCTTCCACAGGATCGCGGAGCCGATACCCGACCATAGCAGGGTGACGATCACGTCCTTGAATTGCGAGATCATCTGCGCCGTCAGGTCGTAGTCGGCGACCTTGTTGATCGCGTAGTCGAAGATGCCGGTGCCGCCGAGCGCCGGGTTGACCAGAATGCCGGTGCCCAGCGCGCCGACGATGCCGCCGATGCAGTGCACGCCGAACACGTCAAGGGAATCGTCGTAGCCGAACATGTTCTTCACGGCGGTGCAGAAGAAATAGCAAACGACGCCAGCGACGAGTCCAAGAACGAGTGCGCCCATGGCACCCGAGAAGCCCGAAGCCGGCGTCACGGCGACGAGGCCCGCCACCGCGCCCGAGATTGCGCCGAGTACGGTCGGCTTGCCCTTGACGATCCACTCTACGAACATCCACGACATGGCGCACGCCGCGGTCGCGATGAAGGTATTGATGAATGCGACCACTGCGCTGCCCGCCGATTCGAGGTTCGATCCGGCGTTGAAGCCAAACCAGCCAAACCACAGCAAGCAGGCGCCGATCATGGCCATGGGCAGCGAGTGCGGCGGCATCACTTCCTTGCCGTAGCCGAGGCGCTTGCCGATGATCAGGCAACCCACCATGCCGGCGATGCCGGCGTTGATGTGCACCACGGAACCGCCGGCGAAGTCGATGGCGCCGGCTTTGTACAGAAAGCCGCCGTCCGCCAACACGGCATCGAGCGCTGCCTGTGCTTTCGCCTTGGCTACGGCATCGGTCGCCGCCGCCAGGACCTTCGCGGCCGCATCGATCGCGTCAGGTCCGGACCAGTACCAGACCATGTGTGCGACCGGGAAATAGACGAAGGTGATCCACAGCGGCATGAACAGCGCGATCGCCGAGAACTTGGTGCGTTCGACGACCGACCCCAGAATCAGCGCCGCGGTGATGGCCGCGAACGTCATCTGGAACATCACGTAGACGCCCTCGGGGATCGCCGCTCCGACCGTAAAGGTCGCAGCCGGGGTTTCGGGAGTGATTCCGGCGAGGAAGGCCTTGGAGAAGCCGCCGATGAAATCCGCCGAGAAGCCGGATCCGCCGGTGAAGGTCAGGCTATAGCCGTAGATGACCCAAATCAGCAGGACGATGCATTCCGTGTAGAACACCTGCAAGAGCGTGGAGAGCATGTTCTTGCTGCGGACCAGGCCGCCATAGAACAATGCAAGGCCCGGGATGGTCATGCAGAGGACGAGGACCGTCGCGGTCATCATCCAGGCGGTGTCGCCCTTGTTGATGGTCGGCGCCGCGAACGCCGGCGCAGCGGCGACGAGCGCGGCAAGAAGCGCAGGCAGTCCTGCGCGCAGCCAAATCTTCGGCGTCATGGGAACAGTCTCCGTCGCATCGGGTTGGGAATCAGAGCGCATCGGCGTCGGTCTCGCCGGTCCGAATGCGCACGGCGTTTTCGATCGGGTAGACGAAGATCTTCCCGTCGCCGATCTGGCCGGTCTTGGCGGCGGCGGTGATCGCGTCGATCACCCTCTTCACTTCCTTGGTGTCGACCGCGACCTCGATCTTGATCTTGGGCAGGAAGTTCACGGCGTACTCGGCGCCGCGATAAATCTCGGTATGGCCCTTCTGGCGGCCGTAGCCTTTGACTTCGGTGACGGTGAGTCCGTGGACGCCGATGCCGGTGAGGGCATCGCGCACCTCCTCCAGCTTGAACGGCTTGATGATGGCCATGACGATCTTCATGAGGTGCTATCCCCGTGGTTCGAGTCCCCGCGGGCGGGGTTGGTCGGGGAACGGGAATTCAAGCCCCGTGCCAACGCCCCCTGCGCGGCGGCAGCGCCTTGATTCCAAGGGGAAATTGGCGTCGGCGGCGACGGCCGCCCTGCCCGCGGGCACGCATAACAATGCGCCAGCGTTGCCGAAAATTTGGGCGGCAGCGGCTTCCGTCCCGGTCAAAAAAACGCGCGCCCCTTTAAGGGGCGCGCGCCGTTCTCGCTGCGATCGAGTTGGGCGGGCGCTCGCCTACTGCACCGCTTCGCCGTGCTGGGTGATGTCGAGGCCGATGCGCTCGGCCTCGTCGCTCACGCGCAAGCCCACCAGCGCGCCGATTACCTTGAGGATGATCCAGGTGACGATGCCGGACCACGCGATGGTGGCGGCGATCCCGATGAGCTGGATCCGGAGCTGTCCGGCGTTGCCTTCGAGCAGCCCCTGCAGCCCGTTCGGGGCCTCGGGAGAGATCGAGAGCGCCCCGACCGCGAACACGCCGGCGAGGAAGGTGCCGAGCGCGCCGCCGACGCCGTGGATGCCGAAGACGTCGAGCGAGTCGTCGTAACCCAGGCGCTGCTTGAGCTTGGTGCAGGCCCAGAAGCAGATCAGCCCGGCGAGCCCGCCGATCACCACCGCGTGCCATGGCAGCACATAGCCCGAGGCCGGGGTGATGGTGCCGAGGCCGGCGATGACGCCCGAGATCATGCCGAGCACCGACGGTTTGCCGCGGGTCGCCCACTCCGCGAGCATCCAGACCAAGGCGCCGGTGCAGGCGGCGAGGTGCGTGGCCAGGATCGCCATGGTGGCGCGCGAGCCGGACGCGAGCGCCGAGCCGCCGTTGAAGCCGAACCATCCGACCCACAACAGCGCGGTGCCGACCACGGCCATGGAGAGATCGTAGGGCGCGAGGTTCTCGTGCGGGTAGCCGCGTCGTGCGCCGAGCACGAGCGCGGCCACGATGCCGGCGATGCCCGCATTGAGGTGCACGACGGTGCCGCCGGCGAAGTCGAGAATGCCCATGGTGCCGAGCCAACCGCCGCCCCAGACCCAGTGCGAGATCGGGACATAGACGAACAGCAGCCACAGCACGCAGAACCAGACGAAGGCTGAGAACTTGATCCGGTCGGCGACGCTGCCGGCGACCAGCGCGACGGTGACGATCGCGAACGTCGCCTGGTAGAACATGAAGAGCGATTCCGGAATGGTCTTGGCGAGCGCGCTGACACTATCCAAGCCCATGTCGCGCAGGAGCAGGCGGTCGAACCAGCCGATCCAGGGGCCGTCGCCGGTGAAGGCGAGGCTGTAGCCGACGATCGCCCACAACAGCGAGACGATGATCACCGCGGTGACACTCTGCGCCATGGTGGCGAGCACGTTTTTCTTGCGCACCATGCCGGCGTAGAACAGCGCGAGTCCGGGAATGGTCATCATCAGAACGAGCGCGGACGCGGCGATCATCCAGGCGGTGTCGGCGGGATCGATCTTCGGCGCCTGCGCGAATGCGGGTGTCGCGAACAACGCCGCGAGCGCGGCGAGCGGAATCGCGGCGCGGCTCGGTGACGCGAGTTTCTTCATGGTGTTCCCCCCAATGCTGGTGCGCGCCCTCAGAGGGCGTTCGCGTCGGTCTCGCCGGTGCGGATGCGCACGGCGCTGTCGATGGTGGTGACGAAGATTTTGCCGTCGCCGATCTGACCGGTCTTGGCGGATTGCACGATCGCGTCCACCACCTTCTGCACTTGGTTGGTGGGCACCGCGACCTCGACCCGCAGCTTGGGCAGGAAATTCACCGCGTATTCGGCGCCGCGATAGATTTCGGTGTGCCCCTTCTGGCGGCCATAGCCCTTGACCTCGGTGACGGTCATGCCGTGCACGCCGGCGGCGGTGAGCGCGTCGCGCACCTCGTCGAGCTTGAAGGGTTTGATGATGGCGATGACGAGCTTCATGGTGCGGACCCCCGGCCGGCGAGCCCTTGCCGGGCTCGGAACTCGTAGGAAAGGAGGAAAGCCTCCAGCCTCGCCAGCGAAGCGCCGGAAGGCCGTCGCTCAGACTATCGACAATCTGCCCGAAAATTAAGCGTTGTTGCGCTGCGACAGGTCGACCCTGCGGCCTAAGCTGTGGGCAATTGCGGGGTGCGCGGGCAACTCGAACGCCAGGATCAGGCGCTATCGCGCCGGATGCGGATCAGCCCCTCCTGGGCGACCGAGGCCACCAGCCGCCCGTCGCGCGCGAATATCAGTCCGCGGGAGAGGCCGCGTGCGCCGACCGCGTTCGGCGAATCCTGGGCATAGAGCAGCCATTCGTCGGCGCGGAA
>JAHFPN010000002.1 GCA_023269635.1 Hyphomicrobiales bacterium | reverse complement strand
AACATCATGTCGCTCGTGAGGGAGCTGGCAAATGAGGGAAAAAGCAGGCTGTTCCTCTTCAAGACGATGACCAGCGTGGGCGATTTCAAGAAAGCTCCGGAGCCGGCGGGGAACATGCTCACTGATCCGTGGCAGCGTGTCGGGTACGAGGCGTTCTTGATTGATAGGCCATGAGGTGTGGGGCGGTACCATCCTTGCCGGGCGGCCTGAGTCGCAACCTTGGTCGCGCCTTTGAAAAAGCCACCCAATCTTCAATACTTGGTGATAATCATGGGCGGTCGTCGCGTACCTAAAAAGTACCTAGAACAGAAATTCTTCAATCGGTCCCGTAGCTCAGCGGATAGAGCAGCGGTTTCCTAAACCGAAGGTCGCAGGTTCGACTCCTGCCGGGACCGCCAGGCCGTGCGCGAAGGAGTCCGCCGCGCGGCGCGTCGTTGCTTCGACCGGAACGCTGCCCACACGCGTCAATTCTTTGCGATCAAAGGACCCAATTGCCGTCGGCCGGGTCCCATCGCCGCGTTGATCTGATCCAATGAGCCCAAAGCGCGGCAGACGTGGCCGAGCGGCGTGCGGAAATCGAGGCTATGGTCGTCGCGAAATTGACCGGCCCCCACTGAATGATCCAGTTGGAATGTTAGTGTAGTCGCATGACGGGCGTCATAGTTTGTGTGGCCGGCCGAGCGCCCGAAGAGGCTGGCGAGGCCGTCGATTGCCGCACGGCGCACGTGGTTAGACTTTCGTTAGTTCTTACAATCCGTTTGCGCCAATAGCACTAACTCGGCAATTAACCCAACTGTCTGTTGACATTTTCTTGCAATGCTCACGCTGGTTCGTAGGTGCCGCAGATGTTCTGCGTCCGGGCGGGCAGACAAAAAGTGAAAGCGTATGACGGCGCGTGTGTCACAGTCTGAAGAGCGGCCTGAAAAGACTGCGTCGACTGAGCCCCAGCGATCGAATAATGCTGCCACAAGAGATACTTCGAGTATCGTTCGGAGATCTTCGGTCACTCATTTGGGTGCTCGGGAAAACGTGCTGACAGCACAATCCGGCGCGCTGTCCCTCGATGCCCGTGCTCAGACTGCAATGTTGAGTAATGCGTTCGCGCCGCATCAAGGGGCAGTACAAGAACCCATTTGCGGCAAGATCAATGAAGAACTAGGCGAGCTTCCTGCGGTACTATTTGCTCTTCAAACCGAAGGCGCCCAGGGACAAACGCCATTGGCGCTTGTCTTGCGCGCGATGGGCGCCAATGTAGATATTGGATGTACATCTGGCGATCTTGAAGGAGAATTGGTTCCAGAGAATTTTTCAAAAAATGCTCACGACGTACTGCTCGTTTGCCGCCAATTGAAAGCTCTGGGCGAAACGATGGGGCATTTCATTGAACGCTTCGAAGAGATTACTAGAGTCCTGAAGTCGCCGGCGCCGTCTGTCACAACAATTCGGTCGGCTCGCGAGTCGGACGATAGGCTGCACGGGCTGGAGAGAACTGTCTCCGAGGTCATGTCGATAATTGAGGAGGCAAGAGACTTCGGCGTGAATTCTGTTAAAGACCTAGAGCAACTGATTGCCGCCGACCAAGATCTCCCCAACGAAACTCCGCCAGGTCATCTCATCAAAGTAGTGAATGACGTCGATCCCGTTCGGTTTGGTGTCATACTTGGGCAGTATCGAAGGCTTCTCAAAGTAATGGAGGAGTTGAAGTCTGCTACCGACCTATCCTCTGCATCCACCGAGGCGCTGGTACTTGCATCTAATATCGCGTCGATAGCGGCTAAGAGTGAGTATGCACAGCTCTCGCCCGCCCAGGCTTTCACGGAAGCAGTGAGAAAGAACAAAAATGCGCGCGCCCTTATCTCGGTTGTCGAGAATACAACCGGCGCTTTAAGCATACTCGGATTCGATCGCTCGTTTCCCGCAAGCGGTTTGGATGCAGTCGTTCTCGCCGCCATCGTTGCAAAGCGCCTTCCATCGTCCTACCGCGACTATTTCAAATGGTGCTCCTCAGGCGGCGCAGACGCATTCTATCGAGCTTACCAGAAGTGGTCTGAGTTAGTTTCCGTCGAGGCAGAATGGTTGGAGCGGCTCTCTGGTTACGCACCGCATTGTCGCCCCTCACCCGAGGAACTTGAATCGGCAGTCACACATGTCGCTTGCGTTGGATTTCAGAGAATCCGATTAGAATTCGCCGGCCTAGGAATGGCTGCACGCAAATTGATTGCGCGAGTTGGCTTTGATCCTCAAAGTGCTCAGATACGAGAAGACCTAGAAGCACTGACAGTTCACCTTCGCGCCGTTCGCAGGTTCTGTACCAATGTCACTTACCAGCACATGTTTGGATCAGAGTGGGCCGGACTTGACACGCGATTCGATAAGATTGCCGCGGCGATATGGATAATCCAAAACGTCAAACGTTATTTCAACACCGTGGCGCACGGAAAACGGGTTTTCGATCGCTTAGTCCTATTGGAAGCCGAGCAGCTTGAGGCCTTGGGGTCGCTTGCGTCCTCTATGGACGGATTGCGGACTCTTTCGAGCGACCTTAGATCCAAAATTGAGCAATGCACCATCGAGGCGTTGGTATCTGAGCTTGAGGTCGAGCAGCGTCTGGCTGAGAAAATATTGGATGTGGATCCTGAAAGGATAGCTGCAACAATCAGCGCGCCTCTATCGAAGGTTCATGATACCGCTGCTCGCGAAATTCTCCGTCGTGAACTGATGGAAAGTATTGAGGGTGATTCCTTTGCCCCAGCTGTCAAGAAATTTTCTGATAGCAATGAGACAGCCGAAGCTGCACTCAAGGGAGTTACGTGGGTAAGTATTGTCCGCAGGAAAGAATTGACCCCGGAGCTGAGGTCTCAACTCTTGTCGAAAGATGCTATTCGAGCTCGAGAGCGTCTACGAGACCTTTCCGATCGCGCCCGAACGGTTCTTCGAGATCTTGACGACCATGTCACGAAAGTTGAGGAACAGTTGGGAATAAATGGCTTATCGACCTTGTCACCAACTGAACTGCTTGCGCAACTTAATGCCCACGTTGCGCGGAGAGATGAGTTGGTCGCTGCCCGAGGCAACGGCCAGAACAACTCCGGCAGAACTATCCGTCTGCGTGTGACCTGACTGGCGATTTTTGTACCGGGCTGAAGGAGAGGTAGCCTGGGCGAAAGGAGCTGGTGATGGCGCGGAAGCGGTACCCGGCCGATTAGATTGCTTCGAAGCATCCGCAGGTGAATGGCTTGAACGCCCACGCCGCCCACACGACCCCGGAACGCAAATTGCGGTAGCACTAGCGTAGGGAGCGGACGCCGTGCAGCTAAGGCTGGGGCGCCAACGGAATCCGGAGCAGTTGTCCTGCGTATATGCGATCGGCACTCTCTAGCTTGTCTAAATTGGCTTCATAGATACGTCGATACGCTTGCGCATCTCCGTATTCTCGGTGGGCAATCTTCATGAGCGTGTCGTTCGGTTGAATTTGATACATCTTGAAAGCACCTTGAACCACGCCGTCGCTGCCGCCTAGGCCCAGAGACTTGGGATCAATAGTGTCCAAAGCGGCCGCAACGCCCGCGAGCGTCGGTGGCCGGTACTTGGTCTGATCACGAAGGTTCTCGGGCTTCTCATGCCACCGACGACGTGCGCTCTGACTGACTTCGAAAAGCTCACTCGGCCCCGGCAGCCGGTCCTGTACGGATAGGTGTGTCATCATGCTGTACAGCAAGCCGGGCTTTGCAGAGCTCTCAAGAAACTCGGTGTGGTTCGGCAAAAATTCGTATATGCGTGAATATCTGCCGGGATCGAGCGCGAGTCCCAATTTCCGCGCGCCGTCCAATACCCAATCGAGTGCCTGGTCGGAGAGACCGCGTCTCTCTCCGCCGCCGCCGACCGAGCTGTGAGTGCCCGGGAACCATTTTTGCTGATAGGGCGCGTCAACTGCATCCAGGTTCGCACCTGCGTCACGATTCAGCTCAACAATATTGGTCCAAAGGGTCGGTTTGAAGTCCTTCCGCCTTTCGTCAATTGCGATGGCATGCCTCGCGCCCTTCACGAACGCGGAAAGGTTGGTGTCGTGGAATTGGTACTTCTTATTGACCCAGCTGATCCACCGGAAGGACGCAGGGATGCCCAACGCGCCGACTGTATCCCAGACGCCTATATACTCGACCCGAAATATCGGAGCTTGCCCGAGCGCGTATCCCTGAATGTTTTTCGCTCGCCATTCATCCTCTTCCTTTGACAAACAAATGTCGGGCGAATGTTCGCTGCGATATCGGAGCATTTCTTCTTTGTACTCCGGCGTATTTTCGTGCCCTCGATAAAGTTCAATGACTTCCTCCACTTTTCCCGCATCGCGCCGGAGAAGTATGCCGCAGTTGCTGAGCAATCCGGCGAAAGATCTGGCGGAGTAGGCGCCGCGTGAAAATCCGAAAACGTAGATCTCGTCGCCTGGAGTGAAGTTGAAGATGAGGAAGCGGTACGCGTCCGCAAGATTCTTAAGAAGTCCGCTACCAAGAACACCGCCCCGGATGCGATCCCACCTGCCCGTCCCGACTCCTTCGTCGTAATAGATGAGCTGAGCCGTATTGTCTGAAACCAACGGCAGCACGCTCTCAGCGGCAAAGACGACGTTGGTTGGGTAAACGGCGTCCACGCGATTCCAAGTACCGTCAAAGCAGAAAACCAGCCGTTTCATGGGCTACCCTGCGCCGTTAAGGATGACCTCTTTGAACGTGGTTCTTGCGCTACTTTAGCGTTCACAATCCAGGCGGGAAAGGAAATAGGGATAGAAGTGTACCGGATTCAATCGTCGTCATCGTCAGCGAGGCTTGGGCGGCCTGCCCCGCCGGGCAAGCGCTATCACTGCACTCAAACGTTCTACGGCAAGGTCGTCTGCCGCTGCGAGTAAACCGCGCCTGCGCGCCTCCAAATCGAGCCGGGTCCTAGCGGCCGGGCTTTTTCTTTCTATTGGGAGCCTTTCGCTTGGGAGGCGCGCCGGTCTGCATCGCTGCCGCCAATCCAGTCAGGTGTGTAAAGTGCATAGTTCCGCGGCAACATTCTTTGCTGGCCAACTGATAATACAAGTGAAAAACAGGTCACGGACTCAGGAAGTGACGCTGCCCGCGCGGAACAGATTGTCGCGAAGCTGCTGCAGATCAGGCCCTGATCGAACAGTGGCAACGTTACTACGACACTCGCCGACCACAGTTGGCACTCGGATACAGACCTCCGGCACCCGAGGCCATCTCATCATGGCCGATCTCGTCTGCTTCTTCAGGCGCCCGGCCGGCCAACCCAACCCATGGCGCCCACCGCGCCCTTAAACTAACATTCAACCCGGGCCACTCAGTGTGGGCCGGTCAGCCCCATCAGCGGTTGTGGTGCCACAGGAGGGCGCAATGAAAACAAGTTGTACGATCGTGCTATCCGCGGTCGCGGGGATAGCGGTCGGCGCGGCTGCAGTTCAAGCACTTCATGCGCAAGCTACGCCGCCTGCCTATACGGTCGCTGAATTCGTGATACACAACCCTCAGGCTTTCCAAGAATTTAGTGCCGAGAATATGAAGGGGGTCACGGCGGCCGGAGGCCGCTTTATCGTTCTCATAGGCAAGAGAGTTTCCCATCTTGCAGGAGTGCAACCGAGATCGATTTCCCTTGTCGGGTGGGACAATTTTGAGCAGGCGCGGGCCTACTACAACTCTGATACATGGAAGAACCTTGCTCCAATCCGCGACAAAGGAGCGATGTTCCGCGCATTTTTGGTCGAAGGGGCCAACTAGAGTGCCGGCGCTTCGGCTACTCGCCGGCCCCCAATGAAGTGGTCCTCCCTGAGGTATAGTATTTGAACTCGATAGAGGACTGTGATGGCGAGGAATCAGCACACGACTGAAGAGATTGTTGCGAAGCTTCGGTAGGTGGATGTGTTGACGGGCCAAGGCCAGCCTATGAGCGAGGCGACAAGATCAGGCGCGAACGTCGTGAGCCACGGCCGCTATGTCGCCTTACAGATGGCTGAGATCGCCATCCCACGGCAAATGTTCCGAGAGATTTTGCGGCTCATCGCGGGACTACGGCTACAGTCACCACCAGCGCCGAGTGCGCCTTTGTGGCGCCTGTGTTATGGCGGCCCGGGGTCCCGTAGCTCAGCGGATAGAGCAGCGGTTTCCTAAACCGAAGGTCGCAGGTTCGACTCCTGCCGGGACCGCCAGCGTTTTCGGGATTTTGAAACGCTGGCGGGCGCCTTCTTTCCGCTGCCTGCGGCTGCCTTGCCTAGGGTTTCGCGTTCACGAGCACCGCGGCAATGATGCACGGCTCGTTCGTGCGCACGCTCCACGAATGGTTGGTACCCCGTTGCACGAGGATGTCGCCGGCCTTCAGCAGCGTCTCGCCCTTGTCCATGACCGCCCAGATCTCGCCCTTCAGCACGATGATGTAATCGACGGTCGCGGTCTTGTGCATCATCGGATCGGCCGAATGCTGGTCGGCCGCATGTCCGGCGCCGATCGAATCGAATGCCTCGCGCGCATTCGCCTTGCTGCGCCACGTCGCATCCGGCGGAAATTCCACGATCCGCAGGATCGTCCCATGGGGCGGCGGCTCCAAGTGCACCTTGCGCGCAGCCGCATCCTCGGCGCCGCTATTGTCGGCGGGCGCGCTCTTGGTCTCCCAAAGATCGGTGAGCGCAAGGCCGGGCATCGACGCCATTTCCATGACGTTCGGCGCGAGGCCATCGAACAGCAAGATCGATTTTCCGTCCCGGTCGTGACCGGTGACGACTCGACGAACTCGCCAGACCATTTCTGCCTCCCTTTTCAGGTTTGGATGCCCAAGTGCCGCGCCGGCTCAAAGCAGCGCGGTGGTGAACTTGGGAAACGCGATGATGATGAGCAGGACCAGGAACATGATGACTGCGAACGGCAACGCGCCAGCGAAGATGTCCTTCAACGTGATCGGACTGTCGGTTCCGAGCGTCGCCTTGATGACGAAGACCGCGATTCCGAACGGCGGCGTGAGCAGGCCGATCTCGATCGCAATCACGGTGACGATGCCGAACCAGATCAGGTCGGTTCCGAAACCAGTGAGTGCCGGCAACACGAGCGGGATCGTGATCAGCATGATCGAGCTGGAATCGAGAATCGTCCCAAGCACCAATACGACGAGCACGAATACGGCGAGGAGCCCCGGAAAGCCGAGGCCGGTATCGACGATCAGGATGCGCAGGAGCTCGGTCACGCCCGATATTGCGAGCATGCGCGAGTAGAGGCTCGCGGAGATGATGATAAAACAGACCGCGGCCGTGATGTGGGCGGTCTCGACCAGCACCTTCCATAGCCCCGACCAATCGAGCCGCCGTTTGGCGAAGGCGATGCCGAGCGCCCCGGCGGCGCCGATCGCGCCGGCCTCGACCGGCGTAAAGACGCCGCCATAGATGCCCCCGAGCACGAGCCCGATGAGCAGCACGATCGGAAACATCTTCGATGCGATCTCGCCCAATCCCATTTGGGGCTTTTGATCGGCCGCGAAATCGCGATTTGCGTCAGAATAGACCCATGACGGCCGCAGCGTGGCCATCAGGACAATGCCGATGATGTACGCGAGCGAAAGCACGATGCCCGGAATGATCCCGGCGATAAAGAGATCGCCGATGGATCGCTCGGTGAGCACGCCGAACAGGATCAGGAGCAGGCTCGGCGGGATCAGCATTCCGAGCACGGAGGAGCCCGCGACGACGCCCACCGAGAACCGCGGCGCATAGCCGTGGCGCAGCATTTCGGGCACCGCCACCTTGGTGAAGACGGCGGCCGAAGCGATGCTGATCCCGGTGATCGCCGCGAACACGGCGTTCGCGGCGACCGTGGCCACACCGAGGCCGCCGCGGATGCGCCGCAACAATTGCTCGGCGACTTCGAAAGTGTCTTTGCCGATGTCCGCGACGGCGACCAGCAGCCCCATGAGCACGAACAGCGGCACGACCCCGAAAACATAGTCTGAAATCGCGTCGTTGACGGCGAGCGCGAGCAAGTTGGACGCAATCACCGCATCGCCGCGGATGAGCCAAACCCCGATGAAAGAGAGCGTGGCGAGCGCAACCGCGACATACATACCGGCATAGATCAGCACGAGCATGAGCCCGACCGACGCGAGGCCTATGAGCGTAGCCTCGCTCATCGTATGCCGTCGTTCGGCCGGCCGCTCATCGCACGCGCGTCCTGCCAGGCATTGATCAGGAACTGAACCGCCATCATCACGCAGCCGGCGATGATGATGCACTTGAGCGGCCCGGTGGGTATTTGGACGACGCCGGTGGAACCATAGAACTCTCCGTTGGCGAACGCCCGGAGCATCAGCGGCCAGGTGGTGAAGACGACGATGATCGAAAGTGTCGCCCCGATCAGGTCATAGAGGAGCTGCATCCCGTGGCCGAGCCGGGGATTATTTCGCTGGATCGCGCCGATCAGTACGTCCGAGCGCGTGAGGCCGCCCGTTCGCAACGTCTGCGGCAGCTGCAGGAACACGATCCCGACGATCGAGAATTGCAGCATCTCCGGCACCCCGAGGATCGGCGAGTTGAATCCGAAGCGCCCGATGACGTCGGCGCAGATCAGCGCCATAATGAAGAGAATCCAGGCGGTGCCGATCGCCGCCATGACGGCGGCGAGGCGCCCGAAGGCCGAAGCCCTTGCAGACGCCTCGCTGGACCGCTCAAACATCGCCGCGGTCCGCCTTGCGCGCGTTCATTCCTTGTCGAAATCGCGCGGGAATTTGAAGCCGGTCGCCCGTACCGCGTCCATGTAGGAGGCGAGCACCTTCTTCGCCGAGGGCCCGGCCTGCTTGATCCAGTCGAGCGTCGGGTTCGGGATCGCCTTGACGAGCTTGAGCCGCTCTTCCGCCGATAGTTCGGTGTATTTGCCGCCCGCCTTCTTCCACGCTTCGATCGCACCTGCGACCCGCGCGTTCTGTTCGGCGGCATAGTTCTTCCGGTAGGCATCGGCACCCTTGCGGAAAGCGGCCTTTACCTCATCGGGGAGCTTGTCCCAGCGCGCCTTGTTGATGGCCACGCCGCCTGCGTACATCGCGCCCATGTCGAGCACCGTGTAGTTCGGCGCCACCTCGAAGAGCTTTGCGGGCACCGCGGATGTCATGAAGGCGATCGCACCTTCGTACACGCCGGTCTTGATGTCGTTGTAGAAGGTGTTGAGGCTGCCCTGAACGCCCACGGCGCCCGTGTTCTTGAACCAGGCGAGGTTCGGGCCGGCGCCGCCGATCTTGTGGCCCTTCAGATCGTCCACCTTGGTGATCGGGAAGCTCGTGGCCAGGCCGTAGTTGTCGATGGCGAAGCCGGCGAGATAGACGACGTTGTATTTGCTCCATTCGGCCTGGAGCTCCGGCTGCGTTTGAATCTTGTCAACCGCGGCCATGACCGTGTCGGCGTTCGCCGGCCCGTACGGCACGAAATAGGTCACGTTGTTCAGCGGTAGCTTCGACGATTGAAACACGGTGGCGACGATCCCCACGTCGGAAATGCCCTGCTCCATCGTCTCGAGCTCGCTGCCCATCTTGGCCAACGTGCCGCCATAAGCTTCGGTCCAGGCGATCTTGTACTTGCCGGTCTTCGCGAGTTCGGCGTCGACGGTCGCCATCAGGGATTCCTTCAAGTGCTTCACCCAAAGGAAGATCGGCGGATGGCCTGCGGCCATCGTGAGCTTGATAATTTCCTGCGCGCGCACGGCCGGCGCAGATGCGAGCAACGAAAGAGCCGCAATCGCGGCGAGCGCGCCGCGTTTGAGGCCGCGATGGTGATGGACTGTGTTCATTGCGAAGTCCTCCCTGACGAGCCGGATTTTTCTCTACTTCACCGGCGAGCGTGAATTCCCGCGTCCGGCTTTGCAACTGCGCTGCATGGTCGCGGGCTCCTGCCACTGAACTATAGAAACATCGCCTGCCCTTGACAAGGAAATTGATCAGACGTCTAATAAAAATTGATGAGGTAATGTTTTGACCGCGCACGACGGCGAGCGGAGACGAGACCGGATCCTGACGGCCGCGGAGCGCCTGTTCTCCGAGGCCGGGATCGACGGCGTGTCGATGCGCGAAATCGCCGCCGAAGCCGGCGTCCAGCTTGCGCTGATCAGCTACTATTTCGGCACCAAGCAGGAACTCTATCGCGCGGTGTTCAGGCGCCGCATCGAGCCGGTCTCGGAGGAACGGCTCGCCATGCTGCAGCGCATCCTGGAGCGCAAGAACCCGCCGCCTGCCATCGAGGATGTGCTCGATGCGCTGGCGCGACCCTGGGTGGAGTTGCGCGACACGCGCGGGGGGCTCCTCTACACGCGCCTGATCGCGCGCGAGGTGAGCGATCTTCGGGAGAGCAAACGCGGCATCGTGAAGGAAATGCTGGATCCGGTCGCGCGCCGGTTCATCGCGGCAATGGAGAAGGTCCTGCCCGATCTCCCGCGTTCGGAAATCCACTGGGGCTATCACTTCTTCATCGGCGCGCTGCTTCTCCTTCTGATGAGCACCGATCGCACGCAACGTCTCTCCGGGCCGCTGTGTGACATGAGCAAGAGCCAAAAAGTGATCGACGAAATCGTTGGCTTCTTCTCCCGCGCGCTAAAGACTGCAGCCGCGGAGCGGCGCTCGGCGTCCGGACGCAAGGCAAAATCGGCAAAAGGGAAACGAAGATGAAGCTCGTCACTTTCGTCGCGCCGGAATCGAGGCCGCGCTGCGGCGCCTTCATCGAGAACGATAGCAAGATCGTCGATCTCGCGGCCGTCTACCGCGAACGCTGGGGGAAGCCCTCCGCCACGCTCTCGAGTGTTCTTTCGATCGCCGAAGGCGGCGCCGGCGCCCTCGATACCGCCAACGAGACGCTGAAGGCGGCGAGCGCCGCACCGAAGGCGATCATCGCCCGCAGCGCCGTCAAGCTGCTCGCCCCGATCCCGCAGCCGCCGCAGATGCGCGATTTCCTTTGCTTTGAAAAGCACCTGACGCAGGCGTTCCAAGCGGCGCGCAAGGTCCGCGCGCAGCAATCGCCCGATCCGCAGGCGGCCATGCGAGAGATGGAGGAGAAGAATATTCTCAATGTGCCACAAGTCTGGTACGAGCGACCGCTCTTCTATCATCCGAACCGGTTGAACGTGATCGGCAACGACGACGAAGTCGTGTGGCCGGCTTATTCGCAACTGATGGATTTCGAGCTCGAATTCGGCTGCTACATCGGCAAGCCGGGCAAGGACATCCTTAAGGAAAAAGCCCGCGAGCACATCTTCGGCTACACGATCTTCAACGATTTTTCCGCCCGCGACGAGCAGACCAAGGAAATGGCGGGCCAGCTCGGCCCGGGGAAGGGCAAGGATTTCGACGGCGGCAACGCCATGGGTCCGTGCCTCGTCACCGCCGACGAGCTGAAGGATCCCTACAGGCTCGCGATGAGCGTCCGCGTGAACGGCGAGGAATGGGGCCGCGGCAATTCGAGCGACATGCACTGGAAATTCGAGGATTGCATCGCCCACGCCTCGCGATCGGAAACGCTATATCCCGGCGAATTCTTCGGCTCCGGCACCGTCGGCAACGGTAGCGGCCTCGAACACCTGCGATTTCTGAAAGCGGGCGACGTGGTCGAGCTCGAAGTCGAGGGCATCGGAATTCTGCGCAATCGCGTCGTCCGCAAATAACCGCGCATACGGTTCAAGGGAGAATGCATTATGGGCCAGAAGATCCGCCGCATCGTCACCGGCCACAACGAAAAGGGCAAGGCGGTGATCATGATCAATGACCTCGCGTCGAACGCGACCGAGATCAAGGGCTGGCCCGGCCTCTGGGTGACGGAGCTCTGGACCACGAGCGAGATGCCGGTCGACAACAAGGGCACGAACGATTGGGGTGCACGCCCCATGCGCCATGACCCCGCGCCCAACGGGACAATCTTCCGCGTCGTGGAATTCCCGCCGGAATCGAAGATCAAGGGCATCGACGCCAAGGCGGCGTTCGAGCATCTCGGCAGCGACAACAAGCCGCGTGCGGAGGATTCCGCGAAGCATCCTTCCATGCACAAGACGAAATCCATCGACTACCTCGTCGTCATCGCCGGCGAAATGTCGATGGTGATGGAGGAGGGAGAGGTGCTGTTGCGTGCGGGCGATTGCATCGTTCAGCGCGGCACCAATCATGCGTGGGTGAACAAGAGCGACAAGCCGTGCTTGCTGGCCGCAATCCTGATCGACGCCAAGCCGGCGCCTTAGCGAGGTCAAATCGGGCCCGATTGCAGCGCGGAATTATTCGACTTCCATCGGTCCTCGAGCACATTCACTCGATTCGCTGCCGTTCAATTTAAGGAGCGTTCAGTCCATGCCCCCGAATATCTTGCCGACCACGGTGGTCGGCAGCTATCCACAGCCGGATTGGCTGGTGAACCGGCAGCTGTTGTCGAAGATCGTGCCGCGCACGCGCCTGAAGGAGATCTGGCGCATCCCCGAGCCGTTCCTCGAGCAGGCGCAAGACGACGCCACCATCGTCGCGATCCGCGACATGGAACGCGCCGGCATCGACATCATCACCGACGGCGAAATCCGCCGCGAAAGCTACTCCAACCGCTTCGCCACCGCGCTCGAAGGGATCGATCTCGACAA
Source organism: Hyphomicrobiales bacterium (assembly GCA_023269635.1). Lineage (GTDB taxonomy): Bacteria > Pseudomonadota > Alphaproteobacteria > Rhizobiales > Xanthobacteraceae > JAHFPN01. Next base: position 66,947 of record JAHFPN010000002.1, on the reverse strand, counting down.
TCCGGGCCAGGTGAAGACGCGCTCGGGCGCGATGACGCCGGTGCCGCGCGTGATGGGAAAAATCCGCCGCACCCGCCCGGTCGAGCTCCGCGACATGGAGTTCCTGCGCAAGAACACGGATCTCCCCGCCAAGATCACGCTGCCGGGCCCCTTCACCATGGGCCAGCAGGCCAAGGACGATTTCTATGGCGACGAGGAAGCCATGGTCATGGACTTCGCCGCGGCGGTGAACGAGGAGGCGCGCGACCTGGAGAAAGCGGGCGCCGACGTGATCCAGTTCGACGAGCCCTGGGTGCGGAACAGCCCGGAAGCCGCGCGGCGCTATGCCGTCAAGGCGATCAACCGCGCGCTGCAAGGCCTGAAAGTGCCGACCGTGGTGCATATCTGTTTCGGCTACGGCATGGTGGTGCCGGGCGAGAGCAAGCCGCACGACTATGCCTTCCTGGCGGAACTCGTGGACACCAGCGCGGAGACGATCTCGATCGAATCCACCCAGCCCAAGCTCGATCTCCATGTACTGAAGCAGCTCAAGGGCAAGAAGATCATGCTCGGCGTGCTCAATTTGGCCGACCTCAAGATCGAGACGCCGGACGTGGTGGCCGAACGCATCCGCGCCGGGCTCAAGTTCGTCGCACCCGACATGCTGATCCCGGCGCCCGACTGCGGCATGAAATATCTTCCGCGCGAGGTGGCGTTCGGGAAGCTCAAGGCGCTCGCCGAGGGGGCGAAAATGGTGCGGAAGGAAGTTTCCTAGCGCCGGATCGGCTTGATGGGAATCGTCATGCCCGCGCTTGTCGCGGGCATCCACGTCTTGATGCCCCGCCAGTTCGAAGACGTGGATGGCCGGAACAAGTCCGGCCAGGACGAAGGAGCAAACGATCAAAACACGCTCCAGTCGCCGCTGAGCATGGCCCGGGCTACATGCCCGGCGAGTCCTTGTCGCTGACCAAGCGGCGCCGGGTCGGGAACAGCGAGATGCCGTAGCGCTCGGACAAATATCCGCAGATCCCGCGCGGCGCGAACAGCATGACCAGGATCGCGAGCCCGCCGAGCAGGATCAGATACCAGGTGCCGAAGTCGGCGAGATATCGCTGCATCAGGTAGAACACGATCACGCCGATGATCGGGCCCTCGATGGTGCCGATGCCGCCGATCACCACGATGAAGATCACGTAAGCCGTCCAATCGATCACCGTGAAGGCGGCGTCCGGCGAGATGCGCGCCTTCTGCAGATAGATGAGCGCGCCGATCATCCCGGTGGCGGCGGCGGCCACGGCGAAGACCCAGAGCTTGGTGCGGTAACTGTCCACCCCCACGCTCTCGGCCGCGAGCTCCGAATCCCGGATCGCGGCGAGCGCGAGCCCGCGCCGCGAGCGCAGGATAAAATACACCGCGAGCACCGTCCCGACCGCGAGCGCGAGCGCGACCCAGTAGATTTCCATATCGCGCGCGGCGGCGGTGCGCACGTCGAACACGCGCTTGATCCATTCGATGCCTGCGACCTCGTTGGTGACCGAAACGGGCAACGAGGTGCCGGTGCCGCCGCCGAGCTGCTTCCACTGGGCGATCAGGAGCCGGAAAACTTCGGCCACCACCCAGGTTCCGATCGCGAAATAGGCGCCGCGCAGGCGGAACACGACCAAGGCGGTCGGAAAGGCGCAGATGCCGGTGACGAGCCCTGCAAGCACGATCGCCGCGAGCGCGTCGATGCCGAGGATCACGGTAAAGGCGAACAGCAAATAGCCGCCGAGGCCCACGAACGCCTGCTGCCCGACCGAAACCAGGCCGGCATGGCCGGCAAGCAGATTCCAGAGCTGCGCCAGCGCCAGCATGTAGAAGACGAAGATCATGTCCTGAACCAGACCGCGGCTCACAAACAGCGGAAGCACGACGAGAACCAGCACCAGGCCTGCGCCGGCGAGCGCAATGGTGCGCGAGGCGGCGGTCGCGGTTTCGATCCGGAAGTTCGCGGCCAGCATGGTCGGTCTCAATCGACCGCGCGCGGGAACAGGCCGCGCGGGCGCAGGACGAGCACCACGAGAAAGGCGACGTGGCCGGCCAGGATCTGCCATTCGGGATTGATGTGGGCGCCGATCGTCTGCGCCAGCCCGATGATGACCCCGCCGGCGAGCGTGCCCCACAGGCTGCCGAGCCCGCCGATGATCACCGCTTCGAAGGCATAGAGCAGCCGCGCTGGTCCGATCGACGGGTCGAAGGTCGCGCGGGTGCCGAGATAGAGCGCCGCGATCGCGGTGACCACCATGGCCAGCCCCATGGCGAGCGCGAAAATGCGGCGGTTGTCGACACCCATGAGCTGCGCGATCTCCGGATCGTCGGAGGTGGCGCGAAACGCCCGGCCGAGCGGCAGCCGATAGAACAGATAATTGAGCGCGAAGATCACCGCGACGGCGGAGACGAGCGTCATGAGCGGCATGACGCCGACCGCGAGACCTCCTCCGAGCGCGATCGACGCCGTTTCGAGCGCATCTGCGTCGAGCCGCCGGCTATCGGCCGAGAAGGCTTCCAGCAGGCCGTTCTGGACGATGATCGAAAGGCCGAAGGTGACCAGGAGCGGCGGCAGGATGTCGCGCCCGAGCGTGCGATTGAGCAGGAAATGCTGGAGCGCATAGCCGATGCCGAACAGGATCGGCGCCGCCAGAACCAGCGCCACGAATATGTTGAGGCCGAGCGCGCGCGAAATCACCAGGATCACGAAGGCCGCGAGCACGATCAGGTCGCCGTGCGCTAGATTCACCAGCCGCATGATGCCGAAGATGAGCGAGAGCCCGACCGCGAACAGCGCATAGAGGCCGCCGAGCAGCACGCCCTGAATGACGGTGTCGATCCAGCCGATCATCGTTCAGGATCCAAAATAGGCGACGTGAATCTGCTCGCGCGTGAGCGCAGACGGGTTGCCGGTGAGCGAAATTCGGCCCTCCTGAAAGCAATAGATGCGGTCGGCCACCTTCATGGCCTGCACGATGTCCTGCTCGACCAGCATCACGCTGGTGCCGGTGGCCTTGATCCGCGGCAGCGCCTGGTAGATGTCGCGGATCACGATCGGCGCGAGGCCGAGGCTGATCTCGTCGCACAGAAGCACGCGCGGATTGGACATGAGCGCGCGGCCGATCGCGGTCATCTGCTGCTCGCCGCCGGACAGCGTGGTGCTCGACTGATGCCGGCGCTCGCGAAGGCGCGGAAACAACTCGAAGATCGCCTCGATCGACCAATGGCCCGGGACCGAACGGCCATAGTTCCCGATCAGCAGATTTTCCTCGACCGTCATGGAAGGGAAAAGCCGTCGCCCCTCCGGCACCATCGAGATGCCGAGCTGCATGATTTCGGCCGGGGCGAGCGCGCCGATCGGCTTGCCGTCGAACCACACGCTCTCCGGCTCGCCGCCGAGGAGCCCGGTGATCGCCTTGAGGTAAGTGGACTTGCCGGCGCCGTTGGCGCCGATGATGGCCACGGTCTCGCCGGCCTCGAGCCGCGTGTCGATGCCGAACAGCGCCTGGAAGTCGCGGTAGAAAGCGGTGAGCTTGCGGGTTTCGAGAAGCGCCATCGCGCGAGCCTCAGGCCTCGATGCCCATGTAGATCTCGCGGACTTCGGCCGAGCGCATCACCACCTGCGGCTCGCCTTGCGCGATCATCCTGCCGAAATCGAGCACGATCAGCCGACCGACCACCGCGAGCAGCGCGTGCACGATATGCTCGATCCAGACGATCGTGGTGCCGGCGGCATGGATCAAGCGGATGGTCTCGATCAGCTCCTGGCATTCACCTTCGGTCAGACCGCCCGCGATCTCGTCGAGCAGCAGGAGCTTCGGGCCGGTGGCGAGCGCGCGAGCCAATTCGAGGCGCTTGCGCTCCAAGAGCGTCAGCGAACCCGCCGGCGAATCCGCGCGCCGCATCAGATGAGTCCGTTCCAGGATTTCGGCGCAGAAATCGGTGATCTCGTGCTCGCGCCGCCCCTGCGCATACACCGCGCCGACCAGCAGATTCTCGAACACGGTCAAATTCTCGAACGGTTGCGGAACTTGATAGGTGCGCGCGATGCCGGCGCGGCTGCGCTCATACGGCGTCGCCGCCGTGATGTCACGGTGGTCGAGGCGGACCGTACCTGCATCGGGTCGCAAGTCGCCGGTGATCAGATTGAACAGCGTTGACTTGCCGGCGCCGTTCGGGCCGACGATGCCGAGCGCCGCGCGCCGCTCGACCACGAGATCGACGTTGTCGACGGCCCGCAACGAACCGAAGGACTTGCTGAGCTGCCGGATCTCCAACATCACGCGGAAGTCGGAGCGGCCTCCGGGGGCGTCTAGCATATGAGGCCCATACAACAGCATGCCCGGGCTTGTCCCGGGCATCCGCGTCTTGTTCCGGCCGAACACCGTGGAGCCCCGGGGCGCGCCTTCCGGCCGCCCCGGGGGATGGTGGAACTAGCCGATCGCTTCCATTTTGCCGCCGACCGGGATCGTCGTCGCGGTCCGGTTGTCGGTGATCACGATGTCGTACTTGTTGCCTGCCTTAAGCCGCCACTGGCCGCCGACGAGCGAAGTCTTGGTGACGTTCTTGGCGGCGAACGGCGGAACGTCCTTGCCGTTCCACTGCACATGGCCGACCACGGTGTCGAGGTTGGTGGCGGCGATGGCGGCAGCCGTCGCCTTCGAATTGCCGATCTCCGCCGTGCGCTTGAGCACGTCGAGCCCGACCTCGTAGAGCGAGTGGGCGAAGCCGACCGGCTGCGACCATTGCTGCTTGGTCGCCGCCTCGTAGGCGGCGGCGAGCTGCCGCGCGGTCATGCCGGTCATCGACGATTTGAACGGATGGCTCGGCGTCCACCAAACTTCCGAGGAGAGGTTGTGGCCGTCGCGGCCCAGCGCCTCGACCGAGGACGGGAACAGGATCGCCTTGCCGACCGACGCCGCCTTGGGCTTGAAGCCCTGCTGCAGCGCCTGCTTCCAGAACGTGGTGAAGTCCGGCGGCAGCACCACGCCGGTGATGATCTGGGCGCTCGCGTTCTTGAAGGCGGTGATCTGGGCCGAGAAATTGTCGGTGAGGTTCTGGTAGCGGCCCGGATCGATGAGCTTGTAGCCGAGCTTGTCGAGCGCCGGCGGGAAGCCCACCTGCTTGTCGCCCCAGGCATTGCCGTCGCCGTCGTTCGGGAACAGCGCGCCGACCGTCTTGTTGGTCGAGAGCTGGCTCCACATGTTGGTGAAGACCGCGATCACGTCCTCGAGGCCCCAGAAATAGTGATAGATGTAGTTGAAGGGCTTCCAGGCGGGCGGGCCGCCGGCCGGGTTCGCCTGCTGGCCGATGAACCATGGCTGCCATGGCGCGAGCGAGGATACGCACGCCACTTCCTCGATCTCGCACTGGGTGCAGACCGGGTTGGTGGTCTCCGGCGTGTTGCCGACCAGCATGAGGTCGATCTTGTCCTGGACGATCAGATCTTTCGCGACCTGGGCGGCGCGGTTCGGGTTCGACTGGCTGTCCTTCAGGATGACCTGGATCGGGCGCGTGGCGTTACCCTTGCGCAGGCCGCTCTTGGTCGCATCCATGAACTGCTTGAGCATGAATTGGTCGGCCGCCGCGAAGGCGGCGAGCGGACCGGTCGCCGGGCTCACGTAACCGATCTTGATCGGCTTCGCCTGGGCATGCACGGCGGGCGCGGCCAGGCTGCCGGTTGCGGCCGCGGCGCCGGTCGCGGCCGTGTATTTCAGAAGCGTACGGCGGTCGATACCGCCGCGATTTCCATCGCGCGTTTTCATTGGTGTTCCTCCCACGGTGCCCCGCTTCCGCTTGATCGACGGATTCCAAGGGACACGTTGCTTTCCCTTATCCGGAATTGTCAGGGAGCGGCTTTCGGGTGTCAACGCTCGCACGCTTTGCGACTGGAACGATTGCGGTATTCGATAGCCTGCCGCCGGCAACTCCGCGTTCGCCCTGCAGTTGAGGCTCGGCCGGGCCGTTCCCTTGCCAGGGTGCGCGCGAGCACGTATCGTTTTTGGGTTCGAAAAGCGAACAATCACAATAACAATAAGCATTGTCGGGACGGATACCACCGGGGAGCAGCGTCATGAGTGTGGCCGCCAGTCAGCAGGAAAAGGAGACGTTCGCCAAGAAGCCCGAAAGCGTCGGGCGGCTGTCGGCGTCGAAGCCGATGACCGGCAAGGAGTTCCTGGAGTCGCTGCGCGACGGCCGCGAGATCTACATCTACGGCGAACGCGTGAAGGACGTGACCACGCATCCGGCCTTCCGCAACACCTCGCGCATGATCGCGCGCCTCTACGACGCGCTGCACGACCCCAAGCACATGAGCAAGCTGCTGGTGCCGACCGACACCGGCAACGGCGGCATGACGCACGCCTACTTCAAATGCCCGAAGAACGTCGAGGAGTCGGTGGCCGGCCGCGATGCGATCGCCGAGTGGGCGAGGCTCGGCTACGGCTGGCTCGGCCGCGCGCCCGACTACAAGGCCGCCTTCCTCGGCACGCTCGGCGCCAACGCCCAGTTCTACGATCCGTGGCAGGAGAACGCGAAGCGCTGGTACAAGTTCGCCCAGGAGCGCGTACCGTTCGTCAACCACGCCATCATCCATCCGCCGGTCGACCGCAACCGGCCGCCGCAGGAAGTCGGCGACGTCTATTGCCACGTGGAGAAGGAAACCGACGCCGGCATCGTCGTCTCCGGCGCCAAGGTGGTGGCCACCGGCTCGGCGCTCACGAACTACACGTTCGTGGCGCACCACGGCCTGATCCCGGTCGGCGACAAGAATTTCGCCGCGATCTTCATGATCCCGACCAACGCGCCGGGCGTGAAGCTGATCTGCCGCACCTCTTATGAGATGACGTCAACCGCGATGGGGAGCCCGTTCGACTATCCGCTGTCCTCGCGCATCGACGAAAACGACGCCGTCTTCATCATGGACAAGGTGCTGGTGCCCTGGGAAAACGTGTTCTGCTACGGCGACGTCGACAAGGCGAACAACTTCTTCCCGCAGACCGGGTTCCTGCCGCGCGCGCTCCTGCACGGCTGCACGCGCCTGTCGGTGAAGCTCGATTTCATCGCCGGCCTGGTCCTGAAAGCGGTCGAAGCCACCGGCTCCAAGGATTTCCGCGGCGTGCAGGCGAACGTCGGCGAGATCCTGGTCTGGCGCAATCTGTTCTGGGGCCTGTCGGAAGCGATGGTGCGCAACCCGATGCCCTGGGTCGGCGGCTACCTGCTGCCGGACATCCAGCCCGCGGGCGCCTACCAGATCACGTCCACGATCGCCTACACCAAGGTGAAGTACATCATCGAGCAGACCGTGGCCTCGGGCCTGATCTATCTCAATTCGTCCGCCCGCGATTTCAAGAACCCAGACATCCGCCCCTATCTCGACAAGTACATGCGCGGCTCCGGCGGCTACTCGGCGGTCGAGCGCGTCAAGCTGCTCAAGCTCCTGTGGGACGCGGTCGGAACCGAATTCGCCGGCCGCCACGAACTCTACGAGATCAACTACGGCGGCTCGACCGAGGAGATCAGGCGCTACGTGCTGTTCGGCGCGCAGGCCATGGGCGTCGCCGACAAGCTCAAGGGCTTCGCCGAACAGTGCATGGCCGAATACGATCTCGACGGCTGGAAGGTGCCGGACCTCGCCGATCCGGGCGAGCTCAGCTATCACCTGTTGCGCGGGGCGAGGTAGACCATCGCTCGTCGGGATCGACGAGCGCTTCGGCAGTCGTTCAGGGAGGAACAAGCATGAGCGCGGCGCTTCGATTCAACTCGATGCACTTCATGCCCTATGTGCATCTGCCGGAGAACCACAAGGAGCACAAATCGCTCTGGGTGAACTTCTCGAACAAGCATTACGACCCCGACAAGGGGTACGATCTCTATCAGCGGTACTTGCGGGAATTGGTGCTCGCCGATCAGCTCGGCTTCGACGCAATCGTCGTCAACGAGCATCACAACACCGTCTACAGCATGATGGCGACGCCGAACCTGCTCGCCGCCACGCTCATTCCGCAGACCAAGCACGCCAAGATCTGCGTCTGGGGCACGCCGCCCAACTTCATGTACCCGAACCGGCTGGCCGAGGAGTACGCGATGCTCGACGTGCTCTCGAAAGGCCGGCTCGAAGTCGCCTTCCCGCTCGGCACCGGAATGGAATACTGGGCGAACCCGGTCAATCCGGCGACCGCCCGCGAAAAGTTCAAGGAATCGCTGAAGATCATCGTGCAGGCGTGGAAAGAGGACGGTCCCACGAGCTTCTACGGAAACTTCTACACTTATCGTTTCCTCAATCCCTGGCCGCGACCGTACCAGCGGCCGCATCCGCCCTGCTACATCGTCGGCACCGGCAGCCCGGAGACGATCGAGATCGCAGCCGAGTTCGGCTTCGGTTACTCGGCGGTGTTCGTCACGCAGCAACGCGCAGCCGAGCTGAACGAGAATCTGCGCAAGCGCGCCCATCACTTCGGCCACACCATCCGGCCGGAGCAGACGCCGATCATGAGCTTCGTCTACGTGGCGGAGACGCAGGAACGGGCCGAGCAGGAATACATCGGGCACTTGCAGCGCTTCTTCGAGGATTTCACGCGCACCACGCCGCAATTCCTCGCACCTCCGGGCTATCTGTCCGTCGACCAGCTGAAGATGCGCGCCGCGATGGCCGACAAGCTGCATGGTACCTTCGACTTCAAGGCCATCAGCAACGCGTTCTTCGTCGCGGTCGGAACACCCGACAACGTCGCCAATCAGATTGGCGACTGGACCCAGCGCATGAAGACGAACCACGTCAATTGCGTGACCCATGTCGCCGACATGCCGCACTGGAAGACGGTGAAGAATCTCACGATGATCGCGGAAGAGGTGATGCCGCGCCTGCGCTCGCGCGCGCCGGCGGCGCACCGGATGGCGGCCGAGTAGGGCCGGGAGGAAACGATGGCAAAGTTCTCGCGTGAAGTTCACACCGTCGACGGCGTGAAAACGGTCGTACACACGGCCGGCAGCGGCGAGCCGCTGGTCTTCTTCCACGGCGCCGGCACCGTCGACGGATTCGATTTCGCCGAGGCGTGGACCGACCGGTTCCGGGTGATCGTTCCGTATCATCCCGGCTTCGGCGAGTCGGGCGACGACCCGACCTTCACCGATCTGCACGACTACGTGATGCACTACCTCGAGCTGTTCGACCTATTGAAACTCGACCGGTTCAATCTGGTCGGGCTTTCGCTCGGCGGCTATCTCGCGGCCAAGTTCGCGAGCGAGCACGGGCACCGGGTCAAGAAGCTGGCGCTCATCGCGCCTGCGGGCATGATCGATCCCCAGCACCCGATGATGGACATCCTGGCGGTGCCGGGCGACCAGGTGCCGGGCCTGCTGGTCTCGAATTTCGAGGTGCTCAAGAAGCACTTGCCGGCGCAGCCGGACCTCGATTTCATCGGGGAGCGCTACCGCGAGGCGGGGACCGTGGCGCGCCTCTTGTGGGAGCACCCGGGCGACCCGAAGTTCATGCGCTACCTGCACCGGGTCAAGAATCCGACGCTGATCCTGTGGGGCGACGAGGACAAGATCATCCCGGTCCAGCAGGCCGAAACCTGGCGCAAATTCATTCCGAACGCGGACATCAAAGTGTTCAAGGGGGCGGGGCACCTCGTCCATCTCGAAAAGCCGGAGGCGGTCGAGGCGGTGGCGAAATTCCTGAGCTGAAGAAATAGGCAGCATGCCTCGCGCGCCCGCCGAAAGCTGGAGGTAAATCGGCCGGTCATGGCCGCCGGAGCCGCCGCAATTCGGACCCAGACGAACGACGGCGGCGCCGGGCACTTGTTTCTCTTTCTGCCCCAGACTTGGTAATAATGGGGCAGTGCACCAAGGCCGCCGGAGACAAGGCGGCAACTGCATTAACAACGCACCGGGAGGATGCAACATGGACAGACGTACTTTCGTGAAGGGCAGCGCCGCCGTGGTCGGCGCGGCGACCCTGCCACGGACACCTGCTCAGGCCCAGGCAGCGCCGGATAAGATTCGGTTCGGCTACGCGATCACGCAATCGGGCCCGCTCGGGCCGGGCGCGGATTCGACGACCGTGTCGAACTACAAGCTGTGGAACAAGCTCGTAAACGACGCCGGCGGCATCATGTTGAAAAAGTTCGGCAAGAAGGTTCCGATCGAGATGGTCGCCTACGACGACCAGGGCAAGCCGGATGAATTGCTCAAGCTCACCGAGCGCCTGATCCAACAGGACAAGGTGGACATGGTCCTGAGCCCCTACGCCACCCACATGAATTTGGCGCAGGCGCCGATCATCAACAAGTACGAGTACCCGGTGATCATGACGACGGCCACCACGAACAAGACCTATGAGCTCGGGCCGAGGTGGCCCTACGCGTTCTGGAACATCGCGCAGCCGAGGGAGGCGTCACAGCCACTCTCCAAGGCGATCGCCGATCTGAAGAAGCAGGGCAAGATCAAGGGCCGCGTCGCTGCGATCTATCCGTCGGTTGAGTACGGCGTGGAAAATAACGAGGCGTTTCTCGAGGCGGCGAAGAAGGACGGGCTCGAGGTCGTGTTCAACAAGAGCTACGCGTTCGGGGCTTCGGATCTGCAACCGCTGATCCGCGAGGTGATGGCAACCAATCCGGACGCCTTCCTCGCCTTCAGCTATCCGCCCGACACGTTCATGCTGACCGAGCAAGCTCAGATCTTGGGTTTCAACCCGCAGTTCATGTACGTGGCGATCGGCGGCGTGTTCCCCCAGTACAAGGATAAATTCGGCAACAAAGTCAACGGCATCCTGGTGTACGGCCCCTCCGATCCGAAGGCGCCAGGGATGGACGAGTACGCCAAAGCCCACCGCGATCTGTTCAAGCAGGAATACGAACCCGGCGGAGTGAACGTCTATGCTGCTCTTCAGCTCACCCAGCAGGCGATCGAAACGGTCGGCGAGATCGACCGCAAGAAGATCCGCGACGTGATCGCGAACACCACGTTCAAGACGCTGTGGGGCGAAATAAAGTACGTCAAGCAGCTCAACGCCAATCCCTGGGCGGTCGGCCAGTGGCAAAACGGCGAACTCACCGTCATCTACCCGGCTGACAAGGCCGGCGCCAAACCGCTTCTGTTCCCAAAGCCCGCGTGGTCGTGACGGTCGCTTGATGACGCATTAAATCCGGGTCAGGCCGAGCGGTTCGGCCTGACCCGTTCGTTTTCCCACGCGGGGGCTGGCGTGATTCTGTTCGAAGTATTTCTTGGCGGCCTGCTGCTCGGCGGGATGTATGGGCTCATCGCGCTCGGCCTAAATTTGCAATACGGCGTAGCTCGCATCTTGAACCTCTCCTATGGCGAGTTCTTCATGGGCGGGGCATTCACCGCCTTCTTCACGATCATGCTGTGGAAGCTCAACCCGCTCTTGAGCCTCTTCGTCAGCTTGCCGATCGCGTTCGTGATCAACTGGCTGATCTATCAGTACTTGATGATTCCCTTGGTCCGCCGTGCGGCCGATCAGGATGCGCTCGATGCCGACGTCGTGCTCGTCACCTTCGGCCTGTTTTTCGTGTTTCAGGGCCTGGCGCTGGTGAATTGGAGCGGCGATCTGCGCGGCTACAGCTTTCTTTCATCGCCCGTGCACTTGGTCGGCGCGACGGTCGCGTTCAATCGGCTATTCGCGTTCCTCGCTGCCTGCGCGCTGGCCTTCGCGCTGTTCCTGGTGTTGCGCTACACCCGATTCGGCACCGCCTTGCGAGCCATGACGATCGACCCGGTCGCGGCGAGCCTGGTCGGAATCGACGTGCGGAAATTTTCTGCGCTCGCGTTCGCGGCTGGCGGAGCGCTCGCCGCCGCTTCCGGCATGCTGGTCAGCACATTCATTTCGTTCAGCTCCACGATCGGCGTCGAATACACCCTGAAGGCCCTGATCGTCGTGATCCTGGCCGGCGTCGGTCGCGTGACCGGCACGCTCGCGGCCGGCCTTGTGCTCGGCGTCGTCGAATCCGTGGGCGGCTATCTGGTCGATCCACAGCTCACGATCGCGATCAATTTCGGTCTGTTCATGCTCGTCCTCTTGTTGCGCCCAACGGGATTGTTCACCCGTGCTTGAGCTGCTCCGCAGAAACTGGGGAATCTCCGCGCTGACGGCACTAGGCGCGGGTCTTCTTGCGCTGGTGCCCCTCTTCGGCTCGAACTACGTGCTGTCGCTCTTCATCGTGCTGTACGCAAATGTCGCGCTCGCGACCGCATGGGCCTTCTTCTCGGGCGCGACGCGTTACATCTCGCTCGCCACGGCCGCCTTCTTCGGCGTCGGCATCTACACCCTGGCAATCCTCCACGTCTATGTCTCGATTCCCCTGGCCGTAGTCGGCGCCGCGATCGTCGGCTTCCTGGTTGCACTGGTGGTGGGCCTCTCCACCCTGCGACTGCGCGGCGTGTACTTCGTGGTTTTCACGTTCGGCCTCACGGAACTCGTCCATCAGGTGCTCAACTGGTGGGAGATCAAGATCAACAAGACGGTGTCACGCTACATTTTCACCGACGTGTCGAATGTGAATATCTACGAGACGCTGTTGGCGGTCACCCTGATCACCATCGTCGGGAGCTGGTACGTGAGCCAAATTCGTCTGGGCTTCGCCCTGCGCGCCATCGGCGAGGACGAAACGGTGGCACGCCACACCGGCGTCAACACGACCCGTGTCAAAATCCTGTGCTTCGCGCTCTCGGCGTCGGTCATGGCGCTGGTCGGCGCGGTGCTGGCGCTGCGATATCCCTATATCGATGCGAGCATCGCCTTCAACAACACCTGGTCCTTCCAGGTATTGATCGCGGCGCTGCTCGGCGGGGCGGGCCGCGCCTGGGGCCCGGCGATGGGCGCGGTGCCGCTCGTGCTGCTCTCCGAATACCTTGCCGGCAGCTTCCCGCACCATTTCAGCATCGCGCTCGGCCTCTGCTTCGTCGTGATCGTCTATTTCCTGCCGGGCGGGATCACTCGCCTGATCGAGCGCTTCTTGCATTCGCTGAAGGCCGCGCGCGCCGGGATGGGAGGCCACGGATGAGCGGCCCAGGCGACATCCTGCTCAGCATCCGCGGCCTGCAGAAGGCGTTCGGTGGGCTCGTCGCGGTGCGCGATCTTTCCTTCGACATCCCGCAGGGAAAGATCCTCGGCCTGATCGGACCGAACGGCTCCGGCAAGACCACGGTCCTCAACCTCGTCACCGCGGAGTTCGCGCCCGACCGCGGCACGATTCTGTTCAAGGACCGGGACATCGTGGGCGCGAAATCGTTCGAAGTCTGCCGGATGCGGATCGCACGCACGTTCCAGCTGGTGCGGGTGCTTCCGCACATGACGACGCGCGAGAACGTGATGCTCGGCCGCATGTTCGGGAGCGCTCCGACCGTTCCCGCGCACGCCGCGAAGGAAGCCGACGCGCTGCTCGACCGGGTCGGGCTCAAGCCGCGCGCGGGGATGTTCGCGTCGCAGCTCACCTATATCGATCAGAAGCGGCTCGAGCTCGCGCGCGCGCTCGCCGCGCACCCCGAGCTGCTCCTGCTCGATGAGTGGCTCGCAGGCCTCAATCCCACCGAGCTCAAGATCGGCATCGACCTCGTCCGCCAGATTGGCCGCGAAGGCATCACCATCGTGATGATCGAGCACGTGATGGAGGCGATCCGCGCCTTGTGCCACCGGGTCGTGGTCATGAACGCGGGCGAGCGCATCGCCGAAGGCACGCCCGATTCGGTGCTGTCCGATCCGCAAGTGATCCAGGCCTATCTCGGAGGCAGCGATGCTGCGGCTTGAGCACGTCAGCGTCGCTTACGGCAAGCACGAGGCGCTGCACGACATCACGCTCGATCTCGACGCCGGCCGCACCACGGTGATCCTGGGCGCGAACGGCGCCGGCAAGACCACGCTGCTCAAGACCGTGGCGGGGCTGGTGCGGCCGCGGCCGGGCGGGCGAATCCTGTACGAGGGCCGGCCGATCGAGCACGAGCCGCCGCACCGGATCGTCGCGGCCGGCATCGCGCTGGTGCCCGAAGGCCGCCGGCTGTTCGGCGACATGACGGTGCTCGAGAATCTCCGCCTTGGCGCCTACACCGAGCATGCCAGGCCGCATGAAACCGCGCAGATCGAGCGGCAGCTCGCGCTGTTCCCGCGGCTCGCGGAACGCCGCGACCAACTCGCCAAGACCATGAGCGGCGGCGAGCAGCAGATGCTCGCAATCGCGCGCGCGCTGATGTCGGAGCCGAAGATCCTGCTGCTCGACGAGCCCTCGCTCGGCCTCGGTCCTCGCCTGGTGACCGACCTGTTCTCGGCCTTGCGCGCAATCACGCGGACCGGGCAGGCGGTGATCCTGGTCGAACAGAACGTGCATCAGAGCCTGCGGCTCGCGGACTACGTCTATGTGCTCGAGAACGGCCGCATTCACAGCTCCGGATCGCCGGCGGAGATCCAACAGGACAAGATGATCCAGCGGGCCTATCTCGGCCTCGAGCAACAGCCCGCCGCCGCGCCTCCAGCGGAGGCCAGAGCGCAAGCCGATTTTTATGGTGGTGGATTCGTTAACCCGTTCGCGCGTACCGTTTCGGCCGAGCAGGCTACGGCCGGCCCGGAGGAGGAGCGCCCAATGGCAAGTCGCGTAGAAACCATTCCCGTCGGGGGCGGGTTCTTCAACCCCTATGCACGTTCGGTCGCGCAGCAGGCGCCCGCCGCCTCCGCGCCGCAGGCCCCGGCCAGCGCCGAGCATGCGCTCCCGCCAGCCCCGCGCGCCGATAGCATTCCGCGCTCAGGTGGCGTGTTCAATCCGTTCGCGCGCAGCGTCGACGACAAGCGTTGAGCGGCCCGCGCGGTAGCGCGTCCACCAGAGACGGTTGTTCAAAACGGAAGACCCGCCGCACCGAAAGGCGCGGCGGGTCTTTTCGTCTTGCGTCCGATCAGTAAGCGACGTTGCGCTTGCTCATCTCGGCCTTGAGGTCGTCGAACACCTTCTTCGGATCGAGGCCGGCCTTCTTCACGTTGGCTTCCCATTCGGCCATCAGCGGTTCGGCGGACTTGCGCCATTCGGCAAGCTGCGCGGGCGTGATCTTGTAGACTTCGTGCCCGGCCTCAGCCGCGATCTTGGGACGGCCGGCAGCTTCCATATCCGCCCACGGCGCGCCGATCTTGTAGGCCCAGTCGCTCGAGCAGTGGTCGTCGATGACCTTCTTCTGCGCGGCGGAGAGCGCGGCATAGGCGGCCTTGTTGATCACCCAGGTCTGCTCGGTCACGTACATGGCGGCGTCCATGTGATATTTGGTGACCTTGTCGATGCCGAACAGCACGATCGAGCCCCAGGGGAACATGACCGCTTCGGCCACGCCCTTGGCCAACACGTCGCGCACTTCCGGAGCGGAAGCCTGCACGTTGGTGCCGCCCATGAGCGTGATCCAGCGCGCGATGGTGGCGTTGGCCGGACGGATCTTCATGCCCTTGATGTCGGCCGGGGTCGTCACCTTCTTGCTGGTCAAGTGGATGGTCGCCGGATCGTGCACGAAGGTCAGGCAGTAATAGACGTCCGCCATCTCCTTGCCGGCATAGCGCCGGTACCAAGCGTCGATCGCGGCGCTGCCGTCCTTGGCATTGGCGACCAGGAACGGAAGTTCCGCCGCGCCCATGACCGCGAAGCGGCCGGGCTCGTAGCCCGGGTTGGCGTGCGCGATCTGCACGATGCCGTCACGGGCCATGTTGTAGTGGTCGAAGGCCTTGCCGAGCTGCTGGGCCGGGAAAATCTTGATGTCGATGGTGCCGTTCGACGCCTTCTTGATCGACTCCGCCCAGGCCAGGGCCGAGACGTGCATCGAATGGCTCGGCGGCACCCAATGCGAAAAGCGCCACTCGACCGGCTTGTCCTGCGCGAAGGCCGCCGCCGTCAGCGAAGCGCCAACGAAGGCCGCCGTCATCAGGCTCAGTGTCAAACGTCTCACGATGTCCTCCCTACTCGTTATAGCCCCGCGCCGTAGGCCGGCACCGGGCGGACTTAAGCTCTATTCTCCAGCATGGCTTTCAGGTTGGAAAGCCCTCCGGTGAAAATCTGCTTGAAGATGGCCGCGACCTCGGCGTCCGGCGGGCCTTTGGATTCGAACTCGCAGGACCAAGTTACCGTCGAACCCTTGCCCCTGGCCGCCACCTGCATCGTGGCGGCGTGCCGGCTCACCGGCAGGCCGGTCTCGAACATGCTGTAGCGGATGAGGCGCCGGGCATCGTCGCGCTCGATCAGCCGCTCGCGCACGTGCCCGCCGGCGCGGCGGACGAGATAGCGCACCTTGCCGCCCTCCTCGAGCTCGCTCGAAGCGAGACCCGGGTTCCAGGCCGGTAGGGCGTTGAAGTCGCCCACGATCGCCCAGACCTTGGCCGGGTCGGTTTCGATATCGACCGTCTGCGTGACGGTGCGCATCGAGATCCCGATCTAGCCGCGTTTCTTGCCGCGCTTGTTCCAGGCGAGCACGGCGCTGGAATGATCCTGATCGGCGCCGAGCGTATCGCTCGCCTCGCGAAACAGATCCCGCGTGAGCCGTCCGATCGGCGCCTCGACGCCGATCTGCTCGGCGAGATCGGCCGCGATCTTCACGTCCTTGGCGAGCAGACCCACGGTGAAGCCGGTGCCGAAGCGTTCCGAAATCACCTCCTGCTTCATCAGGTTCTCGGACGCGAAGCTCCGGCCGGTCGAGGCGTTGATGACGTCGAACATGACGTTGGGGTCGAGCCCGAATTCCTTGCCTACCCGCATGGCCTCGGCGGCGGCGGCGAATTGGGTCGCGGCGATGAAATTGTTCAGGCACTTCATGGCGTGACCATTGCCGAGGCCGCCAACTTCAAAGAGCCGCTTTCCCATATGGCCGAGGATCGGCTTCACCGCCTCGATCGTCTCGGCGTCGCCACCGATCATGATGGCGAGCGAGCCGTCCTTAGCCCGGACGACGCCGCCGGATACCGGCGCGTCCACCAGGCGGACCCCGCGCGCGGCGAGCTCCTTTCCGAGCTCGCGCGTGCCGACCGGATCGGACGAGCTCATGTCGATCACGATGCTGCCGGCTTTCAGACTCTTGGCAAGCGCGCCGCCCTCCATCTCGAGCAGCGCCGCGCGCACGTCGCGCCCGGTGGGCAGCATGGTGATTACGGTTCCGGCGCCGCGGCCAAGCTCGGCGAGGCTCGAGACCGCGCGGGCCTGATGCTCGTCGGCGAAGCCGCGCGCGCGCTCGGGCGCGACGTCATAGACGATCACGGCATGGCCGCCGCGCACGAGGTTCGCGGCCATGGGCCGGCCCATGTTGCCGATGCCGATAAAGCCGATCGAACCGCTCATGGGCGCTCAGGCCTTCCCCTGCTCAAGCTCGCGCAGCATTTCGTCGGCGGCGCGGAACGCCTCCGAGCCGCGCGGCACGCCGCAATAGACCAGCGAATGCAGCAGCACCTCGGCGATCTCCTGCTTGGTGAGCCCGTTCTTGAGCCCGGCCTTGACGTGCATCCTGACTTCGCGCGGCCGGCCCTGCGCCACCATGATCGCGAGCGTGACGGCGCTCCGGATCTTGGGCGCGAGCCCGGGCCGCCCCCACATGGCGCCGAAGCAGGCGGTGGTCACCCAATCGTGCAGGACCCACATGAAATCGCCGGCCGGGTCGATCTCCGCTTCGGCGAACTGCGGCCCCAGCATCTCGCGGCGGATCTTCAGGCCGCGGGCAAACACCGGACTCGCGGCGGACGCGGCTCTGGTCCGGGTCGATTTCCGCGCAGCCGCCGCCTTGGCTTTCGTTCTCGTCGGCAAAGCCTCCTCCTCTCCGCTTGAGCGATCTTCGCCGCTTCAGGCCCGTCCCGCCACGGCCGCGCGCGCCGCGCCGGCATCGCGCTTCCGGAAATGCGGGATCACTTCACGAGCGAACATTTCGACGCTCTTCCTGGTCAGCTCGTGCGGCAACGATCCGAACTGGATCGCCGGCAAGAGATATCCGAAACCGATCTCTTTCTGATATTTCTCCAGCTTCTCGCGCACCGTGGACGCACTGCCGCACAGGAACATGCCGCTCTCGATCAGGCTGTCGACCGTATGCTGCGCTCCGCTAAGGCCGCGCTTGGCGCTCAAGACGCCCTTCAGCGATTGCAGCGAGAGATAGCCGGGCGGCAGCAGCATTTCCTGCGGCATGCGCAGGAGCTTGTTCATGAAAAATTCGATGTGAGGCTTGGCCTCGCGGCGGGCGATCTCGTCGCTCTCGGCGACATAGGTCGGGATCGCCCAGCCGACCTGATCGAGCGTCGCGGTGTAGCCGTATTTCTGCGCGGTGTCGCGATACATCTGCATGTAGCGCGCCAGCGCCGTGACCGGACTGAAAGTCTGGAGATAGGTGTATTTCCGCGACGGGTGCGAGGCCCATTCGATGGTTTCGCGGCTGCCCTGCGAGGGAATCCAGATCGGCGGATGCGGCTGCTGATAGGGCCGCGGCCAGCAGTTCACGTATTCGAAGTGGTAGTACTTGCCCTCGAACGTAAACGGCCCGGGCTCGGTCCAGGCGCGCACGATCAGATCGTGCGCCTCGTGGAAGCGGTCGTGCGACTCCGCCGGGTTGGCGCCCCAGGAATGATATTCGGCGCCGATGCCGCGCACGAAGCCGGCGACGAAACGGCCGGCAGTGATGTTGTCGAGCATCGCGAACTCTTCGGCCACCACCAGCGGATTGTTGAGCAGCGGCAACGCGCGGCCGAGCACGGCGATCTTGGCCTGCTTGGTGCGGCGCGCGAGCGCGCCGGCCATCACGCCCGGAATTGGCATCAGGCCATAGGCGTTCTGATGGTGCTCGTTCACGCAGACGCCGTCGAAGCCCATGGCGTCCGCCAGCTCGAGCTCGTCGAGATAGCGGTTGTAGAGCGCGTGCCCGATCTTCGGGTCGTAATAGGTGTTGGGCAGCGTGACCCAAGCCGAGTTGTATTTCTTGTCGTAGTCCGGATCGAGCGCGGCATAGGGCATCAGATGGAAGGCGAAGAACTTCATGCGCTCTTCTCCTTGGCGAAGCCGACGATCTTGCCGACCCAGTCGTCGGTGCGCTCGATCTGCGGCATGTGACCGCAATTCTTGATGACCTCGAGCCGTGACCCGGGGATCAGTTTCTGAAACGCCGGCCCGTAGCCGGCCGGGATCACCTTGTCGTCATCGCCCCAGATCAGCAAGGTCGGCACGTCGATGCGGTGCAGCCACTTGGCGAGGTGCGGATTGTAGAGCCGCGGCTGCCAGCCGAGCTTCGCGGTGGTGAGCCGGTTCTTGGCCTCGGTCATCAGCTCGGCTTCGGACGCCTCATGCTTCAGCGCTTCTTCCGCGAGCTTCTGATCGTGGAAGAGGTTGCGCACGAGCTCCTCCCGCGACCACAAGAAGAAGTCGCCCTTGCGGAGCCCCTTCTCGTGGATGCCGGCGGCGGCCGAGAGCACGAGCCGCGCGAGCCGCGCCGTCGAGCGCACCGCGAGCTCGGCCGCGATCCAGCCGCCGAGCGAGGAGCCGACCAGGGTCACGCGCTCGAGCTTCAGCGCTGCGAGCGCATCGAGATAGAAGTAGGCGAGGTCGCCGACATTATCGAGCCATTCGGGCGTGTCGGAGGCGCCGAAGCCGGGATGCTCGGGCACGATCACGTCGAAGTGCGCGGAAAGCTGCTCCATGAACGGCAGCCACGCGCTGATCCCGCGCGCGCCGTGCAGATAGAGGAGCGGCGCGCCCTTGCCGGCCCGCATGATCCGGATCTTGCAGCCGTCGACGGTCTCGAAACTCTCACGCGCCGGCATCGCCCACCCACTACTGCTCCCAAAGATACTGCGCCGGTGCCGGCGCTTCGGCCGCTGCCGGTTTGCGCTCCACGCCGGCGTCGGCGCGGTGCAGATGCGGCTCGGCGGCCGCGATCACTTCGGGGATCGCCTTGTCGTTGTTCGGCGCCATGATGTGCACGCCCGACACGCCGGGGATTTCGCTGAGCTCGGCGATCAATTCCACGGCCACCCGCTTGCCCTCGGCCTCGGCGTTTTCGGCATTCTCCATGCGCTGCACGATGGCGTCGGAGATGATGGTCCCGAACAGGTGTTCGCGCATCCAGCTCACGGACTTCGCGGAGCGCAGCGGCGCGATGCCGATCAGAAAGAACAGTTTGCCGGCGAGTCCCTCGTCCGCGAGCCGCCGCATGTAGCGCCGCACCACCGCGGGGTCCATGCAGAACTGGGTCTGCGCGAACTGGGCGCCGGACTCGATTTTCCCCCGGAGCGAGCTCGGTTTCCAATCGGCGGGCGGATCGATCGGCGCGTCGGCGGCGCCAAGGAAAAAATCCGCCTTGCCCGCCACCTTGCGGCCGTTGGGAAGCTCGCCGCGGTCGCGTATGCGCGCAGCCATCTCGATCACTTGCCGGGAATCGAGGTCGAACACCGGCTTGGCGTCGGGCTGGTCGCCGGCCTTGGGGTCGTCGCCGCGCAGCACCAGGATGTTGCGGATGCCGAGCGCCGCGGCGCCCATGAGATCGCTCTGCAAAGCGATGCGGTTCCGGTCGCGGCAGGTGAATTGCACGATCGGCTCGATGCCGGACTCGAGCAGGATCGATGCCGCGGCCAGCGAGCTCATGTGCGAGCGCGCGCCGGCGCCGTCGGTGACGTTCACCGCCGAGGCCAGGCCCTTGAGCGGCAGCGCCTTGGCCAGAAGATCGTCGCGGCTGCAGGAGACCGGCGGCGTGATCTCGGCGGTCATCACGAAGCGCCCGGCACGCAGGCGGTCTTCGAGATGGCCGGCGGCAGAGCTGCGCGCTTTCGTCTGATTCATTCTCTGACCCGTGCCCGGTTTCGGATGGGAGTCTGCCCAACCGAGCGAGATCGAAACGAAGAACTGCGATACCAGAAACCGGCGGCGAATAGAATTGGCCCGGCGCCCTTTTCCGGCCGGGCGCGGCTCGCTCGCGCTCCTCGATCCTGCTAGGCAGGCGCCATGCGACTTCGCGCCACAACGGCTCTCGCGCTCGCCGCGCTCGCGCTGGCGGCGTGCGGCACCAGTTTCGAGGTCGAGAAATCCCCGCCGTTCTATGAGAACCTCGCGCGGCCGGACGCGCAGGTGAACGTCGCGGCTGCGGCTTCGCTGCTTTCCGACTATCGCCGCGCCAACGGCCTGCCCGCGGTCACGATCGACGAGAAGCTGGTCGCGATCGCCGCCGAGCAAGCCAAACGAATGGCCGCCGCCGACAAATTAGCGCACGAACCCGGCGGCCGCGGCTTCATCGAGCGGCTCAAGGCGGCGCGCTACGATGCCGCGCGCGCGGTGGAGAACATCGGCGCCGGCTA
This sequence comes from Hyphomicrobiales bacterium, assembly GCA_023269635.1. Lineage (GTDB taxonomy): Bacteria > Pseudomonadota > Alphaproteobacteria > Rhizobiales > Xanthobacteraceae > JAHFPN01. Next base: position 45,652 of record JAHFPN010000002.1, on the reverse strand, counting down.
CCGCACGCTCGCGGAGGCGTTCTCCGGCTGGCGCGATTCCGCCTCGCACAACAAGAACATGCTGTTGCCGGGGGCGACGCGGTTCGGCATTGCCACCGCCTATGCGCCGAACTCCAAGTACAAGGTGTTCTGGGCGCTCGTGCTGGCGGTGCCGGACTAGGCGCGCTAGCGTCTAAGCGAAGATCCGATGCCGATCCTGCCCGACATCCGCGATTACGAGCGGCTCTACGCGGCGTTCCGCTGGAAAATTCCTGCGCGTTACAACATCGCCGTCGATGCTTGCGACAAGTGGGCGGCGGCCGAGCCGGAGCGCGCGGCGATCCTGGTGCAGGGGCCGCGCGGCCTCGAGGCCGTGAGCTACGGCAGGCTCAGCGAGGACTCGAACCGGCTGGCCAACGCGCTGCAAGCGCACGGCATCAAGCGCGGCGACCGGGTCGCGATCATCCTGCCGCAGACGCCGGAAACCGCGATCGCGCATTTCGCAAGCTACAAGCTCGGCGCCGTGGCCTTGCCGCTCGCGGGTCTGTTCGGCGTCGAGGCGTTGGTCTATCGCCTGGAGAATTCCGGCGCGCGCGCAGCGGTGACTAATGCCGCGGGGCTCGCGAAGCTCGCTGAGATCCGCGGCAAGCTGCCCGAACTCAAGCTCGTGCTTTCGATCGACGGCGCCGCGGACGGCGCGCTCGGCTTCAAAGAGACGCTCGCGCGCGCTTCGCCCAGCCTCATGCCGGCAAACACCGGCCCCGACGATCCGGCCATGATGATCTACACGTCGGGCACGACGGGTCCGCCCAAGGGCGCTCTGCACGGCCACCGGGTGCTCTTGGGGCACATGCCGGGCGTCGAGCTGCCGCACGATTTCATGCCGCAGCCCGGCGACCGGATGTGGACGCCGGCGGACTGGGCCTGGGCCGGCGGGCTGCTCGATGTGCTCTTGCCCGCGCTCTCGCTCGGCGTGCCGGTGGTGGCCAAGAAATTCGAGAAGTTCGATCCGCAGGAAGCGTTCGCGCTCATGGCCGAAGCGGAAATCCGCAACGCCTTCATCCCGCCGACCGCGCTCCGCATGCTGCGCTCGGCGGGCCGGTCGAAGCAGAAGCTTTCGCTCCGCACCCTCGGCTCGGGCGGCGAGTCGCTCGGGATCGAGACCTATGAATGGGGCCGCGAGGCGCTCGGCCTCGTCATCAACGAATTCTACGGCCAGACCGAATGCAACCTCGTGCTTTCGTCCTCGGCGCTGCTCGGCGTCTCCAAGCCCGGCTATATCGGCAAGCCCGTCCCGGGGCACAACGTCGCGGTGATCCGCGCCGACGGCAGCCGATGCAAGCCGGGCGAGCTCGGCCAGATCGCGGTCAAGCGGCCGGACCCGGTGATGTTCCTCGAATACTGGCAGCGGCCGGACGCGACCCGCGACAAGTTCATCGGCGACTGGATGACCACCGGCGACCAGGGCGAAGCGGATGACGAGGGCTACGTGCGCTTCGTCGGCCGCGACGACGACGTGATCACCTCGGCCGGCTACCGCATCGGCCCGGGCGAGATCGAGGATTGCCTGATCAAGCATCCGGCGGTGGCGCTCGCCGCCGCCGTCGGCAAGCCGGACCAGCTCCGCACCGAGATCGTGAAGGCGTTCGTGCAGTTGAAGCCGGGCTTTCAGCCCACCGACACGCTCGCGGCCGAGATCCAGGCATTCGTGCGCACGCGGCTCTCGGCGCACGAATATCCGCGCGAGGTCGCCTTCATCGACCAGCTGCCGATGACCACGACCGGCAAGGTCATCCGCCGGCTGCTGCGGGACCGTGCCTGATCGGGCCGCGCAGTCGATCGCGCAGCGCTTTCAGCGAATGATACGCCGTGCGGCGAAGTCGCTCGGCGGCAAGCTCGATCCTGAACGGCACCGAGCCCGAAAGCGCCACCAGCCAATCCGCCATCGCCTGCCGGCCGCTCCACAGGTGGTCGATCATCGGGTGATGGGCGATGGCGCAGGAATCGACCCGCGCGATGTGTTGGTCACGGCCGAGGTCTTCGGTGAGCGCGAGCGCACCGAGCACACCCGGCGAAAAATGCGCGTAACGCTCGTCATAGGCGGTCTTCCAGAACCAGGCGCGGTCGCCGGAGAACAGCGCGATGGTCGCGGCGAGCGGCTTCCGGTCGAGCGTTATGAGATCGACCCGCGCCTTGCCCTCGCGCGCGAGACCGGCGACCGCCTCAGCGAGAAAGCGCGCGGTCTCCGGGTGGGCGGCCGCGGCGCCGCCGATGCGGCCCTTCCAGCCCGACGCCTCAAGCTCCAGGAATGTCGAGACCGCGGCCTCGATCCCCTCGCCTCCGATGCTCACGCGGTCGAGCGCGCCGAGTTCCGCCAAGCGCCGGCGCTGGCGGCCGAGCTCTTTCAGTTTTTTCGCAGGAACGGACGCGAGCGGATCGCCGCCGGCGAGGACGAGCGCCGCGCGCGCGTGCGCGTCGAGCCGATGCAAAGGCCGCATCCGGCGATAGAGATGGTCGGCGAGAAGGCGCGCCACCGGTCCGTCCTCGTCGATGAGCGGGAACAAGGCGACCCGCGGGGCGCCCGGCAAGAGCGGCAGATCGTGCAGCAAGGCGGCGACCGCTGTTTCCGCCGCTTCGCGGTCTAGAAGCGGCGTCGAGAGCGGCGCATAGGGATGCGCCCAGGCGACGAAGGTCGGGATCGGCCGGCCTTGCAGCGGCCCCTCGACCCGCCCTGCGAGCGCGCCGATCAGTCGCGAGCCCGAGCGCACGAGCAGCGCGCCGACCCCGCGCGACCACGGCAGGTTCGCCGCGGCGCGGGCAAAGGCCGGCTCGTAGAACACGTTCGGCTGCAGCGCGCAGTCAGCGAGCTCGCGCCAGCGGTTCCAGTCGGAGGTTTCGAGGCCGGCGAGCGGCTTCAAGTCGACGGCGAGGCCGTCGCTTCGGTGCGCGGGTACATAGGCGCGGCGCGCCGAGGGCGCGTGCGTCTGCCGGCGCAACGCGGCGGCGGGGAACGGCGAACGCAGCGCGCCCATGGCCGGCGCCCTCGCGTTACGCGCTGCGCGGGCGCCAGACGAAGACATGGAGGCCGAGGCGCCATTTGGTTACGACGAACAGGAGCGCCGACTCGGTGACCATGGCGCTCGCGGTGGCGATCGCGGCGCCCATCGTGCCGAGCGGCTTCACCAGGAGCAGGCAGAGTCCGAGATTAACCGCGAAGGCGGTGGCGTAGACGGCGGCGCAAGCACGCTGCTCGCCCACCATGTTCAAGAGCCGCTCCACCGGGCCGATGGCGGCGCGCGCGAGCAGGCCGACCGCGAGCACGAACATCAAGGGATAGCCCTGGTCGAAGCCGGCGCCGAACAAGGCCAGCACCGGCTTACCGATCGCGAGCAGGCCGAGCGTCGCGATCACCGACGGCCAGAACGTCCACTGGATCGCGTTGCCGAGGAAGGTTTCGAGCTTCTCGCGCGCGCCGGCCACGTGATACTCGCTGAAGCGGTGCGCGGTCGCGGCCGAGACCGAGAAATAGACGAAGGCGACGAGCGCGAGCGTCTTGGTCGCCGCGTAATAGACCGCGACGTCGTTCGGCCCATAGAACGCCTCGAGCACGAGGATGTCGGTGTAGGTGAGCAGGAAATAGAACCCGCCCACCATGAAGATCGGGAGCGCGGTGCGGAACCAGACCCCGGCCTCTTGGACGCGCGGGCCCGGCGCAACCTCCTGCTTCAGCCGGCGCTCGAGCAGCACGAGCTGCAGGAAAGTCAACAGCCAGGTCGCGATCGTGGCCGCGATCATGGCCGCGGTCGCGGTCGAGGCCGCGCCGAGCGCGTGCGCGGCCGCCATGAACACCAGGATCAGGACCGGGCGCGCGAGATAGGCGGGCCCGAGCGCAAGGTCGATCCAGTTGAACGAGCGCGCGATCCCGTCCTGGGTGTCGCCGACCGCGTAGATCGGAAGACACACGCAGGCGAGCACCAGCGGCACGAGGTAATAGGCTTGGAGATAGCGGCCGAAGGAATGGATGAGCAGGACGCCGATCAGCGCCGCGGCGGTGCCGAGGCCGAAGGCGAGCCAACGGCTGCCGACCAGGAAGCCGCGCAGGCGATCGAGCTCGCCACGACCGAGATATTCGGGAATGAAGCGCTGCGCCGCCGACGGAATTCCGAGCGGCACCAGGCCGCCGAGCAAGAGCACCCAAGTCCAGACATATACGTAGATGCCGAATTCGAAGCGGCCCATCCAGCGCGCGAGCAGAACTTGGGAGAAGAAGATCACCGCCGCACTGGCGACACGGATCAGGAACGCGGTTCCCGCCATGCGGCGCGCGATCGACTGATCGCTGCCGTCGCCGAACAGCGCGTTCAGGCGCGAGAAGGCCTTGCGCACGTTCGCACGCAATTGATGCAAACCGGCTTCGCCCGAGTGGACGACGGACACGGCGCCGCTCTCCCCGTTTGTGATCTTGTGGCCGCCGGGTGGCATTGAATACCGCCGCAATTAAGAATCCGTTCGGCGAACCGGGGAGTCGCAAAGCGTTTACCAAGCTTCCGGCCGCGCGCCTTCATGCGACGGAGCGCGCGGCGACGGCAACGGAAAGCTCGCGTTAAGCTTAAAGCTCCCGCCGCTCAGGCGCGAAAGCCGCCGCCCTCGAGATAGGCGATCTCCTCGGGCGTCGAAGCGCGGCCCAAGATCTCGTTCCGGTGCGGAAAGCGGCCGAAGCGGCGGATCACGTCGCGGTGAAGCTTCGACCAGCGCACAGCCTCGGGGTCGCCGGCCGCCTCGAACAGGGCGCGGCCGAATTCCTGGTCGGCAAGGTCCTCGCTGTGCTCGAACGGGAGATAGAGGAAATTGCGCTCCGGCATCGGGATCGTCCGGTCGAAGCCGTTCTTGACCGCGCGGCGGGCCGCGGCGCGCGCCAGCGCGTCGGTCGAGAACGCGCGCGCCGTGCCGCGGAACATGTTGCGCGGGAATTGATCGAGCGCGATCACGAGCGCGAGCGCGCTTTCGGCGGTTCGTTCCCAGTCGCGCAGCCGGCCGGCGGCCGCGGCTTCGTGGACGCCAAGAAAGCGCTCGCGCACGCGGCCGTCGAACGCGGGCTCGGACTTGAACCAGCGCTCGGGCCCGGCTTCACGCCAGAAGACGAGCAGCTCCGCGGGCGTCGCCGCCATCGCTCACAGCCGGACCTCGCCCGACCGGATCTGCTCGAACAGCTTGCGGTCGAGCGGAACGAACGAGCGCTGCTTCTGGTCGTTGAAGAACAGGTCGTCGTTCGTGTTCGCCGGGTCGAAGCCCTCCTTCACGAGATCGACTTTGCGATGCTTGAACGTGCCGGTGACGTCGATCTCGTGGCGAATGCGCAAGAAAGCGGGCTGGGCGTATTCGGGCAGGTTCTCGACCAGGTAGTGGTGCAGGCCCGAAAGGTCGAGATTGCCGTCGGCCACCACCGTCGCCATGCCGACCTTGCCGTCGTAGCCGGGAACCGGGACGCCATAGACATTGACCTCCTTGATGCCGGGGAACGTGGTCATGGTCTCCGACACCTCGGAGGTGGCGACGTTCTCGCTCTTCCAGCGAAACGTGTCGCCGATGCGGTCGATGAAATAGAAGAAGCCGTTCTCGTCCTGGCGCATGAGGTCGCCGGTGCGGAAATAAGCGTCGCCCTTCTCGAACACGTCGCGCAGGATCTTCTTGTCGGTCGATTCCTTGTCGGCGTAACCCTCGAAGCGGTTGGCAGGCTTATCCGGGTCGTTGATGATTCTTCCGATCACCTCGCCGATCGTATCGGGTGTGGCCTTCACGCAGAAGCCGTCCGGCCCGCGCACCGGCTGCTCTTTTTCGATGTCGAACTCCACGGTGGCGATCGGAAAGCGATGCGCGAGATACCAGGGCAGGCGGCCGACCGCGCCGGGCTCGCCGCTGAAATTGAAGAAGGCGACGTTGCCTTCGGTCGCCGCGTAGAACTCGAGGATCTGCGGAATGCGATAGCGGTCGTGGAACGGGCCCCACACGTCCGGCCGGAGCCCGTTGCCGCAGCAAAGGCGGATCTTGTGACGCTTCTCGGCTTCCGAGGGCGGCGCGGTGACGAGATAGCGGCAGAGCTCGCCGATGTAGAAGAACATGGTGCAGTCCCACTTCACCACGTCGTTCCAGAATTCGCGCGAGGAGAACCGCTCGCGGATCACGGTGCAGCCGCCGCCGACCAGCACCGCGCCGGTCGCGAGCACCCCGCCGTTGGTGTGGTAGAGCGGCAGGCAGTCGTACATGCGGTCGTTCGGGCCGGTGTTCATGGCGCCGGCAAACCCGTGGCTCGCGAGCATCAGCCGATAGTGGTTGATGTTCGCGGCCTTGGGCAGGCCGGTGGTGCCGGAGGTATAAATATAGAGCGCGCGGTCCTCGATGGTGAGCTTGGCGCGCTCGGATTCCGAGAGCCGGCCGCCGTCGAGCGTCGGGATCAACTCATCGATGCGGGCGGCGCCGGAATTGCCGCCGCCATACATCCAGACCTTGGGCGGATTCTGAATGTGCGGCTGAGCCGAGCGGAAATGTTCGAGCAGCTCGGCCGCGACGATGATGTGCTTCGGCTTCACGATCGAGATGCAATGGGCGAGCGGGTGGCCGTTTAGATTGGTGTTGAGGAGCGCGACCACGGCGCCGATGCGGGTCAAGCCCAGCCAGATCACGAAATATTCCGGCCGGTTCTGCATCAGGAGGCAAATCACGTCGCCCTTGCCGAGACCCTGGGCCCGCCCCCAGCGGGCGTAGCGGTTGGCGCGTGCGTCGAGCTCGGCATAGGAGTAGCGCTCGCGGTCGGAGAGCAGCGCTTCCTTCTCGCCGTACTTGGCGGCGAGCTCTTCGATCACGAACGGGAACACGCGGGTCGGGTTCTTCGCGATCGGCGTCGTCATCTTGAGCGTGCGCAGCGCGCCGCGCAGATAGCGGTACTCGCGCGTCAGACTCTCGAACATCGGCTTCCCTCCCCGGGCGGCTTCTCGGCCGCTTGTGGTCATGGCGCTCCGTCTCGGCGGGAACGCCCCCTCTAGATTCCGCAAGGCCCCGCCGCTGGCAAGGGCCCGCCTAGCCGGCCTGTGCGCCGGGCCGGATCGCCAAGGGATTATCGAGCAAAGCGGCCCGGTCGGGCGTGTCGGCGGCAGGAATGCCAAGGAACGCGTTGAGCAGGCGCTGGACCACGCTCGGCTCCAGGTCGCGGGTGACGCAGACCAGGCGCGAGCGGCGGTCGTCGTCGGGCCAGCGGGCCAAGCGCACCGGCGGATGCAGGACCTGCTGCACGGCGTGCAGCACCAGGGGCTGGTCGGGCTCCTCGGCTATGCGCACGATGCCCTTCAGCCGCAGGAGCTTCTCGCCATGGGTGGCGCGCAGGAGCTCGAGGAAGTCCTCGAGCGTCGAGAGCGGGATCGCGGCCTCGGTCGCGATGGTGAAGACGCGGATACGCTCGTCGTGGCGATGCGGCTCGCGGCCGGTGCTCGGCGCGCTGACCGCGCCCGCGACCGCTTCCTCGGCGAGCCAGCGGGCGACGTCCGGAATCTTGCCCGACGGCTCATAGAGACCGGCGTCGAGCAAGGCGGCGGCGGTCGCCTCGCCATTCGCAGCATCGAACACGGGCGCCGCCGGATTGAGCCGCTTCAAACGCGCGCGTAGCGCCGTCAGGCGCTCACGCTCGGGGCCGGCGACGAGATCGGTCTTGGTGAGCACGAGGCGGTCGGCCATCGCCACTTGCTTCACCGCCTCCTCGTGGGCGTCGAGGGTGGCGCCTGCGTTCACCGCGTCGATCAAGGTCACGATGCCGTCGAGGCGATAGCGCTGCACGAGATAGGGATGCGTCATCACCAGATGCAGGAGCGGCGCCGGATCGGCGAGTCCGGTGGTCTCGATCACCACGCGGCGAAACGACACGCGGCCCTCGTCGCGGAGGTACGCGATGTTCTCCAGGGAATCGAGGAGGTCGCCGCGCACCGTGCAGCACAGGCACCCGCTCGCGAGCAACAGAAGCCGCTCGTCGAGCACCTCGACGAACAGATGATCGAGCGCCGCCTCGCCGACTTCGTTGATGAGCACCGCCGCGTCGGAGAGCGCGGGATCCGCAACCAGCTTCTGCAGCAGCGTGGTCTTCCCGGCGCCGAGAAAACCCGTGAGCACCGAGAGCGCGATCGGCTCGGCGGGCGGCGTCAAAGCGGGCTGGTTCGGGTTCATCGGTCGGCGGCTCGCAAATCCTCGATCAGCCGCCCGGGCGCGGCGCCGGCGCCGGAGTCGAAACGCGGGTCGGCGCCGGCTTCGGCTCCGGCGCGGTGGTGGCGGGCTTCGGCGATTCTTTCGTCTTGGCCTTGCCGGTGACCGTTTTCGGCTTCGCCTTGGCCTCGGTCGACTTTGCCTCGGTAGCCTTGGCCTTCGGCTTTACGTCGGCGGTCGCCTTGGTTTTCTTCGTCCGTGACACGCGCGTCTTGCGGCTCCGGGTCTCAGTCGCCTTGGTTTCGGCCGGCTGCTTCAACCCGGCCCAGACCCGGATCGGCGGCATCGAGGGCGGCAAATCGATCAAGAGCGTTTGCTTCGGGCCGTTGTTCAGGAGCGCCTTGGTTTCGGGATCGTCAGCGTCCTCGTCGAGGTCGGTCTCCACCAGCGGCTTCTTGCCGCGCCGGCGGCGGCGGTCGCACATCTCCTCGCGCATGTCGACCGGTCCGACCGCGACGTTCGCCACCTGCTCGAGCGTCGGCCGCTCGCCGGCGAAGAGATTTGCCAGCGCCAACGGACCGCCAAAGCCGCGTTCGAACAGGCGGGCCGCGTCCTCGGCGCGGCTCAGCGACGAGCGCGCGCCGAACACGACCACGATCAGGTGCTTGTCGCCGCGCTTGGCGGTGGCGACCACGTTGAAGCCCGAGGAGCAGATGAAGCCGGTCTTCATGCCGTCGATGCCCGGGAAGCGGTCGATCAGCCGGTTGTGGTTGCGCATCACCCGCCTGCCGTACTGGATGGCCGGGATGCGAAACAGCATCTCGTGCTCGGGATACTCGCGGATCAGGGCGCGGGCGAGCACCGCCATGTCGCGGGCGGTGGTGACCTGTTCCTCGTCGGGCAGGCCGTTCGGGTTCCTGAACTGGGTGCCGTTCATGCCGAGGTCGTCGGCCGCGTCGTTCATCGCCTTCACGAATGCGGAGAGGCTGCCGCCGACGCCCTCGGCCAGCACCACGGCGACGTCGTTCGCGGATTTCACCATCAGCATCTTGAGCGCGTTGTCGACCGTCACCTGCGCCCCGACCTGGAGGCCCATCTTGGAGGGCGGCTGGGCATGGGCGGTCTCGGAGACGGTGAGCGGCGTGTCGAGCTTCACCTTGCCGGCGCGCAGCGCGCGGAAGGTGAGATAGACGGTCATCAGCTTGGTGACCGAGGCCGGGTACCACTGGCGGCCGGCGTCGTGCTGCGCGAGCACCTTGCCGCTGTCGGCCTCGACCACGATATAGGGCCCGGCGGCCGCGGGCGCCGCGAGGGCGAGCGCGAGCAGAAATCCGGGAATCAACGCAAGTCGGGCGATACGGGGCGGCACGGGCAAGACAGGTTCGCTCAATGCGGCGACATTTCGGCGAGTACTGGATCGGCGGCGAGCGGTCGCCGCGGGCGTCCTTCCTAGCGTGTCCCGCCGCGCGAGGCAAAGAGGCTCGCCGCGGAGACTATCGCGGCCTATAGTCTGCTCGCGGAGGCGCCCATGACCGCATGCATCGTCGGCTACGCCCATACGCCGTTCGGCAAGCTCGATGCCGAGACGGTCGAAAGCCTGGTGGTGCGCGTGGCGAACGCGGCGCTCGCCGATGCCGGCATCGAGGCCAAGGACGTGGACGAGATCGTGCTCGGCCACTGCAACGGCGGCTTTACGCCGCAGAATTTCACCGCCGCGCTGGTGCTGCAGGCGGATCCCGCCTTCCGCTTCAAGCCGGCGACGCGGGTCGAGAATGCCTGCGCCACCGGCTCGGCCGCGGTGCATCAGGGCATCAAGGCGATCGCCGCCAGAAGCGCGAGGATCGCGCTCGTGGTCGGGGTCGAGCAAATGTCGAAGACGCCGCCCGCCGAGGTCGGCAAAGTGTTGCTCAGCGCCTCCTACCTTCCCGAAGACGGCGGCACGGCCGGAGGCTTCGTCGGCGTGTTCGGCAAGATCGCGGACCTCTATTTCCAGGCGCACGGCGATCAATCCGATGCGCTGGCGCGGATCGCGGCGAAGAATCACAAAAACGGGGTCGCCAACCCTTACGCGCAGATGCGGAAGGACTTGGGCTACGAGTTCTGCCGCACCGAGAGCGACAAGAACCCGCGCGTGGCGGGGCCCCTGAAGCGCACCGACTGCTCGCTGGTCTCCGACGGCGCGGCCGCAATCGTGCTCGCGGACGTCGAGACCGCGCTCAAGCTCGGCCGGCCCGCGGTCGCGTTCCGCGCGGCGGCGCACGCGCAGGACTTCCTGCCCATGTCCAAGCGCGAAATCCTGAAGTTCGAAGGCTGCACCGAGGCCTGGCAGCGCGCGCTGGCCGCGGCCGGCCTCAAGCTCGACGATCTTTCGTTCGTCGAGACGCACGACTGCTTCACCATCGCCGAGCTGATCGAGTACGAGGCCATGGGCTTGGCCAAGCCCGGCGAGGGCGCGCGCGTGATCGAGGAGGGCGTCACCGAGAAGAACGGCCGCCTGCCGGTCAATCCGTCGGGCGGGCTCAAGTCCAAGGGTCACCCGATCGGCGCCACCGGCGTATCCATGCACGCGATCACCGCGATGCAGCTGCTCGGCAAGGCCGGCGACATGCAGGTGAAGAACGCCCAGCTCGGCGGCATCTTCAACATGGGCGGGGTCGCGGTCGCAAACTACGTCTCGATCCTGGAACGGTTGCGCTAACCCGCGGTCAATTCGTCATGGCCGCCCCCGGGTTTAATCCGGGGGTGACCCGGCCATCCGCCATTTTCTGACTGATTCGAGAATTGGAGCGTGGACCCCCCGGCTTGTCCCGGGGGTGCCGAGAAAATAATCACTCTTCCTCCACCGGCACGGTAGCGGGTGCGGCTTCGGCGCGCGGGACCATGAACTGCGCCGCGGCGAGCGCGGCGAAGCGCCCGCCCTGCGCGACCAGCGCGTCGAAAGTTCCGCGTTCGATGATGCGGCCGGCGTGGAACACGAAGATGCGGTCGGCGTTGCGCACGGTGGCCAACCGATGCGCGATCACGAAAGTGGTGCGCCCCTTCATCACCTCGTCGAGGGCGACCTTTACCTTGGCTTCGGTCGCGGCGTCGAGCGAGCTCGTGGCCTCGTCCATGATCAGAATCGGCGCGTCCTTGAGCAGCGCGCGCGCGATGGCGATACGCTGGCGCTCGCCGCCCGAAAGCGCGCGGCCGCGCTCGCCCACGTTGGTGGCGAGCCCTTCCGGGGAGCGGGATATGAAATCCCAAGCTTCGGCGCGCCGGCAGGCGTGCTCGAATTCCTCCGCCGTCGCATCGGCTTTGCCGACCCGCAGGTTCTCCTCGATCGAGCGGTTGAACATCAGCGCTTCCTGAAACACCACGCCGATATTGCGCCGGAGCGAAAGCAGCGTGAGGTCGCGAATGTCGTGGCCGTCCACGCGCACCATTCCCGATTGCGGATCCATGACCCGGTGCAATAGCGAGAGCGCCGTCGACTTGCCGGCGCCGGTCTCGCCCACGAGCGCGATCGTCTCGCCGGGCATGACCTGAAACGTGAGATCGGCGACGGCGGGGCGCAAGCCGTCGTAGGAAAACGTGACGTTCTCGAACTCGACCAAGCCGCGCGCCCGCCCGAGATCCTTCGCGTCGGGCCGGTCGCGCACTGTCGGCGCGGCGTCGAGCACGGCGAAGAAATCGGCGAGCCGCGGCCCGTCCAGCACGATGCGGTTGGTGAAGGCGACCGCCTGGTCGAGCTTGCCCACGAACATGGTGGCGATCCCGACGAAGGTGACGATCTCGCCGATCGAGGTGAGGCCGTTGATATGCAGCCAGGTGCCGACCAGGAAAATCGCCAGGATCGTGAAGGTGGTCGCGGCGCGCGTCGCCACCGCCACCAACGCCCACCACGACAGCACCGGGATCTGCGCCGCGAGCGAGCGATTGGCCACGTCCCTTAAGCCGCGCACCTCGGCATCGATGCGGGTGAAGCTCTGGATCAGCGCCACGTTGCCGAGTGCATCCGAAGCGCGCTCGGCGAGATCGGAATGGAAGCGTTCGACGCCGTGCTGCAGAATCTCGGTGCGGCGGATCACGAAATACGTGAGCACCGCGAACAACGCGAGCAGCAGGACGAGCAGCAAGCCGAGCCGCCAGTTCAGCCACACCGCGACCGGCAGGAGCACCAGCAGCGAGACGAACGAGGCAAAGTGATCGCGAAAAAACGAGAGCCACATGCCCCAGAGCGCGTCCGCGCCCTGCAACATCACCTTCATCAGCCGGCCGGAATGAATGGCGCCGTGGAACGGGACCGGCATTTGCACCACGTGCTCGAAATAGCTCGTGATGATGGCGAGCCGCCGCCGGTGCGCGAGCCGATCGGCATGGAGCGCGAGCAGGACGCCGGCGAAGATCGTGAACAGGCCGAAGCCGACCCAGGCGGCGAGCAGCCATACCAGATCCCCGACCGTAGGTGCGCGGGCCGCGGCCTGGGCGCCGACCAGCGCGTCGATGATGCGGCCGAACAGCACGGGCTCCGCGAACTGCGCCGCAGCGAGCGCGATGTTCGCGCACGCGAGCAAGGTGCCGAGCCGCTTCTCGTTGCCGAGCAGCGCGAACACGCGGGCATAGAGACGGAAGAGCGACATCGGGACCCAGCCGGAAGCGCGAACGTGACGCCGGAATGTAGCCGGATCGCGGCCACGGGCAATCCGCCCCGCCGCTTGGCGCCGGTCGGTCAGCCCTGGGCAAAGCCCGAGCGCTGGGCCCAGCCGGTCATGCGCCGCTCCAGCACCGCCATGGCCCAATACATGACGATGCCCTCGACCGCGAGCGCGATCAGGCCGGCGAAGATCAAGGGCACCTGGAACTGGGCCTGGGCCTGCAGCATGAGATTTCCGATGCCGTAATTGGAGGCGATGGTCTCGGACACCACCGAGCCCACGAAGGCGAGCGTGATCGCGACCTTCAGCGAGCCGAAGAAATAGGGCAGCGAGCGGGGAATGCCGACCTTCTGCATGATGTCGAGCTTGGAGGCGCCGAGGCCCTTCAGCACGTCCTCGAGCTCGGGCTCGATGGTGGCGAGCCCGGTGGCCACGTTCACCACGATCGGAAAGAACGAGATCAGGAACGCGGTCAGGAACGCCGGCACGAAGCCGATGCCGAACCACAAGACCAGGATCGGCACCACCGCCACCTTGGGGATGGCGTTGAAGCCCACCATCAGCGGATAGAGCCCGGCATAGATCGTCCGCGACCAGCCGACCAGCAGACCGAGCGCCAGCCCGAAGCCGACCGCAAGCGCGAAGCCGATCATGGTGGTGGCGAGCGTGAACAGGGAATTACGGTAGATCGCCGGCCAGAATTCGAAGGTCGCGCGCGCCACCGCGGTGGGCGGCGGCAGGAAGAAGACCGGGATGCGGAGCAGAGCGACGGCCAGCTCCCACAGCACCAAGAGGGCGATGGTGAAGACCCAAGGAGCGAGCCGTATCGAGAGCGAACGGTTCATTGGCGCGCCTTGTGGATGTGCTCGCGCAGTTCGTGGGCGACCGCCTGGAATTCCGGTGTGTACGTGATCTCGAGGTCGCGCGGCCGCTCGAAGTGCACCCGCCGCTCGAGCAGGATGCGGCCCGGCCGCGCCGACATGACGAAGACGCGGTCGGCGAGGAACACCGCTTCGCGTAGATCGTGGGTGACCAGCACGACCGTGATCCGGCGCGCGGCGTGCAAGTCGCGGATCACACCCCAGAGCTCCTCGCGCGTGAACGCGTCGAGCGCGGCGAAGGGCTCGTCCAGCATCAAGAGATCGGGCTCGTGAATCAGCGCGCGGCAGAGCGAGGCGCGCATCTGCATGCCGCCGGAGAGCTCCCACGGATATTTCGCGCTGACGCCGCCGAGGCCGACCGAGGCCAGGAGCTTCTCGGCGCGGGCGACGTACTCGCCCTTCTTGCGCGAAAGCTGGCTCCGGTGCGGCTGTACGATCTCGAGCGGCAGCAACAGGTTCTCGAGCGTAGTGCGCCACGGCAGCAGCGTCGGCGCCTGGAACGCCATGCCGGCGATCTTGACCGGCTTCGTCACCGCCTCGCCCGCGATCCGGATCGTTCCCTTGAACGGGAATTGCAGCCCGGTCGCGAGCTTCATCAGGGTGGATTTGCCGCAGCCCGAGGGGCCGACGACGGCGGCGAACTCGCCGCGCTCGACCGAGAGCGAGAGCCCTTCGACGGCCAATGTTCCGCCGGCGCCGCCATAGACATGGCTCACGCCTTCGAGCGCGACGAAGGCGGACACGGACGGCGTCCGGACCCGCCGCTCAGTTGACCTTGCGGTCAGCGGCCGAAGGCAGGAACGAGGCGTCGAAAATGTCGCCGGCTTTGGGCTTGGCCTTGAAGTTGTAGGTGAGCCCGATCTGGTCGATCGCCCGCTCAAAGCGGGCCGGGTCGATGGCGCCGAAGCCGTTGGCGCGCACTTCCGGCGTCAGAATGTTGTCCCTGAGCGCCATTTGCAGCCGCTCGAGCTCGATATCCTTCTTGGCCACGTCATTGCGCTTGACCACTGAATCGACCGCGCTGGTGGGATCCTTCACGGTGTCCTTCATGCCCTTGAGGAAAGCCCGCAAGAAAGCCTTCACCGCTTCGGGTTTCTCGGCCGCGAACTTCGGGTTCACGATGATGGCGTTGCCGTAGAGATTGACGCCGAAATCCGCCATCAACAGCACGACGATATCGTCGGCCGGCACGCCGCGGTCTTTCAGGTTGATGTAGGACGAGAACGAGAAGCCGGTGATCGCGTCCACCTGGCCCGCCGCGAGCATGGGTTCGCGCACCGGGAAACCGACGTTCTCGATCGTGACCTTGGAGGCGTCGATGTTGTTCGCCTGCACGAAGATCGGCCACTGCGCGTAGGCGCCGTCGGGCGCGGGCGCGCCCAGCTTCTTGCCCTCGAGATCCTTCGGCTTGATCACGCCGCGGCTCTTGCGCGCGACGATGGCGAAGGGCGGCCTATTGTAGACCACGAAGATCGCCTTGATCGGCACGGTCGGGTTGGCGTCGCGGAACTTGATCAGCGAGTTGATGTCGGCGAATCCCATGTCGTAGGTGCCGGCGGCGACCCGGTTGAGCGGCTCGAGCGAGCCGGCGCCGGAATCGATCGTCACGTCGAGTCCTTCGGCCTTGTAATAGCCGCGATCGAGCGCGACCACGAACGGGGCCGCCGGGCCTTCGAACTTCCAGTCGAGCGCGAACTTGATCGGCGTCTGTGCGACGGCTGCGTCGGCTGCGAGCAACGCGCCGCACGCGATGAGCGCGCCGACGGCGGCGCGCCGAGCCCCTGCCGCAAGCGATTCCAGAACGACCATGACGACTCTCCCTGTCCCCACGGCCGCCAGACGAACTCCCGGAACCAACCGGCTCGAATGCAACCGCGCCATGCCTTGCCCTGCTTCAGCAGGGAGCAAAGAGCAAAGACCATGCCGGATCGGAGGGCAAGCGGAATGGGGCGCAAGCGCGCACCCGTGCACAAGCGCAAGGCAATTGGCGCACTTCGGCCGCCGAAGTTCGCGCCGGCCGCCGATTAACCCTCTGCAGCGGAGAGGGATTCACTGCGCGACTCGATCGCCGTATGGTGCCCTAAATGGCTGATTCGCTTCATCGACTCTTCGACGCCGTGCTGGCGAGCAAGACCAAGGACCCGCTCGCGTCCCGCACCGGCCGCCTGATCCGCTCCAGCAAGCGCAAGATCGCCAAGAAGGTGGCCGAGGAGGCCGCGGAAGTGGCGATCGAGGCGGTCGCCGGCAACCGCTCGGAAGTGATCCGCGAGAGCGCCGACCTGATGTACCACGTGATGGTGCTATGGGCGGCCTGCGGCGTGCAGCCCAAGGACGTGTGGGCCGAGATGGACCGGCGCGAGAAGCTCTTCGGCATCGCCGAGAAGATACCGAAAGCCGGCGTGCCCGGGCTCGGGCCCGACAAGACGCCGGTGCCGATCGAACGCGCGCGCCGCCGGCGCGATCGCTGAGCGGCCGCAGCTCACCTCCGCAATCCAACCCCTGCTATAGAGAGCGCGATGCTCCGCCGGCTTTACGACTGGGTGCTCGCGCTCGCGGAACGGCCGCAGGCCGCCTGGGCCATGGCCGCGGTCTCGTTCGCCGAAAGCTCGATCTTTCCGATCCCGCCGGACGTGATGCTGATCCCGATGTGCCTCGCGCGCCGCGAGCGCGCCTGGTTCTATGCCGGGGTCTGCTCGGCGGCCTCCGTTATCGGCGGGCTCGCCGGCTACGCCATCGGCGCGCTCTTGTACGACACGCTCGGCCGCTTCCTGATCGAGCTCTATGGCTACGGCCAGAAGGCCGAGGAGTTCCGCGCCGCCTACGCGCAATGGGGCCACTGGATAATTCTCATCAAGGGCGTGACCCCGATCCCCTACAAGGTGGTGACCATCACCTCGGGGTTCGCGGGCTATGATCTGTTCTGGTTCATCGTGCTGTCGATCATCACCCGCAGCGCGCGGTTCTATCTGGTCGCCGGGCTCGTCTATCTGTGGGGGCCGCCGGCCAAGGAATTCATCGAGAAGCGGCTCGAGTGGTTCGCGCTCGCCTTCGTGGTGGTGTTCATCGGCGGGTTCGCGATCGCGACCTTCCTGTTCTGATTTTCGGCCACGTAGCGCCTAGCGCTTGCCTGCCCGCGCGCCATAGGCGCGATACCACTCGACGAAGCGGGAGATGCCCTCCGCGATCGGCGTCTTCGGCGCGAAGCCGATCTCGGCCTTAAGCGCGTCCATGTCGGCGGATGTCTCCGGCACGTCGCCGGGCTGCATCGGCAACAGCTCGCGGATCGCCTGCTTGCCCGTCGCTTGCTCGATCTGATCCACGAGCGCGGTGATCTCGACCGGCCGGCTGTTGCCGATGTTGTAGACGCGCCAGGGCGCGCGGCTCGAGGCCGGGTCGGGCGCGTCGCCGGACCAGGACGGATTGCCGGCCGGGGGCCGGTCCAGGAGCCGCACCACCGCCTCGGCCACGTCGTCGATATAGGTGAAATCGCGTTTCATCTTGCCGCGATTGAACAGCTTGACCGGCCGGCCTTTCAGGATCGCCTCGGTGAAGATCCAGACCGCCATGTCGGGCCGGCCCCACGGCCCATAGACGGTGAAGAAGCGCAAAGCCGTGGCCGGCAGGGCGAACAGATGCGCATAGGCGTGCGCCATCAGCTCGTTCGCCTTCTTGGTGGCGCCATAGAGGCTGACCGGATGATCGACATTGTCGGTGGTGCGGAACGGCATCCGCGTGTTGGCGCCATAGACCGACGATGACGACGCGTAGAGCAGATGCCGGCAGCCGGAATGGCGGCAGCCTTCGAGCACATTGAGGAAGCCCGCGAGGTTCGCTTCCGCATAGGCGTGCGGATGGTCGAACGAATAGCGCACGCCCGCCTGCGCCGCGAGGTGGGCCACGAGCGGAAAGCGACCCTCGGCGAACAGCCGGGCCACGCCTGCGGCATCGGCGAGATCGAGCTGCGCGAAGCGGAAGCCGCGCAGAAGCTCGAGCTCCGCGAGCCGGGCGCGTTTCAGCGCCGGATCGTAATAATCGTTGAGATTGTCGAGGCCGACGACGGCGCGGCCCTGCTCGAGCAGTCGGCGCGCCACGTGATAGCCGATGAAGCCGCAGGCGCCGGTGACGAGGATGGGATCATTCGGCATCGGATGAAATACCGTGGCGCTGCGGTTCGCCGCTCAAGTTCGAGCGGCACAATGGTGCCCCCGGCCCGAGTCGAACGGGCACTGCCTTGCGGCAACCTGATTTTGAGTCAGGCGCGTCTACCAATTCCGCCACGGGGGCTTGAGAATGATCATAGCGGGGCGCGGGCGCGCGACAAGGCGCCGGCGCTTGCGGGTTCGTCGATGACGCGGCCGCGCGGCCGGGCCGCGGCGCCGACACATTCGGGTTGGACACTTAATCCGGGTTGGACACTTAATCCGGGTTGGACACTTGGAATGCGGCGGGCTATGCCGCCGCCCGCATGGCAGGACCGGCAACCATGGACGATCGCGCCCGCCTAGCGCCACAGACGGCGGCGCTCGCCATCGCGGCGATCGCGGCGGCGACAATCGGCGGCGCCTGGTACTTCCAGCTCGTGCTCGGGCTCACCCCCTGCCCGCTCTGCCTCGATCAGCGCGTGCTCTATTATGTCGCGATCCCGCTCGCGCTCCTGCTCGCGGCAATCGCGCGCGATCCCGGGCGCGCGAACCATGTTCGTGCCGGCTTCCACGTGCTCGCCTTCTTATTCGTGATCGCCGCCGCGATCGGCGTCTATCACGCCGGCATTGAATGGAAATTTTGGGCGGGACCCGCGGCTTGTACCGGCGCGACGCTGGCGCCGTCCGGCGACATCCTTTCGTCGCTCAAGGAGCCGGTGCGGGTGGTGCCGTGCGACGAGGCGTCGTGGCGGCTCTTCGGGATTTCGCTTGCGGGCTACAACGCGCTGATCGCGGGCGCGCTCGCGCTCTTCGCGCTCGCCGTAGCCCGTCGCGATCCTTTTCCCTCCCCCTGAAAGGGGAGGGTGGCGACGCCCGCGAAATCGGGCGGAGCCGGGTGGGGGTCGCTCCGACGCTGCGATGACCCCCTCCCTAACCCTCCCCCTTCCAGGGGGAGGGAATTGGAGATCGAGCTTAAGGATCCAGCTCGGTATCCCAATAGAGATAATCGAGCCAGCTCTGGTGCAGATAGTTGGGCGGGAACAGCCGCCCGTTCCGGTGCAGGTCCTGCACCGTGGGCTGGAACGGCATCTGCCACGGCCGCATGCCGGTTTCACGCGTCGTACGGCCGCCCTTCAAGAGATTGCAGGTCGAGCAGGCGGTGACCACGTTCTCCCAGATGGTCTGGCCGCCGCGCGAGCGCGGGGTCAGATGATCGAAGGTGAGGTCCTCGCGCGCGCCGCAATACTGGCACGAGAAACGGTCGCGCAAAAACACGTTGAACCGGGTGAAGGCCGGGTTGCGCGCCGGCTTCACGAAGGTCTTGAGCGAGACCACGCTCGGCAGCCGGATCTCGATGCTCGGGCTGTGCACGCTCCTGTCGTAGTGTTCGACCGGCTGCACGCGCTCGAGGAACACGGCCTTGATCGCGTCCTGCCACGACCACACCGAGAGCGGGTAGTAGCTGAGCGGCCGATAGTCCGCGTTCAGCACGAGCGCTGGCCAGGCCCCCGGTGATACTGCAACCGTCACTGACAACTCCCTGATTCTTAAGCCCGACTGTGCGGCGGGCGTCTCGTTGGCCGGGACTATATCGGGTCGGCGTCGGTCTTGTGAAGCGCGCCGATGTCTCAGGCAGGGACGCCAAAGGCGCGAGCCAGGAACTCGCCGCCCTGGCGCAGGCCCTCGGGATCGATGCCGTGGCCGAGCCCTTGCGACAAATGCCACTCGACCGGCACCTCGGCGGCGGCGAGCGCCTTCGTGGACATGAACAGCGCCGCGGGCGGAATCAGATCGTCGAGGTCGCCGTGCACGAGCAGGATCGGCGGCCGCGCGCGGATCTCGGCGCGCGCCGCGGCCTCGCCGTCCGGCCGATCCGGCATCACATAGAGGCCGGAATAGCCGACGATGGCGGCGGGGACGAGCGCGCGCCGGAGTCCCACGTGCAGCGCCATCATGGTGCCCTGGCTGAAGCCGACGAGCGCCAGCGCACGGCTCGGCAGATTGCGGCGGGCGAGCTCGGCATCGAGAAAAGCGTCGAGCGCGGGCGCGGCCCGGTTCACCCCGCGCCAGCGCTCGCCCATGTCGCGCTGGATGAGCGGAAACCATTGCCGGCCGATGGGCGCGCCGTCGCAAGGCTCGGGCGCGTGCGGGGCGACGAAGGCGGCGGCGGGCAGGCGCGCCCGCCACTCCTGTCCGAGCGCGATCAAATCGTTGCCGTCGGCGCCATAGCCGTGGACGAGCACTACCAGCCGGCGCGCCTTGCCGGAGCGCGGCTCGATGCGCGGACCGTCCAGTGTCGCGGCCATTCGGTGTTCTCAAGGCTTCGGCTGAACCGGCACCGCGCGCCGGGCCTGCCCGGTTCGCGGCACCACAATGACATCGCGCCGCTTGACCGCGCGATAATAAGTCCACAGCAGCCGCGCCGCCACGCCGCGCCATGGCCGCCAGGGCTCGGCCATGCGCGCGAGCTGCTTCGCGGTCGGGCGCTTGCGTTTCCTGAACGCGAGCTTTGCCGCCTCCTGCAGCGCGAGATCGCCGGCCGGAAACGCGTCGGCGTGGCCGACGCAAGCCAAGAGATAAATGTCGGCGGTCCAGGGGCCGATGCCCTTGAGCGCCACCAGCGCCGCGTGCGCCTGCTCGGCCGGAAGCTCGGCGAGCGCGTCGAGATCGAGCGCGCCGTCGCGGAGCGCGCGCGCGACCGCGCGAAAGGTCTTGATCTTGGCCGCGGAAAGGCCGGCGCGCTTGAGCTTCGGCGTGCTGGCGCGGAGCACGGCGTGGTGATCGAATGGATCGAAGGCCTGTTCGAGCCGGCCCCAGATCGCGCCCGCGCTCGCGGTCGAGAGCTGCTGCGAGCACACGATCGCAGCCAGGCCCGGAAAACCGGCTGCTCGCCGCCGCAGGGGCGGCGGCCCGGAGATCGCGAGCACCTCTTCAAGGCGCGCGTCGAGCCGCAGAAGGGCCGCGAGCCCGAATTCGAGATCGGCTTCGGTGTGGATGTGGGACATAGGGCGGAGGCTACATCGACCGACGCGATGCTAGACTTCCCTCTCCCCGCTTGCGGGGAGAGGGAAAAATGCCCCGCCCCGTCTTTCGCTTCGCGCCGAGCCCGAATGGCCACCTGCATCTCGGCCATGCGCTCTCGGCGCTGATCAATTTCGAGATGGCGCGCGCGGCCGGTGGGCGTCATCTCCTGCGCATCGAGGACATCGACCCGGCCCGCTGCCGGCCGGAGTACGAAACCGCGATCTACCAAGACCTCGCCTGGCTCGGGATCGAGTGGGAGCAGCCGGTGCGGCGGCAGTCGGAGCATTTCGCCGAATACGCAACCGTGCTGGCGCGGCTCGAGCGCGAGGGTCTCGTCTATCCCGCGTTCGAGAGCCGCGCCGAGATCGCACGCCTGGTGGCCGAGCGCGAGACTGTGGGCGTGCTGTGGCCGCGCGATCCCGACGGCGCCATCCTCTATCCGGGCGCGGCGCGCGAGCTTTCCGCGGCGGAGCGGGCGCGGCGCCGCGCGACCGAGCCGTTCGCGCTCCGCCTCGACATGAAGCGGGCGATCGAGCGGGCCGCACGCGCAGCCACCCCCCTCCCCAACCCTCCCCCACAAGCGGGGAGGGAGAAGAATCTTTGCTGGACCGAGACCGGCGGCGGCGCGCCGCACGAGGTCGCGGCGTCGCCGGAGCAATGGGGCGACGTGATCCTCGGACGCAAGGAGACGCCGGCGAGCTATCACCTCGCGGTGGTGCTCGACGATGCTCTGCAAGGGGTGACGCACGTGGTGCGCGGCCGCGATCTCTACGAGGCTACCTCCGTACACCGGTTGTTGCAGGAGATCCTCGGCCTGCGAGCGCCGATCTATCATCATCATCGACTGTTGCTCGACCAGGATGGGCAGAAGCTCGCCAAGCGCGATCAGTCGACCACGCTCCGCGACCTGCGCGCCGCCGGTTGGACGCCGGCCGACGTGCGCCGCGCGATCGGGCTCTAGTTCAGGCCGATCCCCAGCACCCAGAGCCAGAACGCCGCGGTGAAGAGCGAAGCGGCGGACGAGATCGACACCGCGCTCGCCGCGGTGACCACGCCGGCTTTGTAGCGCTCGGCGAGGAGATACGAATTGACCCCGGAGGGCATGGCCGCGAACACCACCGCGACCCCGGCATAGACCGGGCTCAAGTCGAACACGTGACGCGCCAGCAACCACACCACCAGCGGCAACAGCATCAGCTTGAGTGCGGAGATCGCCGTCGACAGCGCGATATCGCCGGCGATGCCGTAGCGATGCAGCGCGAGCCCGAGTGCGAACAGCGCGCACGGCACCGCCGAGGCCGCGATCATGTCGACCACGGTCTTCGGGATGCCGCCGAGGCTCAAGCCGGAAGAGCGCGCGACCATGCCGAGGAAGAAGCCGATCAGGATCGGGTTGGTCACCAGGTTCCAGGCAAAGCGCCGGAGCGCGGCCGGCTTCAGCCCGGCCTCGCCGCCCTCGATCATGACGGTCGCGGCCACCATCATCAGCGGCAGGTGCACCGCGATCAGCAGGAACAGCGGCACCGCGCCGGCTTCGCCGTAAGCCGCGAGCACGAGCGGAATGCCCATCAGCACCACGTTGGATTGGCTCGAGGCGAAGCCGTGGATCACCGCCTCGCGCAGGCGCCGGCGAAACAGCCGCGCCGAGATCGCCTGGCCCACGGCCCAGACCATGGCGACGCCGACGAAATACGCGATCCAATAGCCCCAAGGCGAGGCCTCGGGGAGCTTCGCCTCGATGAAGGTGCGGATGATCATGAGCGGGATCGCGACCACGAACACGTAGTCGGAGAGCCCGTCGGCCGCGCGCGCCGGCAGCAACCTGGTCCAGGCGCAGGCATAGCCCAGCCCGATCACGGCGAAGACCGGGACCACGATCTCGGCGATGCGGAGGATTTGGTTCACGCAGACGAGCCCGGTGCGTTGGCGGAATCCATCACCTCTCCCCGTCGGGGAGAGGTCGGCTTCCGAGCGCTAGCGAGGAAGCCGGGTGAGGGGGTGCTAGAGACGCCGGGGCCACGTCAATCCGCCCTCACCCGCTCGCTTCGCTCGCGACCTCTCCCCACAGGGGAGAGGTGAAGAATCAGGCATTTCGCTGCGCGCTGTCGACGATCTTCACCACGTCGGCAAGGATGCGGTTCAGCTCGTAATTCTTCGGCGTATAGACCGCGGCGACGCCCGCAGCCTTCAGCGCGGTCTCGTCCTCGAGCGGGATGATGCCGCCCACCACCACCGGCACCTTCAGCCCCTCGCCCTTGAGGCGCGCCATCACCTCGCGCACCAAGGGCACGTGGCTGCCCGACAGGATCGAAAGCCCGACCACGTGCACGCGTTCGCTCTTGGCCGCGTCCACGATCTCGGCCGGGGTGAAGCGGATGCCCTGGTAGACCACCTCCATGCCGGCGTCGCGGGCGCGGGCGGCGATCTGCTCGGCGCCGTTGGAATGGCCGTCGAGGCCGGGCTTGCCGACCAGGAACTTGATCCGCCGCCCGAGCTTGCGCGACACCGCGTCCACCGCCTCGCGCACGTCGGTCAGCCCTTGCGCGTCGTTGCGGGCGGCGCGGCCGACGCCGGTCGGTGCACGATATTCGCCGAACACCTCGCGCAGCGCCGCGCCCCATTCGCCGGTGGTGACGCCGGCCTTGGCGCAGGCGATCGAGGGCGGCATGATGTTGCCGCCCTCGCGCGCCGCGCGTTTCAACGCCTCGAGCGTGTTGGCGACCGCCTTGGCGTCGCGCCGTGCGCGCCAGGCGTTGAGCCGCTCGATCTGCTCCCGCTCGGCGCTTGCCGGGATGGTCTGGATCAGCTCGTTGCCGCCCGATAGCGGCGAGCGCTCGGTCTCGGTGAAGCGGTTGACGCCGACCACGATCTGCTCGCCGCGCTCGATCGCCTCCAGGCGCTTGGTGTTCGACTCCACGAGCTGCGATTTCATGTAGCCGCTCTCGACCGCGGCAATGGCCCCGCCCATGCGCTCGATCAGCGCGAGCTCGTCCATGGCCGCGCGCTTCAGCTCCTCGACCTTCGCCGCGATCACCGGCGAGCCGGCGAACAGATCGCCGTATTCCAGGAGATCGGTCTCGTAGGCCACGATCTGCTGCATGCGGATCGACCATTGCTGGTCCCAGGGCCGCGGCAGGCCGAGCGCCTCGTTCCAGGCCGGAAGCTGCACCGCGCGGGCGCGGGCGCCTTTCGAGAGCACTACCGGGAGCATCTCGAGGAGAATCCGATGCACGTTGTTCTCGGGCTGTTGCTCGGTAAGCCCTAAGCTGTTCACCTGCACGCCGTAGCGGAAACGGCGGTGCTTCTCCGCGCGCACGCCGTAGCGCTCGCGCGTGATCTCCTCCCAGAGCTCGGTGAAGGCGCGCATCTTGCAGAGCTCGGTCACCACCCTTAAGCCCGAATTGACGAAGAACGAGACGCGGCCGACCGCCTCCTCGAACGCTTCGCCGGCGACCTGGCCCGAGGCCTTCACGGTGTCGAGGATTGCGATCGCGGCGGCGAGCGCGAAGGCGAGCTCCTGCACCGGCGAGGCACCGGCTTCCTGCAGGTGATAGGAGCAGACGTTCACCGGATTCCACTTCGGCAGTTCGCGGGTGGCGAACAGCACCACGTCGCGCGTCAGCCGCATCGACGGCGCCGGCGGAAACACGTAGGTGCCGCGCGCGAGATATTCCTTGATGATGTCGTTCTGAACCGTGCCCGAAAGCTTCCCGCGCGCGGCCCCCTGCTCGTCCGCGAGCGCGGCATAGAGCGCGAGCAGCCAGGCCGCCGTCGCGTTGATCGTCATCGAGGTGTTCATGGTGTCGAGGGGGATGCCCTCGAACAGCGCGCGCAAGTCGCCGAGATGCGCGATCGGCACGCCGACCTTGCCGACCTCGCCGCGCGCGAGCGGATGATCGGCGTCGTAGCCGGTCTGGGTCGGCAGATCGAAGGCGACCGACAGGCCGGTCTGGCCCTTCTGCAAATTCGCGCGATAGAGCCGGTTCGACTCCGCGGCGGTGGAATGCCCTGCGTAGGTGCGGAAGATCCAGGGCGGATCGCGCTCGCTCATGCTCGTGCTCCGCGCCCGATCATGGGCGCTTGCTGCAGCGCAGCATCATTTCTTAGCACGAGGTTTCGGCGCGCGAAATCCCGCCGAGACGGGCCGAAGCAGTGCGGCCCGCAAAGCATCCGCGACGGAGCGCGAACGCTCCGTCGCGGCCAAGCTTCGGATTCAGATCAGCGCTTCACCAAGCCGATCACGAACAGCAAGATCACCGCGCCGATGGTGGCGCGGATGATGGCGGCGATGATGCCGCCGCCGATGGTGAGGCCGATCGCGCCCAGGATGAAGTTGCCGAGGAAGGCGCCGACGATGCCGACGGCGATGTTGCCGATCAGGCCGAAGCCGTAGCCCTTCATGATCACGCCGGCGAGCCAGCCGGCGATCGCGCCGATCACCAACAGAACGATCAGACTTTCAATCCCCATGATCCCCTCCCTGCGGGATGTCTCGGTTCACGCGCCCGGGTAGGCAGCGGTCTCCCGAGACGGCCCCTTTCCGACGCATCGGCAGCAGCATAGCCGAGAGCCGCCGGGAAGCCGACGAGAATTCTTCGGCGGTTTCCACACTTTCGCAGACAACCAAGGGGGATGATTTCGCGTCGCAAACCTGTTATTTTGCACTGCATCATCGCCGCGTCAGCGGCGAAACGGGGGATGTGCCATGGCGCAGGTGGCAAAGATCATCCGGCCGGCCCTGAAGGATCTGTACGCGATCGGCGAGATCCCGCCGCTCGGCCACGTGCCGGCGAAAATGCACGCCTGGGTGATCCGCAAGGAGCGCCACGGTCCGCCCGAATCCTCCATGCAAATCGAAGTGGTGCCGACCTGGCCGGTCGGCGACGACGAGGTGCTCGTGCTGGTGATGGCGGCGGGCGTGAACTACAACGGCGTCTGGGCCGCGCTCGGCGAGCCGATCTCCGTCATCGACGTGCACAAGAACCCGTTCCACGTCGCCGGCTCCGACGCCGCCGGCGTGGTCTGGGCGGTCGGCTCCAAGGTCCGGCGCTGGAAGGTCGGCGACGAAGTCGTGGTCCACTGCAATCAGGACGACGGCGACGACGAGGACTGCAACGGCGGCGACCCGATGCTGTCGCCCTCGCAGCGCATCTGGGGCTACGAGACGCCGGACGGCTCGTTCGCGCAGTTCTGCCGCGTGCAGTCACGCCAGCTCATGGAGCGGCCGAAGCATCTGACCTGGGAGGAGAGCGGGTCCTATACGCTGACGCTCGCCACCGCCTATCGCATGCTGTTCGGCCACCCGCCGCATACGCTGAAGCCCAGCGACCATGTGCTGGTGTGGGGCGCCTCGGGCGGGCTCGGGGTGTTCGGGGTGCAGCTCGCGGCCGCCTCGGGCGCCAATGCCATCGGGATCATCTCGGACGAAGCCAAGCGCCCTTACGTGATGGAGCTCGGCGCCAAGGGCGTGATCAACCGCAAGGAATTCAAGTGCTGGGGCCAGATGCCCAAGGTGAACACGCCCGAATACGCCGAATGGGCCAAGGAGGCGCGGCGCTTCGGCAAGGCGATCTGGGACATTACGGCCAAGCGCGACGTCGACATCGTGTTCGAGCACCCGGGCGAGCAGACTTTCCCGGTCTCCTGCTTGGTCGCCAAGCGTGGCGGCATGGTCGTGTTCTGCGCCGGCACCAGCGGCTACAATTTCACCTTCGACGCGCGCTATGTCTGGATGCGGCAGAAGCGCATCCAGGGCTCGCACTTCGCGCACCTGAAGCAGGCCTCGGCCGCCAACCGCTTCGTGCTCGACCGCCGCATCGAGCCCTGCATGAGCGAGGCGCTGCCGTGGGCGCAGATTCCGAAGGCGCACACCATGATGTGGAAGAATCAGCACAAGCCCGGGAACATGGCGGTGCTGGTCAACGCGCCGCGCACCGGCTTGCGCAGCTTCGAAGACGTGATCGAGGCGAGCGTCGCCTGAATGCGGGCTAACCCATTGGAATCGCTCCAATCTGGAGCCTCGGCGGTGATGACCCGCGGTGGCGCCCGCCGCCGAAGCCGAGTATCATGCGAAATGCTGGAGGGCGGCCGCGAATCCCGGAGGGGCAAGCCATTCTTGAACTCGTGAAACCGGTCGCGACGGCCCGCTCGGACGAGCGCGCCTACAACGGCGCGGTGAGTGGCGGCAAGCGGCGCCGGTTCAACGTCGTCCTGATCAAGCCGTCGCACTACCACGATGACGGCTACGTCATCCGCTGGTGGCGCGGCCTGGTGCCGTCCAATTCGCTGGCCGCGCTGCACGGCCTCGCGCTCGACTGCGCGGAGCGCCGGGTGCTCGGGCCGAACGTCGATATCCGGATCGACGTGGTCGACGAGACCAACACGCGCGTCGATGTCCCGAAGCTCCTGCGCCGGTTCCGGCAGGATGACAATTTCGGCCTGGTCGGGCTGGTGGGGGTGCAGACCAACCAGTACCCGCGCGCGCTCGACATCGCGCGGCCGTTCCGCGCGGCCGGCATTCCGGTCGTGATCGGCGGCTTCCACGTCTCCGGCTGCATCGCCATGCTCGACGGTAAGGCGGTCGACCTCGATCGCGCGCGCGAGCTGGGCGTCACCATCTTCGCGGGCGAGGCCGAGGGCCGCTTCGAAATGCTGCTGCAGCAAGCGGCCGCTGGCACGCTCGAGCCCGACTACGATTACACCAAGGATCTCGTCGACATGACGGGCCAACCGAGCCCGTTCCTGCCGCTCAAGTACGTCAAGCGCACCGCCGGCACCAACTCGAGCTTCGACTCGGGCCGCGGCTGCCCGTACCAGTGCTCGTTCTGCACGATCATCAACGTTCAGGGCCGCCAGTCGCGTTCCCGCACGCCCGACGACGTCGAGCGCGTGGTGCGCGAGAATTGGGCCGTCGGCATCTACCGCTTCTTCCTCACCGACGACAATTTTGCGCGCAACCGCGAGTGGGAGCCGATCCTCGACCGGCTGATCCGCTTGCGCGAAGTCGACAAGATTCCGCTCGGGCTGATGATCCAGGTCGACACGCTGTGCCACCGGATTCCGAACTTCATGGAGAAGTGCAAACGCGCGGGCGTGACCCGGGTGTTCATCGGGCTGGAGAACATCAATCCGGAAAATCTGAAGTCGGCCAAGAAGCCGCAGAACAAGATCACCGAGTACCGCAAGATGCTGCTGGCCTGGAAAGCGCAGGGCATCTTCACCTATGCCGGCTACATCCTCGGCTTCCCCGCCGATACCGCGGAATCGATCCGGCGCGACATCGAGATCATCCAGCGCGAATTGCCGCTCGACATCGTCGAGTGGGTCATCCTCACCCCGCTGCCCGGCTCCGAGGACCACAAGGTGAGTTGGAGCAAAGGCGAGTGGATGGACCCGAACCTCAACAACTACGACTTCGAGCACGTGGTTGCGGGGCACGCGAAAATGAGCCGGGAGGAATGGCAGCAGATCTACCAGGACGCCTGGCCGCTCTATTACTCGCGCGCGCACGTCGAGACCCTGATGCGGCGCGCGGCGGCTTCCGGCGTGCCCTTGATGCGGTTCATCAAGGCGGTGGTGCCGTTCATGACCATGGTCCCGTTCCAGAACATCCATCCGCTGCAGGCCGGGCTGTTCCGCCGCAAGCATCGTTCCGAGCGCAAATACGGCTTGCCGCGGGAATCGTTCTGGCAGTTCTACCCGCGCCACATCTGGGACACGATCACGACCAACCTGAAGCTCCTGGACACGATCCTGTGGGCGCTCAGGACGAAGCGCCGGATCGAGCGCGATCCCAACCGCCTCGCCTACACGGATCAAGCGCTTACGCCGGTGACCGAAGAGGTCGAGGAGACGTTCGATCTTCTGACCGTGACCACGGGGGCGAAGGCGGCAATCGCCCATCAGAAGAGGGTCGCCGAGATCACCCACGGCAAGCCGGGATCGCACCATCACGAGGCGCCATCGGTCCCTCGCGAGCCGCCGCTGACGGCCGCCGAGTAGACTGGTTCAGCCTGCGCCGGCGCGCTTACGGCTTCTTCGCCCCGACCCGCCTGATCCCGGTCGGCCCGTAGCCGATCACCTGCACGATCACTTCCTCGTCCTTGGCGCCGTCCCAATGCACGGCGCCGGCCGGATGCTTCATGTAGCTGCCGGGCTCGAGCGGCACGGCGCTCTCGATATCGACCGCTTCGCCCGTACCGACGTACCAGGTGCCCTGGAGCACCAGGCAATGGCGGTCGTCGGGATGGTAGTGCGGCGGCGAGAACTGGCCGGGCGGATAGCGCAGACGCTGCACGTAGACGCCGGGCTTGCTGGGGTCGCCGTCCTGCACCGAGGTCCGGGCGCCGCCGCCGAGCGGCGAGTCGCGCCACTCGACCGTCTCCGGCGTCACCGTCACGAAGCCGCGCTCGTCCTTCATTTCGACCCCTTCGATCGTGCCGGCCGCCGGACGTTGCGCGCGCGGGCGATCGCGGCGTTGAGCTCGCCGCCGTAAACGAAAATCGAAGCCACCAAATAGAGGAACACTAGCGCCACCATCACCGAGGCGAGGCCGGCATAGACGTTGACGTAGGTATAGGCGAACTCGGCGAGATAGCGGCCGAAGCTCGCGCCGGATACCAGCCAGAGCACCAGGGTCGCGACGATCCCGGGCATGATCTCGGCGAGACGGCGGCGGCCCGCCGGCAGCCAGAAATGAACCATGACCAGCGTCACCACGATCAGCCCGGACGTGACGCCGTAGCGGAGCAGCGTCACCGTCCCGTCGAACTGCGCCAGCGCCGGCGCGAAGCGCGCCCCCGCGGTCCAGATCAGCGGCCACAGCACGATCAGAAACGAGAACGCGAGCAGCGCCGCCGCGCCGACCAGCACATAGGCGATCGATTCGAGCCGCAGCAGCCACCACGGCCGCATCTCCTTCATGCCGTAGGCGCGGTTCAACCCGATGCGCAGGCTTTCGATGCCGCTCGAGGCGAAATAGACCGCCGCCACGATGCCGAACGTGAGCACGTCGGTGCGCAGGTTGGTGAGCACGCCGCGAATCTCGTTGGCGATGGGCCCGGCGACTTCCCTCGGCCAGGCGTCGAGCAGGAGCCGCGCGGTTTCGTCGGCGAGCTGCTTGGTGCCGAACAAGGCGGCGAGCGCGGTGACCACGATCAGGAACGGGAACAGCGACATCAGCACGGACAGCGCGATGTGGCTGGCGATGGCCCAGCCCTCGTCTTCGTTGAAGCGCTCATAGGCGTCGATGGCAATCGAGATTACGCGGCGCACGGCCTGCTCCCGGTCCTGCCGTCAGATCGGACTTTCGGGAGCGCTTGGCAAGGGCCGGCCCGCGTTCAGGCCGCCCGCACCTCGTCGAGAAAGCGCCGGATCGCGCCATCGAGCCGCTCGGCCTCGTTGCTGAGACCGACGGCGAGGCCGGCCACGTCGCCCGCGGTCACCCCGGCGCCGACCGCGGCGCTCTCCACCGAGCGCATCGCCTTGGCGCCGGTCTCGGCGGCCGCCGCCGCGCGCGACACGTTGTCGGTGATGGCGACCACGGCGACGTTCTGCTCCTCGACCGCCGCGGCTACCGAGGTGGCGATGGCCGACATGTCCTGGATCACCGTGGAGACCGTATCGATCGCCTTGGCGGCGTCGGTGGAAGCCTCCTGGATGGCGCCGATCTTCTGCGCGATCTCGTCGGTCGCGTGCGCGGTCTGAGCCGCGAGCGACTTCACCTCTTGGGCGACGACGGCGAAGCCGCGGCCGGCGTCGCCCGCGCGCGCGGCCTCGATGGTGGCGTTGAGCGCCAAGAGATTGGTCTGCGCCGCGATCGACTGGATCAGCCCGACCACTTCGCCGATGCGGGTCGCGGTTTCGCCGACCGTGCCCATGATGGTGACGGCGCGGGTCGCCTCGGCCACGGCGCGGCTTGCGACCTCGGTCGAGGTCGCGGTCTGGCGCGCCACCTCGGACACCGTGCTGGAGAGCTGCTCGGTCGCGGCGGCGGCCTCGGACACGTTCCCGGAGGCGGCGCCGGCGGCGCGCCCGGCCTGCTCGGCCTCGGCGCCGACCTTGCCGGCGGTCTCGCCGAGACCCTCGGCCGAACCGGTCAGCCGGCCGGCCGCCTGCCGGACCGCGTTCAGGGCCGCGTCCGCGGCCAGGCCGAATTCGCGTACCTGCCGCTCGATCGCCTCGGCCCGCCGGCCGCGTTGCGCGTACGACTCGGCCTGCTCGGCCTCGAGCAGGATGCGCTCGCGCGCATTGTCGCGGAACACCACGAGCGCGCGCGCCATGGCGCCGATCTCGTCGCGCGCGTTCGAGGCCGGGATGTCGGCCGCCACGTCGCCTTCGGCGAGGCGGCGCATCACGCCGGCGAGCCCGGTGAGCGGCGTGCTGATGCTGCGGCCGATCAGCCAACTGAACAACACGCCGGCCAGGATCACGACGATCGCGACCAGCCCGATGATGCTCTTGGTGCGCGACTGCGAGGCCAACAACCTGCTGGTCGCTTCGCCCTCGCGGTCGGACGCGAGCGCGATCAGCTTG
Organism: Hyphomicrobiales bacterium; assembly: GCA_023269635.1. GTDB lineage: Bacteria > Pseudomonadota > Alphaproteobacteria > Rhizobiales > Xanthobacteraceae > JAHFPN01. Next base: position 14,272 of record JAHFPN010000002.1, on the reverse strand, counting down.
TCGGCGGCGGGTAGCATGGAATCGGTGTCGGCATAGATCACGCCGATCATCGGGCTGATCTGGTTCGCGACCGCCACCCATTCGACGAACGCATCCACGTAGGTCTTGATATGAGTCTTGAGCTGACCCTTGGCGGCGGCGTCGACGCGTTCGATCGCTTCGTTGAAATTCTTGGTCTCCCCGAAGAACGAGAGCTGGAAGATTTGCTGCCGCTGCAGACGGTATTCAGCCTCGTATCGGCGCATGGTCATGAGCGAGGAGAGCAACAGCGCGCGAGCGTCGCCGGCGACAAGACCGGGATCTTCCCGGATGAACCGCTCGATCGCGTGGCCCGCGCTGGCGAGGCGCGCGCGTTGACCTTCCATTTCCGAATAGCCGAGCGCTTGTTGCCCGACCAAGAGCTTGGCGAAATTATCTTTCACGGTCGCCAGATCTTCGCGCAGGGTGCCCAGGTTCTTGAGGTCTTCCAAATGCAGCGAGGCCTCGATGGTGTCGAGGCTGCCGGCGGCGCGGAATTGGTTGCTGCGAAACGCCTCCACCAAATCCTGCGAGGGCCGCGTGCCGAAATCGGACGCCGCGGCCCGCATGCTCGCGACTGCGGCCTTGAAATCGTGGCTCGCGGCGGCGACCGAAGCGGCCCGCTTCATGCTGTCGAAGGCGACGGCCACCTCGCGCTCGCCGCCGACATAGGCGATGCCGACGATGGTGAAGCCGACGATCGGCGCGAATGCCAGCGCCGCGATGCGCGCGCGCACCGACAACGACGGGCCGAGACGCGACCACAACGCGCCCAATCGCAAGAACCGCATGCCTCGTCCCCCGCTGCGAAGCTCGCGGCCGGGCGCCCCCGGAAATTGGGCAGCGTCCTGCCTACGAAAAAGTACTGACGGAGGAAGCGCCGGTTCGGTTAACAATCCGTGCATCGGGCATTCGGCCGACGACCCGGGCTCCGCGCCGCTTGCTTTTGTGCACTGCAGCACTAGGCTGTGACGTTGGGACGCGCAGGCGATCCGCATGGGGACCCGATGAACCTCGCCGCGACCCGGCGCGCCGGAACCGCGCCGGAACTGTTGCAGCAGGCCGCCGATGCGGTCGGCGCCGTCGAAGCCTTGCTGGCCGAAGCCGCGGCCGAGCAGCGCGCGCGGCTCGCGCCCGACGGCAAGCTCTCGATGGCGCGCTTCGATCGCGAGCAGCACGCGGTGCATGGGCTGGCGTGGCTTGCGACCTATGTCGAGGCGTTGCGGCAGCTTTCCGCCTACGCCGGCCGCATCGCCGAGGCCGGCCGGCTCGGGCCGACGGAGGAAATGCTCGTGCGCGCCGGGCTCGGCGAATACCTGGCACAGGTGTTCGGCGGCATTCCCATGAGCCAGAGCGAGTTCGTGCGCCTGCCGGCGCTCGGTCTCGACGAGGAGCGGATCGAGGCGCGGCGCACGCCGGCGGTCAAGGCGCTGATCGCCGACGGCACGGCGCCCGAGCTGCGGGCGCGGCTGATCGAGGCGATCGCGGCGCAGGAAGGAGCCGCAGGCGCCGGCGACCCCGGCCTCGACGAGACGCTCAAGGCCATGCGCAACGAGATGCGCCGCTTCGCGGAAGCGGAAGTGGTGCCGCATGCGCACGGCTGGCACCTCCGGAACGAATACATCCCGCTCGCTACAATCGAGAAAATGTCCGCGCTCGGCGTGTTCGCGCTCACGATTCCCGAACAATTCGGCGGGCTCGGGCTCGGCAAGGAATATATGTGTGTGGTGTCGGAGGAATTATCGCGCGGCTATATCGGCGTCGGCTCCCTCGGCACCCGCTCCGAAATCGCGGCCGAGCTGATCCTTTCCGGCGGCACACCGGCGCAGCAGCAGAAGTGGCTGCCGAAAATCGCCTCCGGCGAATGCCTGCCGACGGCGGTGTTCACCGAACCGAACACCGGCTCCGATCTCGCCTCGCTCAAGACGCGCGCCGTGCGCGAGGGCGGCGTCTACAGGATCTATGGCGCCAAGACCTGGATTACGCACCCGGTCCGGGCCGACCTGATGACGCTGCTGGTACGCACCGACCCGAAGCAGCCGGGATATCAGGGGCTGTCGATGCTGCTGGCGGAAAAGCCGCGGGGGTCCGATGCCGATCCGTTCCCGGCGCCCGGCATGTCGGGCGGCGAGATCGAGGTGCTCGGCTATCGCGGCATGAAGGAGTTCGAGATCGGCTTCGACGGCTTCGAAGTGCCGGTCGAGAACCTCTTGGGCGGCGTCGAGGGCCAGGGCTTCAAGCAGCTGATGCAGACCTTCGAAGCCGCGCGCATCCAGACCGCGGCGCGCGCCGTCGGGGTCGCGCAGTCGGCGTTGGAGCTCGCGCTGCGCTACGCCAAGGAACGCGTTCAGTTCGGCAAGCCGATCCTCTCCTTCCCGCGGGTCGCCGACAAGATCGTGTCGATGGCGACCGAGATCATGATCGCCCGCCAGCTCACCTATCACGCCGCGCGCGAGAAGGACCTCGGCCGCCGCTGCGACCTCGAAGCCGGGATGGCGAAGCTACTCGCCGCGCGCGTCGCCTGGGCCGCCGCCGACAATGCGGTGCAGATCCACGGCGGCAACGGCTTCGCGCTCGAATACCCGGTCTCGCGCGTCTTGTGCGACGCGCGCATCTTGAGCATTTTCGAAGGCGCCGCGGAAATTCAGGCGCAGGTCATCGCGCGCCGCCTGCTCGACGGCTCCAACTGACGAGCCGCGGACTCTGCGGCTAACTCCGGCCACGGGTCCGTGCTAGAAAAGCTTCATGACCTGGACGCTGCAATACGTCGTCGTTCCCATCGCGCTCGCCGCGGTCGGGGTCGTGCTCCTGATCGGCCTCTGGAGCATGGCGCGCGCCGGCTCCGGCAACACGTCGCAGAAGCTGATGCGGATGCGCGTGCTCCTGCAGGCCGTCGCGCTGGTGATCGTCTTGGTGACGATCTGGGCGCTCGGACGCTGAATCCGTCGATGGTCGACAGCGGCGCGCGGCCGGGGCGCACCTTGCCACGTTGGTTCCGTGCAACGATGCGCTAGGATAGCGTTCTCTCGGTTGCCGAGGGGGCGGGAATCCCGATGGTCGTGCTCAACCGCATCTATACGCGCACCGGCGACGACGGCACGACGGCCCTCGGCTCGGGCGAGCGGCGGCCGAAATACGATTTGCGCGTCGCCGCCTATGGCACGGTGGACGAGACCAATGCCGCGATCGGCGTCGCCCGCCTGCATCTCGCAAACGAGCGCGACGTGGACGCGGTCCTCGGCCGCGTGCAGAACGATCTGTTCGATCTCGGCGCCGATCTTGCGGTGCCGGAGCAGCCCAAGGCCAAGGGCGAGCGACTGCGCGTCACCGATGCTCAGGTCACGCGGCTCGAATCCGACATCGACCGGCTCAACGCGGAGCTAAAGCCGCTCACCTCGTTCGTGTTGCCGGGCGGCGAGGCCGCGGCCGCGCACTTGCATCTCGCGCGCACGGTTTGCCGCCGCGCCGAGCGTCTGGTGGTCGAGCTCGCCGCGACCAAGGGCGAAATCGTCGGTGCGCCCGCGATCCGCTATCTCAACCGGCTATCCGATCTTCTGTTTGTCGCCGCGCGCTACGTGAACGGGCGCGGCCAGCGCGACGTGCTGTGGGTGCCAGGGGCAAATCGCTAACAGGGGGCAAGCGCGTGTTCATTCCGCTGCATGACTACAACCCGATGCGTTACATCAAGCAGCCCTGGATGACGTGGCTCTTGATCGCGATCAACGTAGTCATATTCGTCGTGTTCCAATCCGAACTCGTGCTGCAAATCGGCGACCGCGCCGCGTTCCTGTTCGGCATGACCCCGGCCGAGATCGGCCACGGCGTGCGGCTGCCGTCCGCCTACGGCGCGCTGCCCGAGGAGTTCACCCTCCTCACCTACATGTTCCTGCATGGCGGTTGGATGCACCTGATCGGCAACATGCTGTTCCTGTGGGTATTCGGCGACAATATCGAGGATGCGATCGGGCATTGGCGCTTCCTCGGCTTCTACATCGCCTGCGGGTTCGCCGGCGGCGTGGCGCACTTCTTTTCGATGAAGACTTCCACGGTGCCGCTGGTCGGCGCGTCGGGCGCGATCGCCGGCATCATCGCCGCCTATCTCATGCTGCATCCGCGCGTGAAGATCTGGGTGCTCGCGTTCGGCCGAATTCCACTCAAGCTCTCGGCCGCTTGGGTGCTCGGAATCTGGATCGGCTTTCAGGCGATCAACATTCTCGCCAAGACCGACGACGACACTTCTTGGTGGGGACACGTCGGCGGTTTGATCGCCGGTGCGGCGCTGATTCTGGTTTTGCGGCGGCCGGGCGTCGAGCTGTTCGACCGCGGCCTCGAGTTTGCCCCGCGCGTTGACACACCCAAGGTCGAGCCATAGGTTGCCCGCCTTCGCGCGGGGGAGTTGTTGCGAATGAAAGTGCTGGTGCCGGTCAAGCGCGTCGTCGATTTCAACGTCAAAGTCCGGGTGAAGCCAGACGGAACCGGCGTCGACCTCGCCAACGTCAAGATGTCGATGAACCCCTTCGACGAGATCGCCGTCGAGGAAGCGATCCGCCTGAAGGAGCAGGGCAAGGCGAGCGAGATCGTCTGCGTCTCGATCGGGCCGGCGCAGGCGGCGGAGACGATCCGCACCGCGCTCGCCATGGGCGCGGACCGCGGCATCCTGGTGAAGCACGACGACACGGTCGAGCCGCTCGCGGTGGCGAAGATTCTCAAAGCCGTGGTCGATGCGGAGAAGCCCGGCCTCGTCATCCTCGGCAAGCAGGCGATCGACGACGACTGCAACCAGACCGGCCAGATGCTGGCGGCGCTCTTGGGCTGGCCGCAAGGCACCTTCGCCTCCAAGATCACGATCGAATCCGACGCGATCCAGGTCACGCGCGAGGTGGACGGCGGCCTGCAGACGGTGAAGCTCAAGATGCCGACGGTGGTGACCACCGACTTGCGCCTGAACGAGCCGCGCTATGCCTCGCTCCCCAACATCATGAAAGCGAAAAAGAAGCCGATCGAAGACAAGACCCCGGCCGACTACGGCGTCGAGGTCGCCCCGCGCCTCAAGGTCCTGAAAACGACGGAGCCCGCAGGCCGCAAGGCCGGCGTCAAGGTCGGCTCGCCGGCCGAGCTCGTCGACAAGCTGAAAAGCGCCGGGGTGCTCTAGATGGCAACGCTGCTGGTCGCCGAGCACGACGACAAGAAGCTGAACGGCGCGACCGCCAAGGCGCTGACCGCGGCGAAGGCGCTCGCCGGCGACGTGCACGTGCTCGTGGCCGGATCGAATTGCAGACCGGTCGCCGAAGCGGCGGCGAAGCTCGCGGGCGTCACCAAGGTGCTGGTGGCCGACGCCCCGCTCTATGCCAACCGGCTCGCGGAGCCGATGGCGGCGCTCATCGTGCAGCTCGCTCCGAACTACGACGCCGTCATGGTGCCGGCCACCACCGCGGGCAAGAACTTCATGCCGCGCGCGGCGGCGCTCTTGGACGTGATGCAGATCTCCGAAGTCACCAAGGTCCTGTCCGCCGACACCTTCGAGCGGCCGATCTATGCCGGCAACGCGATCCAGACCGTGCAGTCGACCGACAAGAAGAAGCTGATCACCGTGCGCACCGCTTCGTTCCAGGCCGCGGGCGCCGGCGGCAGCGCGCCGATCGAAGCGGTAGCGCCGGCCGCGGACCCCGGCGTCTCGAGCTTCGTGGCCGAGGAACTCTCGAAATCGGACCGGCCCGAACTCACCGCCGCCCGCGTCATCATCTCGGGCGGGCGCGCGCTCGCGAGCAAGGAGAATTTCGCGAAATACATCGAGCCGGTGGCGGACAAGCTCGGCGCCGCGGTCGGCGCTTCGCGCGCGGCGGTGGACGCCGGCTATGCGCCGAACGACTGGCAGGTCGGCCAGACCGGAAAGGTGGTGGCGCCGGAGCTTTATGTCGCGGTCGGCATCTCCGGCGCGATCCAGCACCTGGCCGGAATGAAGGATTCCAAAGTGATCGTCGCCATCAACAAGGACGAGGAGGCGCCGATCTTCCAGGTCGCCGACTATGGCTTGGTGGGCGACCTGTTCCAGGTGCTGCCGGAGCTCGAGAAGGAACTCGCCAAAGCGAAGGCTTAAGCGGCTTTCTGTCGAGCGATAGCGCGGGATGAACATTCGTCGTAGAAGAAACGAATGGCAGCCAAGATCGAAAAAATCGGGGTGATCGGCGCCGGGCAGATGGGCAACGGCATCGCCCATGTCGCCGCGGTCGCGGGCTATGACGTGCTCCTGCACGACGCGGCGCCGGATCGCATCAAGTCGGCACTCGCCACCATCAACGGGAACCTCGCGCGGCAGGTCGCGCGCGGCACGGTGACCGAGGCCGCGCGCCAGACGGCACTCGCGCGCATCGCGCCGGCGGAAAAGCTAGAGGCGCTCGCGAATTGCGACCTCATCATCGAATCCGCGACCGAAAAGGAAGAAGTGAAGCGCAAGATCTTCGCCGAGCTGTGCCCGAAGCTGAAGCCCGAGGCGATGCTCGCCACCAACACCTCCTCGATCTCGATCACCCGGCTCGGCGCCTCCACCGACCGGCCGGAGCGCTTCATCGGCATCCATTTCATGAATCCGGTGCCGGTGATGGAGCTGGTCGAGCTGGTGCGCGGGATCGCCACCGGCGACGAAACCTTCGAGGTCGCCAAGGCCTTCGTGAAGAAGCTCGGCAAGACCTATGCGGTGGCCGAGGATTTCCCGGCCTTCATGGTCAACCGCATCCTGCTGCCGATGATCAATGAGGCGGTCTATACGCTCTACGAGGGCGTGGGCTCGGTCGAGGCGATCGACACCGCGATGAAGCTCGGCGCGCGGCATCCGATGGGGCCGCTCGAGCTCGCCGACTTCATCGGGCTTGATACCGTGCTCTCGGTCATGCAAACGCTGCACGAGGGCCTGGCCGACTCCAAGTACCGCCCCTGTCCGCTCTTGGTGAAATACGTCGAGGCCGGCTGGCTCGGCCGCAAGACCAAGCGCGGCTTCTACGACTATCGCGGCGAGAAGCCGGTCCCGACGCGCTAGGCGTCGACCACGATCTTGAAGCCGCCATAGATCATGCGCTTGGCGTCGAACGGCAGCGCCTTGAGATCCATCATGCCGGCGAGGCGCTTGTCCTTCATCACCTTGGCGTTGACGCGATCGCGGTGTGCGCGCGACTTGTAGACGATCCAGGAGAACACCACCGTCTCGCCCGGCTTGCGCTTCACGCTGCGCGGGAACGAGGTCCGCTTCCCGAACTTGACGTCGTCGGCCACGCTTTCCCGGAACTCGAGCGCGCCGTGCGAGCGCCAAACCCTGCCCGCCTTCTGCGACATGCGGCGATAGGCTCCGAGTTTCCGCTTCGGGACCGGAACGACAAATCCATCGACGTATTGCATTGGAATCCTCCTCAAGTTGCCTTCGCCAGATAAGCCTCAAGCTGATCCAAGGTTCCGGTCCAGCCCTGTTGCATGCTGCCGTGGCCGGCGTCGAAGGTCTTGCGCTCTTCCTCGCTCGCGGCGTGCGGCGACCAGCGGATCGTGAGCTTGGTTTTGCCGCCCGGCTGCTCCTCGAAAGTGAACGTCGAGAGCATCTCCAGCGGCCAGGACCGGTGCATCGGGTGGCGCGTGGTGCCGCCGGCTTCGTCGGAGAACGAGTTGATGAATACCATCCGCCCCGGCGCGGCGATCTCGCGGAAGACGAACTTGCCCCACATCGGCGTGCCGTCCGGCGCCTTCATGCCGTAGTGGTAGGTGCCGCCCGGTCGCAGATCCATCATGGACGCGAACACCGTGAAGCCCTTCGGGCCCCACCAGTGCTTCATGCGTTCCGGCTCGGTGAACGCTTTCCATACGAACTCGCGCGGCGCGTCGAACACGCGCGAAATCACGAATTCCTTGGAGGTCGCGGTTTCGGATTTATTCGAAGCCATGAATCTCAATCCTTCTTTCAGGGCGCCACGACGATCATCCAGCCCACGCCGAAGCGGTCCGCAACCATGCCGAAGCGCGAGGAGAAGAAGGTCTTGGTCAGGGGCATCTGCACCTGCCCGCCGTCGCCGAGCGCGGCGAACAGACGCTCAGCCTCGGGATCGTTCTTGGCGTTGAGCGAGAGCGCGAAGCCCTCGAATTTCGGATTACCCTGGGAGCGGCCGTCGGACGCCATCATTGTGGTGTCGCCGATGCGAAAGGTCGAGTGCATCACCTTGTCCCCGCCGCCGGGCGGGCTCATGCCTGGATCGGGGCTTTCCTTGAAACGCATCAGCATCGTCACCTCGGCGCCGAGCGTCTTCTTGTAGAACTCGAGCGCTTCCTCGCAGCGGCCGTCGAGGAACAAATAGGGCTGAACTTGCATGCGGGCTCCTAATCGGTTCTTGGCGGGCGAACGCGGCGATTGTTAGCGAGCCAGCCAAGTGATATTAAGGCGCAACCGCGCGCATGAGCGCGCGCGCCGGCCTGCCGTCGATCGCCAAGAGCCCGAGCGCGATGGCGCCCATGCCCGCGAAGTGGCGCGGCGCCAGCGTCTCGCCGAGAAAGACCGTCCCGAGCAGGATCGCGCTCACCGGGATCAGGAACGTGACCAGCATGATGTTGGTGGCGCCGGCGCGCGCGAGGATGCGGAAATAGATGAGATAGGCGGCCGCGGTCGAGATCAGGCCGACCCCCGCGAGCGCCAGGAGCGCCTGCGCCGAAGGCATCGGCAGCGTCCAGGGCCGGTCGATCGCGGCGACGATCGGGATGAAGATCGACGTCGAGGCCGCCATCTGCGCGCAAGCGAGGGTCGCGGGCGGGATGGCGCGGAAGCGGCGGCCATAGACGCTCGACACCGCGTAGAAGAATGCGGCGGTGAGACACGCGAGCTGCGCCAGCACGTACTTGTCGAGAGCGCCGAGCAGATCCGGCCCCATCATGACGACGACGCCGGCGAAGCCGGCGACCAGGCCGACGAGGCGCGCGGGCGTGAGCTTGTCGTCGGTGGTGGCGAAGTTCGCGACCACGACCGTGAACAGCGGCGCGGTTGCGTTCAGGATCGAGGCCAGGCCGCTGGCGATCTGGGTCTGGCCCCAGAACAGCAGGCTGAAGGGGACCACGTTGTTCAGCACGGCAAATACTGCGATCGGCCCCCACGTCTGCAACGTTCGTGGCATCGACTGGCGCAGCGCCAGCACGACGACGAACAGCGCCGCGCCCGCGATTGCGACCCGGCCGAGCGCGCCGCTGAGCGGCGGAATCTCCCGCACCGTGAGGCTGGTGAAGAAGAACGAGCCGCCCCAGAAGGTGGAGAGCACGACGAGGAGCGCCCAGTCGGACGCCGACATGGTGAGACGATTTTCGGTCAAGGGAGGACTCGGGGTTCCTGAACGGCGCGGACAATGGCGCAAGCCGCGCCGGCGCGCCACCCGAATTCGGTAGGGTGGGCAAAGGCGCGGAACGCGCCGTGCCCACGCGGCGAAAATCGATCTATCCTCCGGCATGTCCCGATATCGGCGCGCACGGATCAAAGGCGGCACATTCTTCTTCACCGTTACGCTCGCCGACCGGTCGGGCGATCTCCTGGTGCGGCACGTCGATCTGTTGCGGCGCGCGTATCGTTCCGCACAGCAACATCGGCCGTTCGAGACGATCGCAATCTGCGTCTTGCCGGATCACCTGCATGCGGTCTGGTCGCTGCCTGACGGAGATGCAGACTTTCCGTTGCGCTGGAATCTCATCAAGGGAGGCTTTTCGCGCAGCCTTCCGGCTGCCGCATCGCGTTCCGCGAGCAAGATCGCCAAGCGCGAAAAGGGAATCTGGCAGCGCCGCTACTGGGAACACGCCGTCCGCGACGAGGCGGACCTGGCTCGCCACGTCGATTACATTCACTTCAATCCGGTCAAGCACGGACTGGTGTCGCGCGTATACGATTGGCCGCACAGCAGCTTCCACAACTACGTGACGCGCGGCGAATTGCCTCCGGACTGGGGCGGCGACATGCGCGAGATCAAAGGCTCATTCGGAGAATGATGCCGTGGGCACGGCGCTAACGCGCCTTTGCCCACCCTACCGTCCGAGCGCCGTTCGGATCAGCGCCTGCGCATCCGCGCTCGCCCATTCCGCGGGTCCGGCAAGGAGCCCAAGCTCGCAGCCTTGGCCGTCGATCAGGAACGTCGTCGGCAGGCCGACCACGCGGCCGGCGCGCTTCAGCGCCTCGAACGCGCTCAAGCTCTGGTCCTCGTAGAAAGCGAGATCGCGCGCGTTGATCTCGGCGAGAAAGCGCTTCGGCTTCTCGAGATCGCGGGTGTCGAGATTGAGCGCCACCACCTCGAACTCGGCGCCGCCGAGCGCGCGCTGCAGCGCGTCCAGGGTCGGCATTTCCTTGCGGCAGGGCACGCACCAGGTGGCCCATAGATTCAACAGCACCGTCTTGCCCTTGAAGTCCGCGAGCGTGAACGCCTTGCCGGTTCCGTCGCGGAAGGTAAACGCCGGCAACCGCCGCGGCGCGGTCGCAGCCACGAACGCCGCCACCTCGCCGCGCGCGAGCGGGATCAAGCGTTTCGCGGCCTCGACCGCGCCGGCGCAGGCGGGATCGGCCACCGTATCCGCGTTGCGCGTGAGGCCGCCGATCCCGTATACCGCCAGCAGCCCGGCGGCCGCGCCGAACAGCGCGGCCAACAGCATCAAGGTCAGCGGCCGGGCCGCCTTGCGCGCGCCTTGTTCGGGTCGCTCGGTCATCGCGTCAATGCCCTCCGACGGGGAATGGAGCCATGAATAACCGGATGTGGGGCGGCCGCTTCGCGGCGGGGCCGGACGCGACGCTGGAGGAGATCAACGCCTCGATCGATTTCGACCGTCACCTTTACCGCCAGGACATTGCGGGCTCCAAGGCCCACGCCGCAATGCTCAAGAAACAGGGCATCATCGCGGCGGAAGATGCGCAAAAGATCGCCCGCGGTCTAGACACGATCCTGTCAGAGATCGAGCGCGGCGAGTTCAAGTTCAAGCGCGCGCTCGAGGACATCCATACCCACGTTGAGGCGCGGTTGAAAGAGCTGATCGGCGCGGCGGCCGGACGGCTGCATACCGCGCGCTCGCGCAACGACCAGGTCGCGACCGATCTCAAGCTCTACGTGCGCGAGGCGATCGACGGGCTGGACCGGTCGCTCGCCGAGCTGATGCGCGCGCTGGCCGAGAAGGCGGCAGCGCATGCCGCCACCGTGATGCCGGGATTCACCCATCTGCAACCGGCGCAGCCGGTGACCTTCGGCCACCATCTGCTCGCCTATGTCGAGATGCTCGCGCGCGACCGCGGGCGGCTCGCGGACGCGCGCAAGCGCCTGAACGAATCTCCGCTCGGCGCCGGCGCGCTCGCCGGCACGCCGTTCCCGATCGACCGCGAAGCCACCGCCAAGGCGCTCGGCTTCGACCGGCCGGCGGCGAATTCGCTCGACGCGGTTTCCGATCGCGACTTCGCGCTGGAGACGCTCTCGGCCTGTGCCATCGCCGCGATCCATCTCTCGCGCTTCGCCGAGGAGATCGTGGTCTGGACCTCGCCGGCGTTCGGGCTGGTCAAGCTCTCCGACCGCTTCACCACCGGCTCCTCGATCATGCCGCAGAAGCGGAACCCCGACGCCGCCGAGCTGGTGCGCGCCAAGGCCGGGCGCATCATCGGCGCGCTCATGCAGCTCTTCGTGGTGATGAAGGGCCTGCCGCTGGCCTATGCCAAGGACCTGCAAGAGGACAAGGAGGGCACCTTCGACGCGCTCTCGACGCTCGCGCTCGCGGTCGCCGCGACCACCGGCATGGTGCGCGACCTCGAGCCGGACGAGAAGCGCATGAAGGCGGCGGCGGCCGAAGGCTATTCCACCGCGACCGACCTCGCCGACTGGCTGGTGCAGAATCTAAAACTCCCGTTCCGCGAGGCGCACGAGATCACCGGCAAGATCGTCGCCCGCGCGGCGGCGCTGAACCTTTCGCTCACGCGGCTGCCGCTTTCGGAAATGCAGGCGATCGAGCGGCGCATCACTGCGGACGCCGCGAAGTCGCTCAGTGTCCACCGCTCGGTGCGGTCGCGCACGAGCTATGGCGGCACCGCGCCCAGGAACGTGCGCGCGCAGGCGAAGAAATGGCTGAAACGCTTGCAGCGCGAGCCGAAACGCTGACGCCGCTCGGGCCTCGCTCCCGCCTTGGTTTCCGCTATAGTGCCCCCGACTTTCGGAGTCCTGCCGTGACCGCGTTGATTTCCCACTGGCCTCGCCTGGCCGCGCTCGGCGCGCTCGCGCTCGCGCTCGCTGCTTGCGGCGTCAAAGGCCCGCTCGAGCCGCCGCCCGCGGCCACCGCCGCCACGGCGACGGAGCCCGCAAAGCCGGAGCAGCGCGGTCCGATCATGTCCCGGCCGAAACGGCCGCCGCCGGTCGCGCGGCCCGACCAGCCGTTCGTTCTCGATTCCCTGCTCTAAGCGCGCGCCACGCCATGCACCATTTCGAGGAACGTAACGGCGTCCTTTTCGCCGAGGACGTCGATCTTGCCGTGCTCGCGGAGCGCGTGGGCACGCCGTTCTATTGCTATTCGACGGCGACGCTCGAGCGCCACTACCGCGTGTTCGCCGAGGCCTTCGCCGACGTGCCGGCGCTGGTCTGCTATTCGGTGAAGGCGAATTCCAATCAGGCGGTGATCGCCACGCTGGCGCGGCTCGGCGCCGGAGCCGACATCGTGTCCGGCGGCGAGCTCAAGCGCGCGCTCGCCGCCGGCGTGCCGGCGGGCAAGATCTTCTTCTCCGGCAACGGCAAGACCCGGGACGAGATGGCGGCGGCGCTCAAGGCCGGCATTCTCTGCTTCAACGTCGAAAGCGAGCCCGAGCTCGAAGCACTGTCCGCGATCGCGGCCGGCATGGGCCGCACCGCCTCGGTCTCGGTGCGGGTCAATCCCGACGTGGACGCCAAGACCCACAAGAAGATCGCCACCGGCCGCTCAGAAGACAAGTTCGGCGTGCCGGTGTCGCGCGCGCGCGAAGTCTATGCGCTCGCGGCCAAGCTCCCGGGCATCCGCATCGCCGGCATCGACATGCATATCGGCAGCCAGATCACCGAGCTGTCGCCGTTCGACAACGCGGCGGCGCTGCTGGCCGAGCTCGCGCGCGATCTGATCGCGGCGGGCTACAAGCTCGAGCACCTCGACTTCGGCGGCGGGCTCGGCATCCCCTACCGGCCGGGCGAAGTGCCGCCGCTGCCCAAGGACTATGCCGAGGTGATCAAGCGCCACACGCGAGCGCTTAAGCTAACGTTCGTGTTCGAAGTCGGCCGCATGATCGTCGGCAATGCCGGCATCCTGGTCACGCGCGTGATCAATGTGAAGCGCGGCGAGGCCAAGAACTTCGTCGTCGTCGACGCGGCGATGAACGACCTGATCCGCCCGACGCTTTACGACGCCTATCACGATGTCCGCCCGGTCAGGCTCGCCAGCCGCGGGGCGGGCGAGATCGTCGCCGACGTGGTCGGACCGATCTGCGAATCGGGCGACTTTCTCGCGCTCGACCGCAAGCTGCCGGCGGTGCAGGAGGGCGACCTGCTCGCGATCATGACCGCCGGCGCCTATGGCGCGGTGCTGTCTTCGACCTACAACACCCGCCCGCTCATCCCTGAGGTCCTGGTGCGGGGCAAGGACGCGGCGGTGGTGCGCCGGCGGCTCGAGATCGACGCGCTCATCGCGCTCGACCAGGTCCCGGCCTGGCTCGCCGAAAAGCGGCCAAAATCCTAGATAACGCTGATGTGACGGCTCCCCCTCGCCCCGGCGCATGGTAGATTGCGTGGCACCGGGGAGTCGCAGAAGGAGCCGCGGTTGACCGCGTCACCGGACATGAACGACCCCAACGCGCCGGCCCGGAACGTCATCGACGACGCGATCCGAATGCTGTCGGCCGCGCTCGCGCGCGCCCGTCGCGCGCTGCTGTGGGAGCGGGTGTGGCCGGCGATCACGGCGGTCGCGGTCGTGGCCGGTCTGTTCCTCGCGGTTTCCTGGGCCGGGCTGTGGCTCGCGCTCGCACCGGCATGGCGCATCGCGGGGCTCGCGCTGTTCGGCCTGCTCCTGATCGCGAGCCTGATCCCGGCGGCGTGGGTGCGCGTGCCTCGCCGCGGCGACGCGCTCAGCCGTCTCGACCGCTCGAGCGGCATCGAGCACCGGCCCGCGACCGCGATCTCCGACCAGCTCGCCCATGGTGCCGAGGATCCGATCGTGCTCGCGCTGGCGCGCGCCCACGTCGAGCGCGCCGCCGCGGCCGCGCGCGCGCTGC
>JAHFPN010000230.1 GCA_023269635.1 Hyphomicrobiales bacterium | reverse complement strand
AGCCGGCGCCAATTCCAACGTCACCTCTCCCCGTCGGGGAGAGGGAACCCTTATTCGCTCAAGCCGGTTCGAGCGGGCCTGCGTCCCTTAAGACCGCCTCGGCTTCCGGCGAAGGCTTGCCCGCGGCGTCGGCCAGCACCAGGCCCGGCCGCAGCGCGGGCGGCGTGCGGCGGCCCTTGATCGCGCGCACGATCAGGCGGATCGCGGGCGCCCGCGGCTTGCCGTGGATCGGGATCAAGTCTGCGGCACCGAAGCGGCCATCAAGCGCGTCGAGGATCGCGGCCAGCGCTTCCGGCCGATGGATGAGCACGAAACTGCCGCCGGCTTTCAGCAGCCGATCCGCGGCGCGCACCCAGGTTTCCAGATCGGATTCCCGCGCCACATGCGCGCGCCGGCGCGCGGCATCCGGCGAGACGCGGCGTCGCGCCGGGTCGTTGAACGGCGGATTGGCGAGCACGAGGTCCGCGGCTCCCGCCTTGGGCTGACCGGGCCCGCCCTTGCGGCCGAGCCGCGCCACGTCGGCAGCCACGACCGACGCGCGCTCCGCATATCCATTGCGCTCGATGTTCGCGCGCGCAAACGCGGCGAGCGCCGGGTCGATCTCGACCAGCGTCACTTTTTCCGCGGCCCCGCGCGCGAGCAGCGCGAGGCCGGCGGTGCCGGCCCCGGCGCCGAGGTCGATCGCATGTTTTGCCTTCGGCGCCGCGGCTGCGAGCAGGATCGCGTCGTGCCCGGCGCGGTGGCCGCGCGCGGGCTGCAACAGCTTCAGTCGTCCGCCCAGCACCGCATTGTCGGTCGTATCGGGCACGATTTCCGCTTCAGCCTGCCGGGAGCGCATGGCCGAGGCCGGCTTGGCTCAGGAGTTTCCGCGCGCGCGCGAGTTTGTCCTCCGGCACCAGCACCCGCCGTGGCAGGGCGCCGATCGAGCCTTCCACCGCGCTCATGTTGCGGTCGGCGACGAAGCACTCGATCCGGGCGCCCTTCAGCAGCGCCTCCACCGCCGAGATCAGCACGAGATCGTTGGTGCGCAGAAGCTCGGTCATTTTTCAGTGCCCGCGCGGCGCGCCGTACACGAGGTAGGCGAGCCGCTTCATCTCGCGCCGGCCGCGCGTGACGGTGTCGAGCACCAGCCCGGACGCGACCGAGAGGAACGCGAGCAGCATGAAGCCGGTGGCAAGCACCGCGGTCGGCAGCCGCGGCACCAGACCGGTCGCGAGATACGTGCGCACGATCGGGACCGCGAGCACGACCGCGACCAGCGCCAGCCCGAGCCCGATGGTGCCGAAGAATTGCAGCGGCCGCTCGTTCCGGAACAGCCGGCCGATGGTCCACAGGATGCGCAAGCCATCGCGCCAGGTATTGAGCTTGGAGGCGGTGCCCTCAGGCCGCGCGAAATAGGGCGCCTTGGCTTCCGCCACCGGCATGTCGAGCTCGAGCGCGTGGATGGTGAGCTCGGTCTCGATCTCGAACCCGGTGGAAAGCGCCGGGAACGACTTCACGAACCGGCGCGAGAATACGCGGTAGCCGGAAAGGATATCGGTGAAGCTGCGGCCGAAGATGCGGGCCACGAAGTCGGTGAGCAGGCGGTTGCCGAACCGGTGCCCGCGCCGGTAGGCGGCTTGGTCGCGATCCACGCGCGCCGCCACCACCATGTCGAGATTTTCCGCGACCAGCTTGGCGACCAGCTTCGGCGCGCTCGGCGCGTCATAGGTGGCGTCGCCGTCCACCAGCACGTAGATGTCCGCGTCCACGTCCGCGAACATGCGCCGGACCACGTGGCCCTTGCCCTGATGCGGCTCGTGCCGGACCACGGCGCCGGCTTTTCGCGCGAACGCGATTGTGCGGTCGGTGGAATTGTTGTCGTAGACATAGACCGTGGCGCCGGGCAGCGCTTTGCGGAAGTCGGCGACCACTTCCCCGATCGCCGCTTCCTCGTTGAAGCAGGGCACGAGCACGGCGACGCGCGGCGATGCCGCATCGCGCGCGGAAATTTCCCGGGCAGTTGTAGGTCGGCGCGCCATCGCCTCTCCTCGTCGGCGGCGGCGCAATCTATTCCGGAATGCGTCTGCCGCAAACGCCGGCCCTCGTCCTGAGGAGCCCCGCCGCCTCTCCTTCGAGACGGCCGCCACACAAGTCGGCTTCAGCCGACTTGTGCCTTTTTTGACGCCGATCTCGGGTAAACCCGAGATCGGTGCGGCCTCCTCAGGATGAGGCGGCGGGGCGTCTCGAAGGACGAGGGAATTCAAGCGCAGTCCGCGGCCCTTGCCCGCGCGGGCGGCTTCTTTAAGGTGGATCGGCAAGGTGGATCGGCGAGGAAGCGTTCCATGGCCGTGGTCCTGCCCTTCGAATCGCCCGGCGAGCCGTCACTCGATCGCTTGTCTGCGCTCGTGCGCGGCGATCTCGAGCGGGTGAACGCGCTGATTCTTTCGCGCACCGGCTCCGAGGTGACGATGATCCCGGAGGTCGCGAACCATCTGATCTCCTCGGGCGGCAAGCGGCT
>JAHFPN010000126.1 GCA_023269635.1 Hyphomicrobiales bacterium | reverse complement strand
CCGCCGCCGCCGCGATCCGCGCGCGCGCCTCGGCGATTCTCCAAGCGAACGCAGAAGACATCGCCGCCGCGCGCGAGCAGAACGCGACGCCTGCGTTTCTCGATCGCCTGTCGCTCGACCCCAAGCGCGTCGCGGGCATGGCCGAGGGGATCGAAACGGTGGCCGCGCTGCCCGATCCGGTCGGCCAGGTGATCGCGGCCTGGACGCGGCCGAACGGGCTCAAATTCGAGCGCGTGCGCACGCCGCTCGGCGTGGTCGCCGTGATCTACGAGAGCCGGCCGAACGTAACCGCCGACGCCGGCGCGCTCTGCCTCAAAGCCGGCAACGCCGCGATTCTGCGCGGCGGCTCGGAGAGCTTCCGCTCGTCAAATGCGATCCATGCTGCACTGACCGAGGGGCTCGTGGCCGAGGGGCTCTCCGCCGACGCGATCCAGCTCGTGCCCACGCGCGACCGCGCGGCCGTGGGGCACATCCTGTCCGGCCTCGACGGCTCGATCGACGTGGTGGTGCCGCGCGGCGGCAAGGACCTGGTCGGCCGGGTCGAGGCCGAGGCGCGCATCCCCGTGTTCGCGCACCTGGAGGGCATCTGCCACGTTTACGTGCACGCGCCCGCCGACCTCGCCATGGCGAAGAAGATCGTGTTGAACGCCAAGATGCGCCGCACCGGCGTGTGCGGCGCGGCCGAGACGCTCCTGGTCGATCGCGCGCTCGCGGCAACGCATCTGAAGCCGCTGGTCGAGATGTTGATCGAAGCCGGCTGCGAGATCCGCGGCGACGCGGCGACGCGCGGCGCCGACCGCCGCGTCGTGCCGGCGACCGAGCAGGACTGGTCCACCGAATATCTCGACGCCATCCTGTCGGTGAAGGTGGTGGACGGGCTTAAAGCGGCGATCGATCACATCGAGCGCTATGGCTCGCACCATACCGAATCGATCATCACCGATGACGCCAAGGCGGCGGACAGCTTCCTGCGCGAAGTCGATTCCGCGATCGTGCTGCACAACGCCTCGACCCAATTCGCCGACGGCGGCGAGTTCGGATTCGGCGGCGAGATCGGGATCGCCACCGGCCGCCTGCACGCGCGCGGGCCGGTGGGCGCGGAGCAGCTCACCTCGTTCAAGTACCGCGTGCACGGCTCGGGCCAGACGCGGCCGTGAGGAGCGCGTCACTTCTTCTTCACCCTTGCGGGGGAGGTCGGCGCGAAGCGCCGGGAGGGGCGTGATCGAGCAACATGCCATGAAGAGAAAATACCGCCCTCCCCGACCCTCCCCCTCAAGGGGGGAGGGAGAAAAAGGATCAGCGGATCGGACTCGCATGCCGATCCTCGCCCCCGGCCTGCGCGTCGGGCTCTTGGGCGGAAGCTTCAATCCGCCGCACGCCGCCCACCGCGCCGTGAGCCGGTTGGCGCTCAAGCGCCTCGGCCTCGATCGCGTGCTTTGGCTGGTCACCCCGGGCAATCCCCTGAAGGACATCCGCGCGTTGCCGCCGCTCGCGGCCCGACTAGAAGCAGCGCAGGCGGCCGCCGCCGACCCGCGCATCGAGGTCACCGCGCTCGAAGCCGATCTCGGCACGGTTTTCAGTCGCGACACCGTCGCCAAGTTGTGTGCGCGCTACCCGCGCGTGCGCTTCGTGTTCCTGATCGGCGCCGACAACCTCGGCCAGTTCCACCGCTGGAAGCGGTGGCGGGAGCTCGCAGCGCTCGTGCCGATCGCGGTGGTCGACCGCGGCGGAACCGGCCTCGGCGCGCTGGCCGCGCCGGCGGCGCTCGCGCTCGCGCGCTACCGCGTGGCCGAGACCGAGGCGAAGGTCCTGCCGCTCTGCGCGCCGCCGGCCTGGGTGTTCCTGCACGGGATCAAGTCGCCTTTGTCCTCGACCGAGCTCCGGGCGAGGGCGCGAGGTTAAGGGTTGAAATCGTTCGGGGCGACCCGATATCCTCGACATGGCGCCGGGTCATCGAGAGATTCGGCCCGGCGCGCGTACGGCCCAACCGAGAGGAAAGGAACCCTGTCGCCCATCGTGTCTTCCGCGGTCGCCCGCAAGGCCAAGACCGCACCGGTCTCCCGCAGCCGTCCTTCGCCCAAGGAGATCCTCAGCTTCGTCCTCAAGCGCCTCGACGACGAGAAGGCGGAGGACACGACCGCAATCGATCTCAAGGGCAAGACCACGATCGCCGACCACATGGTGATCACCTCCGGGCGCTCGCAGCGGCACGTCGGCGCCATCGCCCAGCACCTGGTCGAGGAACTCACCAAACACGGCTTGCGCGGCGTGCGCGTCGAAGGCGTGCCGCACTGCGACTGGGTGCTGATCGACTCCGGCGACGTGATCGTGCACGTGTTCCGGCCCGAAGTGCGCAATTTCTACAATCTCGAGAAGATGTGGGCGCGGGCGCGGGCCCCGAAGGCCGAGCGCTGATCGCGCGTAAGCATGCGCCTTCTCATCGCGGCGGTCGGCAGCCTGAAAGCGGGTCCTGAGCGGATTCTCTGCGAGCGCTATATCGAGCGTGCCAACGCGGCCGGCCGCGCCGTCGGGCTCGCCCCCGTGGAAGTGCGCGAAGTCGCCGAGAGCGGCAAGCGAAACCTTAAAGAGCGCCTCGCCGATGAAGCCAAAGCGCTGGCTTCGGTGACGCCCGCGCTCGCGCGGCGGGTCGCGCTAGACGCCCGCGGGCGCAATCTTTCTAGCGAGGAATTCGCAAGCAAGCTGGCCGCGCTGCGCGCGCAGGGGGCGGCCACCGCGGTGTTCTACGTCGGCGGCCCGGACGGGCTTTCCGAGGAAATCCGCAAACCCGCCGACCTCGTGCTCGCCTTCGGCAGCGCCACACTTCCGCACCAGCTCGCCCGTATCGTGCTGGCCGAACAGATCTATCGGGCAGTGACGATCCTCTCCGGCCACCCCTATCATCGCGGATGATGATTCGCAGCCGTTCGCTTCAGCCTCCGGCCGGCCTTGCGCGCGCAACGCCAAGCGTTGCCGCCGCCGCGCTCGCGCTCTTGCTGCTCGCGGGCCTCGCCGCCGAGGCCCAGGTGCCTGCGGGTCTCGAGGCCGAGAAGATCGAGCGCCAGCGCCAGCTCGACCTCCTGCGCCGCGAACTCGACCGCACCAAGGACGCGGAAGCCAAGCTCAAGGCCGAGGTCGAGGCGATCAAGAACGACCGCAAGCAGCTCGCGCAAGGCTTGCTCGACGCCGCCGCGCGCATCCGCGATGTCGAGCTGAAAGCCTCCGCCGCGGAGCAGCGCCTGCCGGAGCTCGACCGGCGCGAAGGCAAGATCGTCGCCTCGCTCGACGCGCGCCGGGCCGTGCTCGCCGAGGTGCTGGCCGCGCTGCAGAAGATCGGCCGCCGGCCGCCGCCCGCGCTCCTGTTGCGCCCCGAGGACGCGCTCGATTCGGTGCGCTCCGCCATGCTGCTCGGCGCCGTGGTTCCGGAATTGCGCACCGAGGCCGAGGCGCTCGCCGCCGACCTCGCCGAGCTGTCGCGCCTGCGCCGCGAGATCGCGGCCGAGCGCGAGGCGCTTGCGACCTATCGGCTCGCGCTCGAGGACGATCGCCTCCGCATCGCGGCGCTCGCCGAGGAGCGCAAGCGTCGCCAGACCGAGAGCGAGAAGGCGGTCGAGGCCGAACGCGCCCGCGCGCAAACGCTGGCGCGCCAAGTCGAAAACGTGCGCGACCTGATCCTGCGCATGGAGAAGGAGATCGAAACCGCCGCGCGCGCGGCCGATACCGCCCGCAAGGAAACCGAAACCAAGACCTCGCTCGCCGCGCTTTCCGACCCGACCCGAATCGCGCCCGCGTTCCCGTTCGCGCAGGCCAAGGGCCGTTTGCCGTTGCCGGCGATCGGGACACGAGTACGTGAATTCGGCGCGCCCGACGGCCTCGGGGGCACCGAAAAGGGTCTTTTGATCGCCACCCGCGTCGGCGCGCAGGTGACCTCGCCCTGTGACGGCTGGGTGGTGTTTGCCGGGACTTTCCGCTCTTATGGGCAACTCTTGATCATTAATCCCGGCGCCGGATATCATGTATTATTGGCCGGAATGGACCGCATCACCGTTGAGCTCGGACAATTCGTGGTGACGGGTGAGCCCGTCGCGGTGATGGGAGACGAACCGCGGACGGCTTCGGCCGTCACGCTCGGATCCAAGCAACCGATCCTCCATGTCGAGTTCCGCAAGGACGGAACCTCGATCGACCCCGCCCCCTGGTGGGCGGTAACCGAAACAGAAAAGGCACGCGGATAATGCGCAGGACCTCGCTTTTCCTTCTTGGTGTGGCGGCTGGAGCGCTCGTCGTCGCCGTCGTCGTACAGCCGCGGATCCTGCTCGGGCAGACCGCGCGCGCCGCCGTTTCCGACACCTACCGGCAGCTCAACCTGTTCGGCGACATCTTCGAGCACGTGCGCGCCCAGTACGTCGAGAAGCCGAACGAAGCCAAGCTGATCGAGTCCGCGATCAACGGCATGCTCTCCTCGCTCGATCCGCACTCGGCCTTCCTCTACGCCAAGAACTTCCGCGACATGCAGACGCAGACCCGCGGCGAGTTCGGCGGCCTCGGCATCGAGGTGACGATGGAAGACGGCCTGGTGAAGGTGGTCGCGCCCATGGACGGCACGCCCGCCCATCGCGCCGGCATCCAGCCCAACGACCTGATCACGCACCTCAACGACGAGCCGGTGAAGGGCCTCACCCTCGAGCAGGCCGTGGACAAGATGCGCGGCCCGGTCAATTCGGCGATCACGCTGCGCATTCAGCGCAAGAACGTGGAAAAGCCGATCGAGGTGAAGATCGTCCGCGAGGTGATCTCGATCCGCAACGTCCGTCACCGCATCGAAGGCGGCGACATCGGATATATCCGCATCACCAGCTTCCAGGGCGAGCGCACGCTGGAACAGCTTCGCGCCGCCATTGCCGAGATCAGCAAGGAAGTGCCGGCCGACAAGCTCAAGGGCTACATCATCGACCTGCGCAACAACGGCGGCGGCCTGCTCGACCAGGCGATCGCGGTCGCCGACGCCTTCCTCGAGCGCGGCGAGATCGTGTCGACCCGCGGCCGCAACGCGGAGGACACCCAGCGCCACAACGCGCGGCCGGGCGACCTCACCAACGGCAAGCCGCTGATCGTGCTGATCAACGGCGGCTCGGCATCGGCGTCGGAGATCGTCGCCGGCGCGCTGCAAGACCACAAGCGGGCGACGCTGCTGGGCTCGCGCTCGTTCGGCAAGGGCTCGGTGCAGACCGTGATTCCGATCGGAACCTTCGGTGCGCTCAAGCTCACCACCGCGCGCTACTTCACGCCGTCGGGCCGCTCGATCCAGGCCAAGGGAATCGTCCCCGACATCGAGCTGATCCAGGACTTGCCCGAAGAGCTGAAGGGCAAGGTTGAGTTCAAGGGCGAGGCGCAGCTGAAGGGCCACCTCAAGGACGGCGACGAGGAAGAGAAGCCCGGCTCGCCGGCGTACGTCCCGACCGACCCGAAGGACGACACCCAACTCAAGCTCGCGCTCGATCTTCTGCGCGGGATCGAGAAGCACACCGCCTTCCCGCCGAATCCGAAGACCGCGGTCCCGAACTAGACGCGGCCGAAAAGCCAATGCGACGAGCCCCGCCCGGGAAACCGGGCGGGGCTTCGGTTTCCGGCGTGCTAGAATCGCGCTTGATTCGCAAAGCAGGGATCGCAAAGTGGCGGCGGACGATCTCGATACCCCTCTCGGCACCGAAACCGGCGCGGACGCGCAGGCCCGGCGCGCACGCTTGCCGCTGCTGGCGATCGCGGCCGCGACCCTCGGTCTCGTGATCGCGGTCGGCATCGGCTGGGTCATGATCGTGGACGACCCGCTCGGCGGCGAGCCACGCGCGGTCGCCACCATCGAGGACGCCACCACCAAGAAGCCGGTCTCGCCGGCCACGATCGCGGCCCCGACCCCGAACTCGCCCACCCGTGCGGTCGACACGACCAAGACGCCGGGTCGCACCATCACCATCATCGACGGCCGCAGCGGCGAGCGGCGCGAGGTCGTGGTCAGCCAGTCCGACGAGCCGGAGACGGTCGGCACCATCAACCCGCGCACGCCCGCCGCCACCGCCGACCCGCGCCTGGTCGAGCCCTCGCGCCACGGCGTGATCCCGCGCGTGGCCAACGACGGCAAACGGCCGCTCGACCAATATGCCCGCGTCGATCCGGCGCTCGCGAAGGCGCGCGGGCCTAAGATCGCCATCGTGATCGCCGGGCTCGGCATCGGCACCAGCGCGACCAATAACGCGATCGCGAAGCTGCCCGCGAACGTGACGCTCGCGTTCGCGCCCTATGGCGCCGACATGCCGCGCTGGGCCGGCCGCGCGCGCACCAAGGGCCACGAGATCCTGTTGCAGATCCCGATGGAGCCGGCCGACTACCCGGACAACGATCCCGGCCCGCAGACGCTGGTGAGCGCGCTGCCGAGCGAACAGAACCTCGACCGGCTGCATTGGCTGCTGTCGCGCCTGCAAGGCTATGTCGGCGTCGTGAACCTGATGGGCGCGCGCTTCACCGCGAATGAAGCCGCACTTTCGCCGGTGCTGCGCGATATCGCGAGCCGCGGCCTGCTCTATCTCGACGACGGCACCTCGGCGAAGAGCCTCGCCGCACAAATCGCGGGCTCGATCCAGGCGCCGTTCGTGAAGGCCGATCTCGTGCTCGATGGCAACCCGAACTGGAACGAGATCGACACCGCGCTCGCCAAGCTCGAAGCGATCGCGGCCGAGCGCGGGATTGCGATCGGGATCGCGAGCCCGTTGCCGGTGTCGATCGAGCGCATCGCGCGCTGGGCCAAGGCCGCGGAGGCGCGCGGCATCCGCGTCGTGCCCTTGAGTTGGGTGCTGGCGAAGCCTAAGCAGCCGGGCTGACCGTACGTCTGCCCCGCGGTGCTGCGTAATGCCGCCTTACGAGAATCTCCCCTATCGCCCGTGCGTCGGCGTGATGCTGATCAACCGTGCGGGCCTCGTGTTCATCGGCCGCCGCATCGGCGGGCCCGAGCACGTGGACGACACGCACTCCTGGCAGATGCCGCAGGGCGGCGTCGATGCCAAGGAGGACCCCTACAAGGCGGCGCTGCGCGAGCTGCACGAAGAGACCAACGTGCGCTCGGTGGAGAAGCTCGCCGAGTCCAAGGACTGGTACGCCTACGACATCCCGCGCGCGATCGTGGGTCAGGCCTGGAAGGGCAAGTACCGCGGGCAGACACAGAAATGGTACGCGCTGCGCTTCACCGGTAGCGACTCCGAAATCGATATCGCGCACCCGGCCGGCGGCCACGAGCCGGAATTCGTGGACTGGCGCTGGGAGCAGATGGCGCGGCTGCCCGAGCTGATCGTGCCGTTCAAGCGCGAGGTCTATGAGCGGGTGGTGCAGGAGTTCGGCAAGTTCTCCAAGCCCTGACCGCGTCGTCCCGGCCGACGCGCGGCGCAGCCGCGCGGAGAGCCGGGACCCATAGCCACCGCAAGAGAGACTTCGCCCGAATTGTGAATATGGGTCCCCGCTTTCGCGGGGACGAC
>JAHFPN010000125.1 GCA_023269635.1 Hyphomicrobiales bacterium | reverse complement strand
GCCCGACCTCCTGTTGCGGCCCAAGGTCCATACCTTCAAGGCGCTCGACTTCCTGCGCGTGAGCGCGATCCTGCGCGCGGCCGAGCCGATCAAGGCGGAGGCGAAGCAGAAGCTGAAGGCGCTGCTGGAGGCTTGATCTCAGCGGCGCGCGGCGAAGAACTCCTTCAGCATCGCCGCCGCGCGCACCTCGCCGATGCCGCCATAGACCTCGGGCCGGTGATGGCAGGTGGGCTGATCGAAGAAGCGGACGCCCGATTCCACCGCGCCGCCTTTCGGGTCGGCGGCGCCGTAATAGAGCCGCCGGATGCGGGCCAACGACATCGCCGCCGCGCACATGGCGCAGGGCTCGAGCGTGACATAGAGATCGCAGTCGGCGAGCCGTTCGCTGTCGAGCTTCCTCGCGGCCGCGCGCAGCGCGAGCAGCTCCGCGTGCGCGGTCGGGTCCTTGTCCGCCACGGTGCGATTGCCGGAGCGCGCGATCACCTTCTCCTCGCGCACGATCACGCAGCCAACCGGCACCTCGCCGGCCAAAGCGGCGACCCGCGCCTCGGCGAAGGCGAGGTCCATGAACGCCGGTTTTCTCACCGTGCTCGTCACGTCACCAATGCCGTGCTACGCGCGATCATCCAAGCCCGGCTCGACGTCGCACAGATGCCAAAGCCCCGCAAGCCGCCGTCTCGCCCGGACGCGTCCGACGCGCCCGAGCGCATCGCGAAAGTGATCGCGCGCGCCGGGCTCGCCTCGCGCCGCCAGGCGGAAGCCTGGATCGCGGCCGGCCGCGTCGCGGTGAACGGCAAGGTGCTGGCATCGCCGGCGCTGAACGTGACCGCGCGCGACCAAGTGACCGTGGACGGCAAGCCGCTGCCCATGCGCGAGCGCACTCGCCTGTTTCGCTACCACAAGCCGCGCGGGCTGCTCACCACGAGCCGCGACGAGCGCGGACGGCCGATCATTTTCGATGCGCTGCCGCGCTCGCTCCCTCGGCTCGTCGCCGTGGGCCGGCTCGACCTCAACAGCGAAGGACTGTTGCTTCTCACCAACGACGGCGGGCTCGCGCGCGTGCTCGAGCTGCCCGAGACCGGATGGCTCCGGCGCTACCGCGTGCGCGCGCACGGCCGGGTCGATCCCGCAGCGCTCGAGCGCTTGCGCCACGGCATCACGATCGCCGGCATCGCCTATGGACCGATCGAGGCCACGCTCGACCGCGAGCAGGGCGCCAATGTCTGGCTCACCATGGGGCTGCGCGAGGGCAAGAATCGCGAGGTGCGGAACGTCTTGGGCCATCTCGGGCTCGGCGTGAACCGCCTGATCCGCGTCTCCTTCGGGCCATTCCAGCTCGGCGACCTCGGGCGCGGCGCGGTTGAAGAGGTGAAGACCTCGACGCTCCGCGAGCAGCTCGGCGAGCGCCTCGCGCGCCTCGCCGGCTGCGACTTCGAGGCGCCGCTGCGAGCGGCAACAAGCGAAGATCGAGAGCTACGCGACCCGCGAAAGCATCGACCCTCCCCCTCACCCGGTCGGGCTTCGCCCTCCCCACCCTCTCCCCCTCCCGCCAGCGGGAGGGGGAGCGGGAAGAGGGAGCGCGGACGTCGTCCGCGCGACCGAACTCGGGCTCGCCCGAGTTCGGAATAACAAGTGCGCAAGTCGGGCAAGCCCGACTTGCGGTCGGGTGAGGGGGTGGGCATAAAAATTCCGTTCGATGGGATGAAGTGAGATGCGGATCGTCGCCGGAACCTTGCGCGGGCGCGCGCTGAAAAGTCCCGCCTCGGCCGCGATCCGGCCGACCGCGGACCGCCTGCGCGAGTCGATCTTCAACGTGCTCGCCCACGCCTATGGCGACCCGGTCGCGGATGCGCGCGTGCTCGATCTGTTCGCCGGCACCGGCGCGCTCGGCATCGAGGCGCTCTCGCGCGGCGCGCGCTTCGCCCTGTTCGTCGAGGACGCGCCGGAAGCGCGCGCGCTGATCCGCGAGAACGTCGAGGCGCTGGGCCTGACCGGCGTCACCCGCATCTTTCGCCGCGACGCCGCCAAGCTCGGCGACGCCAGGCCGATCGAGCCGTTCGGCCTGGTGTTCTGCGACCCGCCCTATGGCCGGGGCCTGGCCGAACAGGCGCTTATCTCGGCGCGCACCGGCGGCTGGCTCGCGCCCGGCGCGCTGGTCGTGGTCGAGGAGAAGGCCGGCGCGTTCAGGTCGCCCGACGGTTTCGAGGAGATCGAGCGGCGCGCTTATGACGATACGGAGATCGTTTTTCTCCGCACACGATAGTCCTCGTTCGTCATGGCCGGGCGAAAGGCGCGAAGCGCCGTCTTCGCGCCTGAAGTCCCGGCCATCCACGTCTTCTTGTTCGGCTCGCGCTAAAGACGTGGATGCCCGGCACAAGGCCGGGCATGACGCAAGCCAAATTAGCGCCGCCCGAACAGCTTCTCGATATCCGCGAGTTTCAGCTCGACATAAGTCGGCCGGCCGTGATTGCACTGGCCGGCATAGTCGGTGCCCTCCATGGCGCGCAACAGCGCGTTCATCTCGTCGGGCTTGAGCCTGCGCCCGGCGCGCACCGAGCCGTGACAGGACATCGATGAAGCGACGGCCAATAGGCGCCGCTCCAGCGGCAAGGTGCTGTCCCACTCGGCCATGTGCTCGGCGAGATCGCGCACCAGCCCGGCCGCGTCGGTCTCGCCCAGGAGCGCCGGCACCTCGCGCACCAGCACCGCGCCCGGGCCGAACGCCTCGATGACCAGGCCGAGGCCGGAAAGCTCGTTCGCGCGCTCGACGAGCGCGGAGGCATCGGCCGGATCGAGCTCGACCACCGCCGGCACCAGCAGCATCTGCCGCGCCACCCCGTCGCGCTCGAGCGCCGCTTTCAGCCTCTCGTACACCAGCCGCTCGTGCGCCGCGTGCTGATCCACCAGCACGAGGCCGTCCTCGGTCTGCGCCACGATATAGGTCTCGTGGACTTGCGCGCGCGCGGCCCCGAGCGGCCGGTCGAGCGTATCCGCAGGCAGCGCCGCCGGCGTGCGCACGTCCGCCGACGGGACATTGAGCGAGTCGAACGCCGCCTGCGATTCCTCGGCGAACCCATGAAGCGGCGCCGCTGATCTGCGCCAGCCGGCCGCGCCGCCGCCGTTCCGGCGCGCGAACGAGGAGAACCGCTCGGCGCCCGTGCTCGCCGAGCGCCGCGAGCCTTGGGCGAGCGCGTCTTTCAGCGCGCGCACCAAGAGCCCGCGCACCAGGCCCGGATCGCGAAAGCGCACCTCGGTCTTGGCCGGATGCACGTTCACATCCACTTCGCGCGGGTCGAGACTGACGAACAGCGCCACCAAAGGATAGCGCCCGCCGTGCAGGAGATCGGCATAGGCCGCGCGCACCGCGCCGAGCAACACTTTATCGCGCACCGGCCGGCCGTTCACGAACAGATACTGCGCCAGCGAATTCGCCCGCGACAGCGTCGGCAAGCCGGCGAGGCCAGAGATCGCGACGTCTTCGCGCGTGCCTTCGACCGCCACCGCATTGTCGCGGAGCTCGGCGCCGAGCACGTCGGCCATGCGTAAGTGCCGCCCTTCGGCGCCGTGAGCTTGCGCCGCGTAGGTCACCGGCGCGCGGTCCTCGGCGACGAGCGTGAACGCCACGTCGGGCCGCGCCAGCGCCAGCCGGCGCACCGCCTCGATTGCGGCCGCGCTTTCGGCCCGCTCGGATTTCAGGAACTTTCGCCGCGCCGGCGTGGCGTAGAACAGCTCGCGCACCTCGACCCGCGTGCCCGGCCCGAGCGCCGCCGGCCGCAGGGCGTGCTTTTTCCCGCCCTCGACCAGGATTTCGGAGGCGCCATCCGCATCCGGTGTCCGCGTCACAATCGAAAGCTTCGCCACCGCCCCGATCGCCGGCAGCGCCTCGCCGCGGAAGCCGAGCGTGCTCACCGAAAACAGATCGTCGTCCGGGAGCTTCGAGGTGGCGTGGCGCTCGACCGCGAGCGCGAGATCCGCCGCCGACATGCCGCTGCCGTCGTCGGTGACGCGCACGAGCCCGATGCCGCCGCCCGCCAGCACCACCTCGATGCGCCTGGCGCCGGCGTCGAGCGCGTTCTCCACCAGCTCCTTCACCACCGACGCCGGCCGCTCCACCACTTCGCCGGCGGCGATGCGGTTCACGACGGCTTCGGGCAATTGGCGGACGGTCATTGCGGCGCCCCGGGCGACTCGAAATGCGAGTCTAGCGCCGGCGCCGAGTTGCGGGGAGCGCTATGCCGCGCGTCCCCGCTCTACACATGCTCAAGTACCCTTGAGGTATTGCTTGGCCAGCACCTTGCCCTCCTCCACCGCCGGCTGGCCGAACGGATCGACGCCGAGGAGGTGCGCGGCCACGATCGTCTCCAGCATAAAGTGCATGAGCAGCGCGCCGAGCGCGCGCTCGTCGAGCCGCTCCACGTGCAGGGTGCGCACCGGCCGGCCGTTCTTGGCCAGCGTGTCGACGGTGGCGCGGGCTTGCGCGGCGACGAGGTCGCCGACCGCGCGCCCGCCGAAATCCGGCTCGCCGCCGGTCTTGGCGAGCGCGGCGTCGATGCGCGGGCCGAGGCCGGCGGTTCCCACGCTGAGCATGGTGAAGAGCTTGTCGCGCGGGCCGGCGAGCCAGAGCTGGAGCTGGCTGTGCTGGTCCACCGGCCCGAGCGCCGCGACCGGGGTCGCGCCCTTGCCTTCCTTGCCCAGGCTCTCGGCCCAAAGCTGCACCCACCATTGGGTGAAGCGCTCGAGCCGGTCGGCATAGGCGACGAGCACGCGGATATTCTTGCCCTCGCCCGCGGCCGTGGCCGACAGCGCCGCGCAGAGCGCGTAAGCGACGTCGGTCGCGGGCCGCTTTTCGAGGAGCGGCGCGAGCGCCGATGCGGCGCCGGCACGGATTGCGTTGGCGTCGAGCCCGAGCACCAGCGCCGGCAGGAGGCCCACGTTGGAGATCGCCGAGTAGCGGCCGACGATATCGGGATCGTGATCGAGCATAGTCGCGCCGATGTTCGCCATGAGCTCCCGGAGACCATTCTGCTTGCCCGCCGCGGCGGGAACCGTGAGCCCCACGAACTGCGCGCCGGGCTCCGCGACGCCCGCGCGCTTCAGCGCGCCGATCGCCGCCATCGCCTGCATCAGCGTCTCCGCCGTGCCGCCGGATTTCGAGGTCGCGGCGAAGCGGGTGGTCTTGAGCGGCAGCCGCTCCAGCATGGCGCCGAGCGTCGAGGGATCGAGATTGTCGAGGAAATGCACGCGCGCCCCCTTGCGGAACACGGCGAGGCCCGGCACCGCGTAGTCGGCAAGCTGCGCGATCGCCTGGCCGCCGAGGCTCGAGCCGCCGGTGCCGAGAAAAACCACGTCGCTCGCGTCGGCGAGCTTGTTCGCAGCTTGCGCGAGCGCAGGCAGATCGTCGGTCCGCTCAGGGACGCGCAGGAGCGCGAGCGTGCGCTGCTCATAGGCCTTGCGGAGATCGGCGAGCGCCGGCTCGGCGCGCATCAGCATCTGCCCGAAGGCGCGGTCGGGAATACCGCCGTCGCCGATTTGGCCGGCGAGCGCGCGCTCGATCGAATGTTGGTAGAGCATGAATTCTCCGCCGGCTCACATAGCACGCGCCGCCGCTTCGCGCGCCAGCGTCTCGCGTTTGGTTACCAGCGACACCGCGAGCACGAGCGCGGTGACCGCAACGATGAACAGCGTGCAGACCGCGTTGATCTCCGGCGTCACCCCGAGCCGTACCTGGCTATAGATGCGCATCGGCAGCGTGGTCGCGCCCGGGCCGCTGGTGAAGTTCGCGATCACCAGGTCGTCGAGCGAGAGCGTGAACGCGAGCATGAAGCCCGCCGCCACCGCCGGCGAGATGATCGGCAGCGTGACCGTGAGGAACGTCTTGAGCGGCGTCGCGCCCAGGTCCATCGCGGCCTCCTCGAGCGAGCGGTCGAAGCTGACCAGCCGCGACTGCACCACCACGGCGACGAAGCATAGGGTGAAGGTGATGTGCGCGAGCGTCACGGTCCAGAATCCGCGCTCGAGCCCGATCGCCACGAACAAGAGCAGCAGCGACAGCCCGGTGATCACCTCCGGCATCACCAGCGGCGCATAGACCATGCCGGCGAACAGCGTCCGGCCGCGGAAGCGGCCCATGCGCGTGAGCGCGAGCGCCGCGAGCGTGCCGAGCACGGTCGCGACCGTAGCCGTGACCAGCGCCACCCGCAGCGTGACCCAGGCGGCGTCGAGGAGCTGTTGGTTCGACAACAGCGCCGTGTACCAGCGGGTCGAGAACCCGCCCCAGACCGTGACCAGCCGCGAGTCGTTGAACGAATAAACGACGAGCAGCACGATCGGCAGATAGAGGAAGGCAAAGCCGAGCGTGAGCGAGGTCACGTTGAAGATGCTCATGCCCCTGCGCATGGCCGCCTACCTCCCGCCCTCGAACGAGCGCGCCTGCATGTGCTGATAGACCAGGATCGGCCCCACCAGCACGATCAGCATCAGGACCGCCACCGCCGCTGACACGGTCCAGGAGCGGTTGACCGAGAACTCGGTCCACAGCGTCTTGCCGAGCATCAGCGTCTCCGACCCGCCCAAGAGATCCGGGATCACGAACTCGCCCACCGCCGGGATGAAGCAGAGCAGCGACCCGGCCACGATGCCGGGCAGCGAGAGCGGGAAGGTCACCAGCCAGAACGATTTCCACGGCGGCGCGCCGAGATCGGCGGCGGCCTCCAGCAGTGACTCGTCCGTTTTTTCAAGCACCGCGTAGAGCGGCAGCACCATGAACGGCAAGTACGAATAGACGATACCGATATAGACCGCGGTGTTGGTGGACAAGAGCTCGAGCGGCTCGTCGATCAGCCCGAGCGCACGCAGCGTTTGATTGAGAAATCCTTCGCGCGCGAGAATTCCCATCCAGGCATAGACGCGGATCAGGAACGAGGTCCAGAACGGCAGGATCACCGCTATCAGGAGCAGCGGCCTCAAGCGCCGCGGCGCCCGCGCCATGCCGTAGGCGATCGGGTAGCCGATCAAGAGAATGATCAGGGTCGAGACCGCGGCGATGACGAGGCTCTGCAATACCGACTCGTGGAAGATCGCGTCGCCGAATACGTAGGCGTAGTTCTGCAGATCGAGCCCGCCGACGAACTCGCGCATACCGGCCCAGCCCTTGGAAGGATCGAGCACCGGCGCATAAGGCGGCTGCGCGATCACGTCGTGCGAGACGCTGATCTTCAGCACGATCAGGAACGGCGCGAGGAAGAAGAGGAGCAGCCACAGGTAGGGCCCCGCCACCACGAGCCGGCTCCGGCCGATGTCGTTCGCGCGCGCGCTCAATCGCCTCACCGCGTCAGCACGACGCCGGCATCCGGCGCCCACGACAGCCACACGCGGTCGTCCCAGCCGATCGGCCGCTGCAAGAGCCGCGTCAGGTTCGGCCTCGCCGCCTTGATCAGCGCGCCGTTCTTGAGCCGCACGTGGTAGATCGAGAGATCGCCGAGATAGCCGATGTCCTCGACTATGCCTTCGACCGCGTTCGCGCCCTCCTCCGCCGGCCG
>JAHFPN010000017.1 GCA_023269635.1 Hyphomicrobiales bacterium | reverse complement strand
TGCCAAGCCCGTGGTCCTCGACGTGTTCGACGCCGCAGCCGTGCAGGCGGCGGTCGTTGCCGCGCGGCCTGAGGTGCTGATCCATCAATTGACCGACCTGCCGCAGCGCCTCGATCCCGCTCGGCTCGCAGAGGCTCTCGAACGAAACGCCCGGCTGCGGGTCGAAGGCACGCGCAATCTGGTCGCGGCCGGGCGCGCCGCCGGAATTCAACGCTTGATCGCCCAGAGCATCTGCTTCGTATATGCCCCTGGGCCGGAGCCGCACCTTGAGGCTGACCCGCTGAATCTGGCTGCGACGGGCGCCGAGGCCGTCTCGGTGCGAGGCGTGGCCGCGCTCGAGCGCCTGGTCACCGAGACGCCGGGCTTCGGCGGCCTGGTGCTGCGCTACGGCCGGCTTTACGGGCCCGGCACCTGGAGCGAGGCCCCGCATGGTCCGGCGCCGGTTCATGTGGATGCCGCGGCCGAGGCCGCACTGCTGGCGATCCGGAACGGCCGGCCCGGTATCTACAACATCGCCGAGGACGACGGCGCGGTCTCCATCGAGCGGGCGCGCAGAGAACTGGGCTGGAATCCGGCGTTCAGGTTACCCGCCGCTTGAGGCTGGCAAAGGGCTGGCGGTCTCGCCGGCTCGCTCTGTGGCCGGCGCGCCACACCTTCAGAAGTTCGCAACCCTAACGGCGTTGCCGCTAGGCCGCGCCGCGGTCCCGCCATAAACGGAACCGAGACCGAGAGCGTCGCCTCGGTATCGCGTGCGGGCGGGGGGCCTTGCGAGGCGGCGAGTAGCGGGAAATGGACGCCAGGACCTTCGACAAATCCAAGTTGCCGAGCCGCCACGTTACCGAGGGGCCGGAACGCGCGCCGCATCGCTCCTACTACTACGCCATGGGGCTGACGCGGGATCAGATCCATCAGCCTTTTGTCGGGGTGGCGACCTGCTGGAACGAGGCCGCGCCCTGCAACATCGCGCTCATGCGCCAGGCCCAGGCGGTGAAGAAGGGCGTCGCCGCGGCGAGCGGCACCCCGCGCGAATTCTGCACCATCACCGTCACCGACGGCCTCGCCATGGGCCATCAGGGGATGAAGTCGAGCCTCCCTTCGCGAGAAGTGATCGCGGACTCGGTCGAGCTCACCATACGCGGCCACGCCTATGACGCACTCGTCGGCCTTGCCGGCTGCGACAAGTCGCTGCCGGGCATGATGATGGCCATGCTGCGGCTGAACGTGCCCTCGGTCTTCATCTATGGCGGCTCAATTCTGCCCGGCACCTTCCGCGGCAAGCCGGTGACCGTGCAGGACCTGTTCGAGGCGGTCGGCCACTACGAAGTCGGCCAGATGTCCGACGACGATCTGGAGGAGCTTGAGCACGTTGCCTGCCCTTCGGCCGGGGCCTGCGGCGCGCAGTTCACGGCCAACACCATGGCGATGGTCTCCGAGGCGATCGGCCTGGCGCTGCCCTATTCCGCCGGCGCGCCCGCGCCCTATGAGATTCGCGACGCGTTTTGCATGACCGCGGGCGAAAAGATCATGGAGCTCGTCCGCCGCAGCATCCGCCCGCGTGACATCGTCACCCGGAAGGCGCTCGAGAACGCCGCCGCGATCGTCGCCGCCACCGGCGGCTCCACCAATGGCGCGCTGCATCTGCCCGCGATCGCGCACGAGTGCGGCATCAAGTTCGATCTATTCGACGTCGCCGAGGTGATGAAGCGCACTCCCTATATCGCGGACCTGAAGCCGAGCGGAAAATACGTGGCCAAGGACGTGTTCGAGGCCGGCGGCGTGCCGCTCATCATGAAGACGTTGCTCGACCACGGCTTCTTCCACGGCGACTGCCTGACCGTGACCGGCCGCACCATGGCCGAGAACCTGAAGAACGTGAAATGGAACGACCAGCAGGACGTGGTGCGTCCGGCGAACAAGCCGCTCTCGCGCACCGGCGGCGTGGTCGGCCTCAAAGGCAATCTCGCGCCCGAAGGCGCGATCGTGAAGGTCGCGGGCATGACCGGCCTGCGCTTCGCGGGCCCGGCGCGCTGCTTCGACGGCGAGGAGGCGTGCTTCGAGGCGGTGAAGACGCGCAAATACCGCGAGGGCGACGTGCTCGTGATCCGCTACGAGGGACCGAAGGGCGGCCCCGGCATGCGCGAGATGCTGGCGACCACCGCGGCGCTCTACGGCCAGGGCATGGGCGGCAAGGTTGCGCTCATCACCGACGGCCGCTTCTCCGGCGCCACCCGCGGCTTCTGCGTCGGCCATGTCGGGCCGGAGGCGGCGGTCGGCGGCCCGATCGCGCTCGTGCAGGACGGCGACGTGATCGTGCTCGATGCCGAGAGCGGCACGCTCGAAGTCAAGCTCTCGGCCGAGGAGCTCGAAAAGCGCCGGCGCGATTGGAAGCCGCGCGATAACGGCTTCGCGTCCGGCTATTTGTGGAAATACTCCCAGCAGGTCGGCTCCGCCCGCAGCGGTGCGGTCACCCATCCGGGCGGTGGGGCCGAGAGGCAGTGCTATGCGGACGTCTGACGCGCTCGGCCTCATGCTCGCGATGGCGCTCGCGGCGCCCGCGCTCGCGCTCGACCCCGAGCGCGCGCCGCAGACGCAGCCGACGCCGTTGCAGGCGTTCCGCTCCGGCACCCAGCTCTATATCGCGGGCGAGAAGGACAAGGCCTTCAACGAGCTGCGCTACGCGGCGGAGCAGGGCCATCTGCTCGCGCTCTGGAAGATCGGCCGCATGTATGCCGCCGGCGACGGCATCAAGCGCGACGACCTCAAGGCGTTCGAGTATTTCAGCCGGCTCGCCTCGGAGAATTCCGAGGAGTCGCCGTTCACGCCCGAGGCGCGGTTCGTGGCGAGCGCCTTCGTGGCGCTCGGCTCCTATTACCTCGCCGGCATACCGAACACGCCGGTCAAGCGCGACATCGCGCGCGCGCGCGACATGTATAACTACGCGGCGTCCTATTTCGGCGACGCCGACGCGCAATATCGCCTGGCACAGCTCTATCTCGAGGGGGTGGGCGTAAACAAGGATCCGCGCCAGGCCTTGCGCTGGCTCTCGAGCGCCGCGCACAAGGGGCAATATCAGGCGCAGGCGCTGCTCGGACAGATGCTGTTCCGCGGCGAGGACACGCCGCGCCAGGGCGCCCAGGGCCTGATGTGGCTCACGCTCGCGCGCGACGCCGCCGCCGGGCCCGAGGACGCCTGGATCGTGCGCGCCTATGACGAGGCGTTCGCGCAGGCGAGCGCCGACGAGCGCGCGCTCGGGCTCATCTACCTCCAGCGCTGGATGAACTCGCCGCGCTGATCGATCCCGCCGTCCGCGATCGGATGGCGGTCACCACTCGGCCGCCACCACCTCCATGCCCGCCTTGGTGAGTGCCGCCGCCCGCGCCTTCATCCAGCCGCGCGCGAATTCCTTGTCATCGGCGGGAGCCGCAGCGACATAGGCCTTCCACGCGGCGGCGAGCACCTCCTGACGCTTGATCATCGCGTCGTTGTGCTTCTGATGCTCGGCGGTCCAGACGCCGCGCTCCTTGTAGTAGCGCACCGCGCCTTCGTGCATCGGGATCGCCCAGGCGAGGATTTGCCGGTTCAGGGCCCAGCCGACATTGCCGGGCGCGCCGTCCTTGTAGTCGTCGTAAAGCTCCACCATCGCCTTGGTCATGTTGTAGACCAGCTCGGTCTCGGTCGCGGCCATCGTCATCAGCACGGGATAGGGATAGGTCGCGGCCTCGGCCTTCTTGTCGGCCGAGAGATCGGCGCCTTCGGTCCCGAACGCCGGCACGAAGAAGGGCGCGATCTTGTTCACGCGCGCCCACGCCGCCTTGTCGGCGTGCGGAAACGCCGGATAGCGGATGCCGCGCGGCGAGGACGCGATCTTGTAGGCTTGGCCCGAGATCGTCGAAGAGAACGCGGCGTCCACCTGATTGCTGATGATGCCGTCCATGGCCTGGCCGAAGCCGCCGAACTCCACTTTCTTCACGTCGTTCCAGGTGAGGCCGGCGAAGGCGAGCAGCGCGGTGATGTTCTGGTTCAGCGACGGGGCGCCCACGACCCAGGCCACGCGCTTGCCCTTGAGGTCCGCCGCGGTCGCGATATTGGCGTCCTTGGCGGTGACGATCGTGAGCAGCGCGTCGGAATTGTTGAGGATCAGCGAGCGCACGGCTTGCGGACCCCAGTCGCGCGCTCCGAATTCGTACAGTCCCTCCTGCGCCAAATAGCTGCCGCCGATCCCGTTCGCCGAGAACGCGACCTTGCCGTCGCGGAGCGGAATGTTCCGGGAGACGTCGTTCTTGCCCGGCAGCACGCGCAAGTTTATCCCGAGCTTGTTCTTGAGTGCATTGCCGATCGCAACCGCCTGGTTGTAGCCGCCGGAGCCGACGTCATAGGCGGTCCAGGTCAGGGTCTCGGGCAGCTTGATCGATTGCGCCGCAGCGGGCGCGGCGGCCGCCGCCGCGACGGCAGCGGCAAGAAACAGGTTTCGCATTTTCATGGAGCTTTCCTCCCTGGCGTGAGTTTGCGGCCGAACGAGAACAGCAGCAAGAGTCCGAATATCGCGAGCCCGGCCCCGATCAGGAGATTGGCCGCAAACGGCAGGCCGGTGAGCCGCGGGACGGGCGTCGCGAGCAGGAATCCGCCCGCGATCATTGCGATGCGTGCGGCAATTCCGCCGGCGTGGGCGGGAATGCGGCCGAGGCCGATCACGTGCCCCTGCAGCGCGGCGGCGATCAGGATCACGCCCGGAAACGCCGCGACGATGGATACGAAGACGATCGCGGGATCGCCCTTGAACAGGAGCGCCGGGTTCAAGACGAAGCAGAACGGCACCAGATAGATCGCGGTCCCGAGCCGGATCGATTGCAGACCGATGCGCATCGCCGACACGCCCGCGAGCGGGGCGGCGGCGAAGGTGGCGAGCGCCACCGGCGGGGTGATGAACGAGACCATGCCCCAGTACATGATGAAGAGATGCACCGCGAGCGGATCGAGCCCGGCCTTGACCAAGGGCGGCGCCAGCACGATGGCGAGGAAGATGTAGCAAGCGGTCACCGTCATCCCCATGCCGAAGATGAAGCTGGTGATTGCGCCCATGACCAGGAGCACGAGCGGCGCGCCGCCGGCGGCATACACGAGATCATTGGCGAGCGTGCCGGCGAGCCCGGTGACCGAAAGCGCGCCGATGATGAAGCCGACCGCCAGTAGAATCGCGGTCAATTCCGCGAGCCCGCGCGCGACCGCGGCCGCGAACTCGAGCAGCTGCTCCCAATTCATCCGGTGTTGCGGCAGCGCCTGGTTGATCGCGATCAGGAGCGCGGTGGCGTAGAACGGCGCCAGCGCCTCTTCCTGCAGCGACACCAGCAGGAACACCAGCAGCGCGAATACCGGAATATAGAACCAGCCTTCCTTCATCACCGCGCCGAGCCGCGGCAGTTCCTCGGGCCGCAGACCCTTGAGCCCGAGCCGCGCCGAGTAGGCGTCGACCTGCACCACGAGCGCTATGTAAAAGAGCAGCGCCGGGATCGTGGCCGCGAGCGCGATCTCGCCATAGGACTTGCCGAGAAACGACGCCATCACGAAGGCGGTCGAGCCCATCACCGGCGGCATCAGCACCGCGCCGGTGGAAGCGACCGCCTCGACCGCACCCGCGTAGTCGGCGCGGAATCCGGTGCGCTTCATGGCCGGGATGGTGACCACGCCGGAACTGATTACGTTCGAGATCACGCTGCCGCTGATCGAGCCCTGCAGCGCGCTCGAAATGATCCCGACCTGCGCCGCGCCGCCGCGCACCCGGCCCACCAGCGCGAATGCGAGATCGTTGAAGAAGCGCCCGCCGCCGGTGTAATTGAGCGCGAGCCCGAACACGATGAAGCCGACCACGATCTCGGCGAAGGCCCGCATCGGGATACCGAACGCGGATTCGGCGCTGACCAGGTGATAGGCGAGCGTATCGTCGAGCGTTTGCGACTTGCCCTTGAGCGGATTCGGGATCAACTCGGCGACCACCGGATAGAGCGAGAACACGCCGACGATGATCGCCATCGGCCAGCCGCTGGTGCGCCGCAGCGCTTCGAGAATGAGCAGCCAAAGCACGGCCGCGACGATTTTGGCGCGCCCCGGCGCGCCGTACTCCCATCCTTCGGAAAGAATGCGGTCGGCCTGGAACGCAAACCAGACCAGAAGACCGGCGCTAAGCGCCGCCAGCAACCAGTCGTACGCGGGCACATGCCCGATCTCCGCTTTACGCGCGGGAAACGAGAGAAACACCAGCGGGAAAAGCGTCGCCGCCAGCAGGAACAGATAGCGGTTCTCGATGAACACCACGCCGGCGAAGAGCTGCAGATTCAGGAGCTGATTGAGCGCGAGAAAGGTGGCGAGGATTCCCGCAAAGGCAGAAAGCAGACGCGCGATGCCAGCGAGCTTCCGGCCCTCGACCTCCTCGAGCATGATCACGGGCGCCGCGTCGCCGACATGACGATGCGTGCCGGCTTTCGGCTCGAGCGCCGACGCCTCTTTCAAGCGTCTCCCCCGTTGCGGACGCGCGGGTTCTTGCCGTCGACCTTGCCGACGCGGTGCGCCGGTCGCCGTCTCGCACTCGATTGGACTATTGCGCCCCGGACACCTTGGTTCAAGCCGCGGCGCGAGAAGCGACCGCAGTGCGGAACCAGGCGCGGTCAAAGCGAGCTAGAGATTCAGGTCGATCCACACCGGCACGTGGTCGGACGGCTTGCCGCGGGCGCGCATCACCTTGTCGATGCCGGCGTCCACGAGCCGGTCCGCCGCCTGCGGCGACAGCAGCAGATGATCGATGCGGATGCCGTTGTTCTTCTGCCAGGCGCCGCCCTGATAGTCCCAGAAGGTGTAGAGGCCGGGATCGTCGCTCGCCGCCCGCACCGCGTCGACGAGGCCCAGATGGGTGAGGGCGCGGTACTTCTCGCGGGTGCGCGGGAGAAAGAGCGCGTCACCCGCCCAAAGATCCGGATCGTGCACGTCGCGCTCGTCCGGAATCGCGTTGTAGTCGCCGGCGAGCACGAACGGCTCCTCCAGGGCGAGCCGCTCGCGCGCGTGCGCGATCAGCCGGTCCATCCAAGCGAGCTTGTAATCGTATTTCTCGGTGTCCGGCGGATTGCCGTTCGGCACATAGAGCGAGGCCACGCGCAACACGCCGCCCTTGATCGAGATCACCGCCTCGAGATAGCGCGCCTGCTCGTCGGAGCGGTCGCCGGGCAGGCGGGCCTCGGCCTCGTCGATCTTGAACTTGGAGAGGATGGCGACGCCGTTATAGGTCTTCTGGCCGTGCACCGCGATGTTGTAGCCGAGGTCCCCGCAGACCCCGCGCGGAAATGCCTCGTCCACGCACTTCAGTTCCTGCAGGCAGACGACGTCGGGCTCGCGCTCCTTGATCCAGTGCCGGAGCGCCTCGATGCGTTGGCCGATGGAATTGACGTTGAAGGTGGCGATGCGCATTGCGCGGCCGCGGCCCGGCGTCAGATCGTGAAGCTGGTGCCGCAGCCGCAGGCCGCGGTCGCCTTCGGATTCTCGACCTTGAACGAGGCGCCGATCAGATCGTCCACGAAATCGATCTTGGAGCCGACCATATATTGCAGCGAGACCGGGTCGACCACGACGGTCGCACCCTCGCGCTCGATCACGAGATCGTCGGCCGCGGCCTGTCGGTCGATGTCGAACTTGTACTGGAAGCCCGAGCAGCCGCCGCCCTCGACGCTCACGCGCAGCACCGCGGGCGCCGCCTCGCGGCGCAGAATCTCTCCGATCCTGCGCGCGGCGCGCTCGGTGACGACGACACTGGTTGCGTCCATGGTCTTGCCCGAATCCGGGGCCGTTGAACCGCGCCCCAAGCGATAGTTAAGTGCTACTGGAGAGGTGTCAATTCAAGGGCAGGATATGTCCATAGCCGGCACGAGACCGCGCGCCGCCTGGGCGGCCGACCCCGCGCGCTCGCGCGGCCGGCTGCATCCCGAGCCGCGGAGCCCGAGCCGGAACGAGTTCCGCCGCGATTGCGACCGCCTGATCCATTGCACCGCTTTCCGCCGGCTCAAGCACAAGACGCAAGTGTTCGTGTCGCACGAGGGCGACCATTACCGCACTCGACTCACCCACACCCTGGAAGTGACCCAGATCGCGCGCGCGCTCGCGCGCGGGCTGGGGCTCGACGAGGACCTGGCCGAGGCGCTGGCGCTCGCCCACGATCTCGGCCATCCGCCGTTCGGCCATGCCGGCGAGCGCGCGCTCGACCAGTGCATGGCGGCCTTCGGCGGCTTCGACCACAACGCCCATTCGCTCGAGATCGTGACCCGGCTCGAGCGCCGCTATGCCGAATTCGACGGACTGAACCTCACCTGGGAGACGCTGGAAGGAATCGCGAAGCACAACGGCCCCTTGATCGACGCGGGCGGCCGGCCGACCGCGCGCTACCGCGCCCGCGGCGTGCCTGAGGCGTTCCTCGACTATTCGCGCGCCCATGACCTCGAGCTTGCAAGCTATGCCAGCGCCGAGGCGCAGGCCGCGGCGATCGCCGACGACATCGCCTATGACGCCCACGACCTCGACGACGGACTGCGCGCCGAGATGTTCGCGTTCGACCAGATTGCGAGCCTGCCGCTGGTCTCGGATTTTTTGGCGGAGCTGCGCGGCCGCTTCCCCAATCTCGAGCGGCCGCGGCTCGCGAACGAGCTCACGCGCCGCTTGATCGCCCGCATGATCGAGGATGTGGTTGCCGAAACCGGCCGCCGCGCGACGGCGCTCGCACTTGGTTCCGTCGACGACGTGCGCTACGCCGGGCAGACATTGGTCGGATTCTCGGCCGGACTCGCCGCCGCCGACCGCGCGATCAAGGATTTCCTCACCCCGCACCTCTATCGCCACGCGCGCGTGATGGAACGGATGGAGCAGGGGGGCCGCGTCGTCTCCGACCTGTTTCGGCATTTCATGCAAAATGCCGCCGAGCTTCCGGCCGAATGGCGCCTGGACGGGGCCGACGAGCGCACGCGTGCGCGCCGCATCGCCGATTTCATCGCCGGCATGACCGACCGCTTCGCGCTCGATCAGCACCGGCGTTTCTTTGCTTCGACGCCCGGTCTACGTTAGCGTCTGCGAATCCCGGGCCGCGATTTTCCATGAACCCCTATGCCATCTTCGTGGACCACGTGCGCGGCGCGGTCGCCGCGCTCGTGCGTGATGGCGAGTTGGCGCGCATGCCCGACTTGAGCCGCATCGCGGTCGAGCCGCCGCGCGAAGCGAGCCACGGCGATCTCGCGACCAACGCGGCGCTGGTACTGGCCAAGGAAACCGGGATCAAGCCGCGCGTGCTCGCCGAGAAGATCGCTGCCAAGCTGGCACGGGTCGCTCACGTGACGAAGACCGAGGTCGCCGGTCCCGGCTTCATCAATATTGCGGTCGAGCCCGCGTTCTGGCGCGAGGTGCTTGAGGCCGCGCTCGCGGAAGGCGAGGACTTCGGCCGTACCGATCTCGGCAAAGGCGAGAAGGTCAACGTCGAGTATGTCTCCACCAATCCCACCGGCCCGCTGCACGTGGGTCACGGCCGCGGCGCGGTGTTCGGCGACGCGCTCGCCAATCTTCTCGTCCATGCCGGCTACGCGGTGACGCGCGAGTATTACGTGAACGACGCCGGCGCGCAGGTGGATGCGCTCGCGCGCTCGGTCTTTCTCCGCTATTGCGAGGCGCTCGGGGAAAGGGTCGGCGCGATTCCGGAAGGGCTCTATCCCGGCGACTATCTCGTGCCGGTGGGCAAAGAGCTCACCGACCGTCACGGCCGCGCGCTCGTGGACAAACCGGAAGCCGAGTGGTTGCCGATCGTGCGCGCGGCGGCGATTGACGCCATGATGGCGGCGATCCGCGCCGATCTCGCCGCGCTCGCGATCCGGCACGAGGTTTTCTTTTCCGAGCGCTCGCTGAGCGCGGGTCCGGCCGATCAGGTAGCGGCTACGATCGAAGTGCTGCGCAAGGCCGGTCACGTTTACGAGGGCCGGCTGCCGCCACCCAAGGGCCAAGTGCCCGAGGATTGGGAGGATCGCGAACAGACGCTGTTTCGCTCCACCGCCTTCGGCGACGACGTCGACCGGCCGCTCAAGAAATCCGACGGCAGCTACACCTATTTCGCCGCCGACATCGCCTATCACCGCTCCAAGATCGAGCGCGGATTCCGGAACATGATCGACGTCTGGGGCGCCGACCACGGCGGCTATATCAAGCGCGTGCAGGCCGCGGTCGCGGCGCTCTCCGGCGGTAAGGCCAGCCTCGACGTGAAGATCATCCAGCTCGTGCGCCTGTTCCGCGGCGGCGAGCCGGTGAAAATGTCGAAGCGGGCAGGGGAGTTCGTGACGCTCCGTGAAGTGGTGGACGAGGTCGGCCCCGACCCCGTGCGCTTCATGATGCTGTTCCGGAAGAACGACGCGGTGCTCGATTTCGACCTCGCCAAGGTGATCGAGCAGTCGCGAGAGAACCCGGTGTTCTACGTGCAATACGCCCATGCCCGCGGCTGCTCGGTGTTCCGCAATGCCGCGGAGGCGTTTCCGGGGCGGGCGCTCGACGCCAAGGCCCTCGATGCTGCCCGCCTCGACCGACTCAGCGACCACGGCGAGATTGCCCTGATGAAGCAGATCGGGGTTTGGCCCCGCTTGGTCGAAGGCGCCGCGTTAACCCACGAGCCGCACCGGGTCGCCTTTTACCTTCACGAGCTCGCCGGCGAGTTTCATTCCCAATGGAATCGCGGTAAGGACATGCCACATTTACGCTTCATTATCGGAGATGATCCAGAAATAACCTTGGCCCGACTGGCACTTGTCCGGGGGGTGGTCGGCGTGCTCGCTTCGGGGTTGAAGATCCTAGGGGTGCGAGCGGTCGAGGAAATGCGTTGACTCGAGGTCCGCAAGACGGCGCGGGCGGCCGTAGCAGATGGGTCGGAGTTCATGGCCGACGATACCAGGTACCGGTCCCAACAGGATCCTGATTACGCGCGATCGCGTCCTGCCGCTGACGGCGGGCGCGTCCGGCGCGGGCCGGAGGATCCGCTCGCCGAACTCGCCCGGCTGATCGGACAGGAAGACCCGTTCGCCGATTTTACCGGCGGGGCACGGCCGCGGGCGCGCACGTCGCTGCCCAGTCCCGATACCCGCACGCGGCAAGAGCCGCGCTACGACGACCGCGACCGTTCGTATCGCAGCCGTGCCGAGACCGCCGAGCGCGGCAGTCTCGACCGCTATAGCACCGGAAACAGCCGCAGCGCATACAGCTACGGCACTACGCGCTCCGAGCGCGATCCGGGCGACAACCTCACCATTGAGCGCGAAAGCCGCGACCCCTTGCTGGCCCGGCGCAGCGAGGACGAGCCCTATTCCGCACGCAGCACGCGCACCGACGATCCGGAGAGCGCGTTCGAGTCGACCCGCACCGGCACCTACGATCCGAAATATTCCGACGATGCCTATTTGCCCGAGCACGGCGAGGCCGTCGTCGAGGAAGTGCAGCCCAAGCGCCGCGGCCGCACGCTCGTGATCGTTGCCGCCTTGCTCGGCATCGCCATCGTCGGCGCCGCCGGCACCTTTGGCTACCGCACGATCTTCGGTCCCACCGCCGGCAAGCAGCCGCCGGTGATCGGCCCGCAGGCCGGGCCGAACAAGGTGCCGCCGACCGCCACCAGCCAGCCCGAGGCCAGCAAGCAGATCTATGATCGCATCCCCGGCGATCCCAAGCCGAACGAGCGTGTGGTGCCGCGCATCGAAACGCCGATCGACCTCGCCGCGCGCACCGGCCCGGTTCCAACGCCGGCGCCGTCCACGCCTGCCGTGACCCCGGCGCCTGCCGCTCCGACCGCGCCGCCCACTTCGACCACCGAGCCGCGCCGCGTCCGCACGCTTACCGTGCGCGCCGACGGCTCGATCGTATCCGAGCCGACCGCGCCGGTGCGCACCCCGGCCCCTGCGGTGACACCGCCGCGGCCGAGCACGCAGCCGGCTCCGGCTCCGGCCCCCGCCCGCCCGCTCGCGGTGAACCCCTACGCGCCGGCGACCGAGGAGCCTGAGGAAACCCCGACGGCGACGCCGACGCGCGCTCCGACCACGACCACGACGCCGGCGCCGCGCCCGG
Organism: Hyphomicrobiales bacterium; assembly: GCA_023269635.1. Classification (GTDB taxonomy): domain Bacteria; phylum Pseudomonadota; class Alphaproteobacteria; order Rhizobiales; family Xanthobacteraceae; genus JAHFPN01. The sequence goes on along the minus strand of JAHFPN010000017.1, from coordinate 13,706 downwards.
CCACCCAGCCGACGCAAGGGCCGGTATGGCCGCCGCTGCAAACGCAAACCGCCACCCAACCGACCGGTCCCGGGACGACGCCGGTGCGGATCCAGACCCAGACGCCGACGATCCAGACCGCGCCGGCCGCGAGCGGCTACGTGGTCCAGGTATCCTCGCAGCGCTCCGAGGCTGAGGCGCAGAATGCCTGGCGCTCGCTGCAGGCCCGCTATGCCGCGGTGCTCGGCAGCCAACAGGCCACGATCCGGCGCGCCGATCTCGGCGAGCGCGGCACGTTCTACCGGGCCCAGGTCGGCCCCTTCACGTCGCGCGAACCGGCCGACCAGCTCTGCCAGCGCCTGAAGGCTGCCGGCGGCGAGTGCCTGGTCCAACGCAACTGAGCCGCGCTTCAGCCGTACGGCGTTGCGCGCGCCGGCCTTGACGGGCGCGGATGCGGCCCGTACCCCGCCGCCATGTTGATTTCCGCCTGCATCCTCGGCTGCGCCGGCCCACGCCTCGCCGCGGAAGAGCGCGCTTTTTTCAGGATAGCGCGGCCGTTCGGCTTGATCCTGTTCAAGCGCAATATCGAGAACCATGCCCAAGTCATTGAACTCGTGAAAATGTTCCGCGATGACGTCGGCCGGACCGATGCCCCGGTGCTGATCGACCAGGAAGGCGGCAGGGTACAGCGCCTCGAGCCGCCGCTATGGCCGCAGTTTCCGCCCGCTGCGCATTTCGGCGCGCTCTATGCGCGCGATCGGGCAAAAGGCCTTGCCGCCGCGAGGCTCGGCGCCCGGCTGATCGCGGCCGAGCTCGCCGCGCTCGGGATCAACGTGAATTGCATGCCGGTCGCCGATCTGCGCCGACCTGAAGGCCACGACGTGATCGGCGACCGCGCCTATGGCGCCGAGCCCGAGATCGTCAGCCGGCTCGCCCGCGCTGCCGCGGAAGGCTTGCTCCAGGGCGGGGTGCTTCCGGTGATCAAGCACATGCCCGGGCACGGCCGCGCGCGGGCCGACAGCCACCAGGCGCTGCCGGTGGTGGACGCGCCGCTCGCTGAACTCGACCGCACCGACTTCGAGCCGTTTCGCGCCCTGCGCGACCTGCCCATCGCCATGACCGCCCACGTGGTCTATGCCGCCATCGATCGAACGCAAGCCGCCACGATCTCGCCCGCCGTGGTGGGCGAGGTGATCCGCGGCCGCATCGGATTCGACGGCCTGTTGGTCACCGACGATCTGTCCATGCAGGCGCTCTCCGGAAGGCTAGGCGCCCGTGCGGCGGCCGCGTTCCGGGCCGGTTGCGACCTCGCGCTCCACTGCAACGGCCGGCTCTCGGAAATGCAGGAGGTGGCGGGAGCCTCGCCGCCGCTCGCTGGCCCTGCGGAAAGGCGCGCTGGTGCGGCACTTTCCCGCCTCAAGCGGCCGTCGCCGGTCGATGTGGCCGAGGCGCGCGCGCGCTTTTCCGCTATGATCGCGGCCTGAATCGCGGAATCACATGCAACCCGCTGACCCCACCGAATTCGAGATGAAGCCGGTCGAGCTTGCGACCGGCGAGCAGGCGCTCGTGGTCGACGTGGCCGGCTTCGAGGGGCCGCTCGACCTGCTGCTCGCGCTCGCCCGCACCCAGGAGGTGGATCTTTCCAAGATCTCGATCCTGGCGCTCGCCGACCAGTATCTCGCTTTCATCGAGCGGGCGCGCGATCTCCGCATGGAGCTTGCCGCCGACTATCTGGTGATGGCGGCCTGGCTCGCCTACCTCAAGTCGCGCCTGCTCCTGCCCGAGCCGCCCGACACCGATCAGCCCACCGCCGCCGATCTCGCCGCCAATCTCGCCCGGCGCCTGCAGCATCTGGAGGCGATCCGGCGCGTCGGCACCGGCCTCATGACCCGCGACCGGCTCGGCACTCATTTCTTCGCCCGCGGCATGCCCGAGATGGGCAGCGACACGCCGAGGGCGCCGGTCACTGCGACGCTCTACGACTTGCTCTCGGCCTATGCCATCCAGCGGCAGAAAAGCGCGCTCTCGCATCTCGACGTGGGTCGGCGCGTGGTGTGGTCCCTGATCGAGGCGCGCGCCGCGCTCGAGCGTCTGATCGGGTCGGCCACTGACTGGACCGAGCTCGATCACTACCTGGTGGCCTATGTGGTCGAGCCCGCCATGCGCGCCACCGTGTTCGCTTCGAGCTTCGCCGCCACGCTCGAAATGGTGCGCGAAGGTCAACTCGAGGTCCAGCAGGCATCCGCGTTTGCGCCGCTCTGGTTGCGCCGCCGCGCCCGGCCGCAGGCGCCGAATGGAGGGAACGGGCAGTGACCGCGCTGCGCGCCGCCAAATTGCATATTCCCGCCACCGTGGCGGAGGAGACTCCGGCCGTGAGTGACGAAACCATGCGAATCCTCGAAGCGCTCTTGTTCGCGGCGCCCGAGCCGCTCGACGAGAACACGCTCGCGGCGCGGCTGCCCCAGGGCACCAATCTCAAGGTGGCGCTCGCCAAGCTTTCCGAGCACTACGCGCCGCGCGGCGTGCAGCTCGTGCGCGTGGCCGGCAAGTGGGCGCTGCGGACCGCGCCGGATCTCCGCCATCTGCTGGCGCGCGAGACGCCCGAGCCGAGGAAGCTTTCGCGCGCCGCGGTCGAGACGCTCGCCATCGTCGCCTACCACCAGCCGGTGACGCGCGCCGAGATCGAGCAGATCCGCGGCGTCACCATTTCGAGGGGTACGCTCGATATCCTGATCGAGGCCGGCTGGGTGCGGCTGCGCGGCCGCCGCAAGGCGCCGGGCCGGCCGGTGACTTATGGCACGACCGAAGCCTTCCTCGTACATTTCGGCTTGGATTCCATCGACGATCTGCCCGGGCTCGAGGAATTGAAGGGCGCGGGTTTCTTCGACGGGCGCTTGCCGCCGGATTTCTCAATTCCGATGCCGAGCGACAATGCCGGCTTGCGCGACGACGAGGAGCCGCTGGGCGAGGAGACGCTCGACCTGGCGCTGGCGCCCGAACCCGAGCCGGAATCCGCCGACCCTTCCGCGCCACCGGCCAAGGAGCGCTGATTTGCCCGAGGCCGTTGTCGCATCGCGTCCCGCGCGTATCCGTACTCCCGCATCGATCGCCGCGAGCCTCGCCCTTGACGACGTGCGCCATGCCTATGGCGCGGTCGAGAGCGTGCGCGGGGTCTCGCTCGAGATCGCGCCGGGCGAAGTGGTGGCGCTCGTGGGCCAGTCCGGCTGCGGGAAGACCACGCTCTTGCGCATCGCCGCCGGGCTCGAGCGGCCCACCGGCGGGCGGGTGCTCCTCGACGGCCGCGAGATCTCCGGCCCGATGAGCTTCGTGCCGCCGGAGCGCCGCGGCATCGGGTTCATGTTCCAGGACTACGCGCTGTTCCCGCATCTCACCAACCTGGCCAACGTCATGTTCGGCTTGCGCGGGCTCGCGCGCGCCGACGCCGAGCGCACGGCGCAACTGGCGCTCGATCGCGTCGGGCTCGGCGGTCTCGCCAACGAGTATCCGCATGCCCTCTCGGGCGGCGAGCAGCAGCGCGTGGCGCTCGCGCGCGCGATCGCGCCCCGGCCCGCGGTGATCCTGATGGACGAGCCGTTTTCCGGCCTCGACCGGCGGCTGCGCGACGCCACCCGCGCCGACACGCTCGCGATCCTGCGCGAGGCGCGCGCCACCGCTTTCATCGTCACTCACGACCCGGAGGAAGCGATGCGGATCGCCGACCGGATCGCGCTGATGCGCGAGGGCAAGCTGATCGAGGTCGGCCTGCCGCGCGAACTCTATCGCAACCCGAAGAGCCTGTTCTCCGCCCGTTTCTTCTGCGAGATGAACGAGTTCGCGGGCCAAGCTCGCAATGGGCGCATAGAAACGCCGCTAGGCGCTTTCGCGACCAACGGCATCGAGGGGCCGGCAGTGGCCTGCATCCGGCCGCAAGGGGTGCGGCTCGAGTCGGTGGGCAAAGGCATCGCCGGGCGGATCGTGACGCGGCATTTCCTGGGCGAGGTCGATCTTTTCGAGATCGTGGTTTCCGGCCTGGAGGCCCCGGTGCTGGCGCGGATCAGGGATGCCGGCGGCCGCGGGCCGGGCGAGGACGTCGGCATTTCGGTCGATCCGGGCGAAGTTCTTGTTTTTGCCGCGCTCGCGCCCTAGGTTGCGGCCGAAATGCTGGCGCCGTGGATAACGGCCTAACGTGCCTGCGCGCCGCCAAGCGGAGGGACCTGATGGGTGGTTTGAGTATTTGGCACTGGATTGTCGTGATCGTGGTCGTGTTGCTCCTGTTCGGGCGCAACAAGATTTCCGACCTGATGGGCGACGCGGCCAAGGGCATCAAGGCGTTCAAGCGCGGCATGGCCGAGGACGAGAGCGCCGAGGCCAAGCCCGACGCCGCCAAGACCATCGACCACCAGTCGCCGCCGGCAACGGCACAGACACAGCCGGCCCAACCCGAGAAGAAAGCCGGCTGACGCCGGCTTCGGCCGCTACGGCCGACCAGGGAGGGCCCGCATTCCTCGGGCCCGCGAACCTATGTTCGACGTTGGTTGGGGCGAACTTCTCGTCATCGGCATCGTGGCGCTCGTCGTCATTGGGCCGAAGGAGCTGCCTGCGCTCCTGCGCACGTTCGGCCAGGGCATGGCCAAGGTCCGGCGCATGGCTTCCGAGTTCCAGGGCCAGTTCCAGGAGGCGATGCGCGAGGCGGAGCTCGCCGACCTGAAAAAGGAAGCAGAAAAGCTCGCCGAGAGCGCGACTTCTGCCAATCCTTTGAATCAGATCGAGAAGATCGGCGACGACCTGCAGCAGGCGATCGAAACGCCTTCCGCAACACCGGGCGCGGGCGCCGGCCAGATGCCGCCGATCGCAGCGGCAGCACCTGTCGTTCCGCCCGAGCTCGCAGCCGAGCCCCCGCCTGAGCCGACGCTTCCGCCGCCGCCGGAGCCCGCGCCCGTGGTCCTGCCCGAGCCGCCGGCGCCGCCGAAAGCCGCCGAGGGGGGACGATGAGCCAGGAGGACATCGACGCCTCCAAGGCGCCCTTGATGGATCACCTAATCGAGCTGCGCTCGCGCCTGATCAAGTCGCTGGCGGCGTTCTTCCTGATGATGATCCTGTGCTTCGTGTTCGCGAAGTACATCTACAACATCCTGCTCTTTCCCTATGAGCTCGCGGCCGGATCGGGCACCAACATCAAGCTGATCTACACCGCGCCGCAGGAATTCCTGATCACGCAAATCAAGCTGGCGCTGTTCGGCGCCGCATTCCTGTCGTTCCCGGTGGTGGCGACCCAGATCTACATGTTCGTGGCGCCCGGGCTCTACAAGACCGAGCGCAGCGCGTTCCTGCCCTATCTGATCGCGACCCCGATCTGCTTCCTGCTCGGCGCCGCGTTCGTCTATTTCATCGCCATGCCGCTCGCCATGCGCTTCTTCCTCGGCATGCAGCAATTGGGCGGCGAGGGGCAGGCGGAGATCGCGCTGCTGCCGCGCGTCAGCGAATATCTCTCATTGATCATGGGGCTGATCTTCGCGTTCGGGATCACGTTCCAGCTTCCGGTGATCCTGACGCTGCTCGCGCGCATCGGATTCGTGACCGCCCAGTGGCTCCGCGACAAGCGCCGCTACGCGATCGTGGGCGTGTTCATCGTGGCGGCGGTGCTGACCCCGCCCGACGTGATCAGCCAGTTCGCGCTGGCGATCCCCACGCTCGGGCTCTATGAGATCTCGATCTATCTGGTGGCCATGGTCGAGAAGAAGAAAGCCGCGGCCGACGCGGCCCAGACCGCCGCCGAACAGCCTTCGCCGAGTACGTCGGCCGAGTGATCGGGTACCTTCGGCCGTATTATCCTTTTTCCGGCAAGCGATTCGAAAGACCGCCTCATGTTCGATCCCAAGTGGGTGCGCGACCATCCGGATTTGCTCGACCGAGGCCTGAAGCGCCGCGGGCTCGAGCCGGCGTCGAAACGCCTGCTGGCGCTGGACGAGCAGCGCCGGGCGGTGATCGCCAAGCTCCAGGCGCTCCAGGAGCGTCGCAACGCCGCCTCCAAGGAGATCGGCGCGGCCAAGGCCAAGCAGGACGAGGCGCGCGCCAGCGCGCTCATGGCCGAGGTGGGCAAGATCAAGGAGGACATGCCGAAGCTCGAGGAGGAGCAGCGCCAGGCCGAGAAGGCGCTCGACGAAGCGCTCGCCGAGATCCCGAACGTGCCCGCCGACGACGTGCCCGACGGCCAGGACGCAAGCGCCAACAAGGAACGGCACAAGCACGGCAGCCCGAAGAAATTTCCGTTCAAAGCGAAGCAGCATTTCGAGCTCGGCGAGGCGCTCGGGCTCATGGATTTCGAGACCGCCGCCAAGCTCTCCGGCGCGCGCTTCGTGGTCTTGAAGGGCGCGCTCGCGCGCCTGGAGCGGGCGCTCGCCCAATTCATGCTCGATCTGCACACGAGCGAGCATGGGTACGCGGAAGTGAATCCACCACTTCTTGTCCGAGATAGCGTGATGTTTGGAACCGGACAACTTCCGAAGTTTGCCGACGACCAATTCAGCACCGAAGTGTTTTCAGATGCCATGATTCTTGAGTTAGCGTCTCAATATGTTGACCGGCACATAAAGGATTTCATATGGAGCACAGCCGATACACATTTTGACGAACTTCGAACCGCCAACAAGACAGGCGGATGGGAACTATATAGCAAGAAGTTCGACGAAATCTTCTCGAATAGGCACGAAGAGCTAGAAGAGCGAAAGCGCGACGCAGAGCTACGGCGATTAGAGAAATTGCGAGCGGATAATACGCGTTGGCTCATTCCCACCGCCGAAGTCCCGCTCACCAACCTCGTCCGCGAATCCATCGTCGAAGAATCCGTGCTGCCGTTGCGCTACACCGCCTGCACGCCCTGTTTCCGCGCCGAGGCCGGCGCCGCCGGCAAGGACACCCGCGGCATGATCCGCCAGCACCAGTTCACCAAGGTCGAGTTGATCTCCATCACCACGCCGGAGCAATCCGCCGCCGAGCACGAACGCATGCTCGGCTGCGCCGAGGCTGTGCTGAAGAAGCTCGACATCCCGTATCGCGTGATGACGCTCTGCGCCGGCGACATGGGCTTCGCCGCGCAGAAGACCTACGACATCGAGGTCTGGCTGCCGGGCGAGGGCGCCTATCGGGAAATCTCCTCCTGCTCCAACTGCGGCGAGTTCCAGGCCCGCCGCATGCAGGCGCGCTACCGGCCCAAGGCCGGCAAGCACGTGCAGCCCGTGCACACGCTGAACGGCTCCGGCGTGGCCGTGGGCCGCGCGCTGATCGCGGTGCTCGAGAACTATCAGGACGAGAACGGCGCCATTGCCATTCCCGCCGTCTTGCAGCCCTATATGGGCGGCATCCAGAAGATTGAGAAATCGAAGTAACTGCAATGATAATCAAATCATTGTCGTCCCCGCGCAGGCGGGGACCCATATCCGCCACGCTGGAAAAATTTGCACGGCCGGTGTTTATGGATCCCGGCTCTCGCTTGCGCGCTAGCGCGCGCTCGCTCGGCCGGGATGACGGAAAGAGGTAAATGCGCATTCTCGTCACCAACGACGACGGCATCCATGCCGAAGGGCTGGACTACTGCGTGCGCATCGCGAACGCTTTGTCCGACGACGTCTGGGTGGTGGCGCCCGAGTTCGACCAGTCCGGCGTCTCGCACTCGCTTTCGCTCAACGATCCCTTGCGCCTGCGCAAGACCGACGAGCGCCGCTACGCGGTCAAAGGCACGCCCACCGACTGCGTGATCATGGCCGTGCGCCACATCGTGACCGACCAGCGGCCCGATCTGGTGCTGTGCGGGGTCAACCGCGGGCAGAACTTGGCGGAGGACGTGATCTATTCCGGCACCGTGGCCGGCGCGCTCGAGGGCGTGATCCTCGGCATCCCCTCGATCGCACTCTCGCAATGCTACGGCTTCGAGACCCGCCAGAAGCCGCGCTTCGACACCGCCGAGTCGCACGCGCCCAGCCTCGTGAAGCGGCTCCTGGCCGAAGGAATCCCGCCGGGCGTGCTGATCAACGTGAATTTCCCCGACTGCCCGCCCGATCAGGTGCGCGGGATCGTGGCGACCGCGCAAGGCCGGCGCGACCCGGGGCTCTTGCGCATCGAGCCGCGCCACGACGGCCGCGGCAATCCCTATTACTGGATCGCGTTCGAGCGGCGGCCGCGGAACGGCGCCTCCGGCACCGACATTGCGGCGATCGATGACAAGCAGATCGCGGTCACGCCGTTGCGCCTCGACATGACCGACGAGCCCTATATGACGCGGCTTGCCGGGCTGTTCTCGACCAACACATGAGCAAGCTCGAAACGGCTGGAACACCCGACGCTTACGCCGAGGAGCGCAAAGACCTTCTTGCCGCCTTGCGGAGCCGCGGCGTGCGCGACGAGCGCGTGCTGAAAGCGCTCGAAGCGGTGCCGCGCGAGCGCTTCGTCGAGCCGGCGCGAGCCGATCTCGCCTATGCCGACCAAGCGCTGCCCATCGCGTGCGGCCAGACCATCAGCCAGCCCTATGTGGTGGCGGCCATGACCGAGGCGCTCGCGGTCGCGCCCCACCACAAGGTGCTCGAGATCGGCACCGGCTCCGGCTACCAGGCCGCGCTGCTTGCCCACCTGGCGGCCAAGGTCGTCACCATCGAGCGTTACCCGACGCTCGCCGAGGCCGCGCGCGAGCGGCTGCAAGCGCTCGGGCTCAAGAACGTCATCGTGCTCGCCCGCGACGGCGCACTCGGCGCGCCCGAGCATGCGCCGTTCGACCGCATCATCGTGACCGCGGCCGCGGCCAAAGTCCCGCCCGCGCTGCTCGACCAGCTCGCCGAGGGCGGAATTCTGGTGGCGCCCATCGGCTCGGCCGGCGGCGTGCAGGACCTGGTGCGGCTCGAAAAGCGTGGAGGCAAGATCGAGCGCCAGGAATTCATGGCCGTGCGCTTCGTGCCGCTGTTGCCGGGCGTCGCCGAGACCCATTGAACACGGAAGCATCTCAAACCCTTGCAAGATTCCGCGCCTGAGCCGATTCCGTTAAGCCGGCATTTACCCAATCGTCGTCTACTCGGGTCAGTCTCGCGCACGAGTGAGTAGCGATGCGTATGCATTTTTCGCCCCGTTCCCGGGCTTTTGCGGTCGCCGCCGCCATGCTGGCCGTGGCCGGCTGCAGCTCCGAATTCAGCCGCGATCCGTTCACCAATCCGTTCCAGCCCAAGGCGCCGCCGAGCGAGGTCACCAATACGGTGACGCCGCAGCCGACGCCCGCGGTCGAAACCCAGCCGATCGCGACCGCGCCGGTCACGGCCGAGCCGACCTACGCCCCGCGCACCGTGCCGGCCGCGCCCGCCCCGTCCATCACCGCGCAGCCGGCGCCGACGCCCGCCACCACCGGCACGGTGACGACCCGCACCGGCTGGACCTGGGAAGGCGGGACGCCGGTCACCGTGCAGCCCGGCGAGACCATCGACGCCCTCGCGCGCCGCTACGGCGTGCCCGCGGTCGAGATCCTGCGTGCCAACAATCTCGCCAGCGCCGCACAGGTGCAGCCCGGCCAGCGCATCGTGATCCCGCGCTACCAGCAGGCAACGACGCCCGCGCCGGCGCCGACCAATCGCATCGTGGCGCCGGCTCCGGCGCCGCGCGCGTCGCAGGCGATCGTGCACATCGTGGCGCCGCGTGAATCGCTCTCCTCGATCGCGCGCCGCTACCACAAGCGCCGCATCGAGATCGCGAAAGCGAACGGGCTGGCCGAATTCGCCACGCTCAAGCTCGGCCAGCGCCTGACCATTCCCGGCACGGTCGCGACCCAGCCCGCGGCCCCGAAGAAGCCGCAGCAGCGCGTCGAGACCAAGCCGGCGCCGACCCCGGTGCCTGAGAACATGGCGCTGGTGAAGCCGACCGCGCCCGCGCCGGCGCCGCAGCTTACCGGCCCGCCGCAATTCCGCTGGCCGGTGAAGGGCAAGGTGATCTCCGCCTTCGGTCCCAAGCCCAACGGCCAGCACAACGACGGCATCAATCTCGCGGTGCCCGAAGGCACCATCATCAAGGCGGCCGAGGACGGCGTCGTGGCGTATGCCGGCAACGAGCTCAAGGGCTACGGCAACCTCGTGCTGATCCGCCACGCCGACGGCTGGGTCACCGCCTACGCGCATAATTCCGAGCTCTTGGTGCGCCGCGGCGAAACCGTGAAGCGCGGCCAGACCATCGCGCGCGCGGGCAAGACCGGCGGCGTCGACACGCCGCAACTGCATTTCGAGATCCGCAAGGGCTCGACGCCGGTGGACCCGACGCAACACCTGGCGAACGCGGGCTGAAATCGCCGCCACTGACCTCCAAGGCGCGATACGCGGGGCGGCCGGCTCTCAAACAGGGCTCCTGGCCGCCCCGCGGTTTTTCGGGCTCCCGTACGGACGGGCAGAGCGGCTCCTTTGTTCCCCGGGCGAGCGCGATAGCGCGAGACCCGGGGTCCAGGGCCGCACCCGCCGAGCCGACAACCCTGGACCCCGGCTCTCGGCCTTCGGCCTCGGCCGGGGAACGCAGCGCAGTCTCGGAATCAATTTTCAAACAGCAACCATGCTTTCCTTCGTTCCCCGGGCGAGCGCGATAGCGCGAGACCCGGGGTCCAGGGCCGCACCCGCCGAGCCGACAACCCTGGACCCCGGCTCTCGGCCTTCGGCCTCGGCCGGGGAACGCAGCGCAGTCTCGGAATCAATTTTCAAACAGCACCCATCCTTTCCTTCGTTCCCCGGGCGAGCGCGATAGCGCGAGACCCGGGGTCCAGGGCCGCACCCGCCGAGCCGACAACCCTGGACCCCGGCTCTCGGCCTTCGGCCTCGGCCGGGGAACGCAGCAGCTATCGTTCTCGCGAGGCGATTTCGCCCCCGAGGCTTGGTCATTTCCCCTTCGCCCGACCAGGAAAAGGGGGCCGGAGCGCCGGCCGGCGCAACGGCTTTCATTCTCGCGCCGCGCCACAGGCTGCGAAACCTGCGGGCGAACGCGCAACGCCTTCCGGCGCTCCAGCTCGGCGGTTTCTGTCCCCGGGACCGTGCTTCCTGGGACCCGGCGGAGCGCTCTTCACGCCCCCTAGCGCCGGGCTTTCGCCCGGCTCGCCCGGTCCCCGTCCAGCCATCGAAGGCAGTGCGTCTGTCAGTGCGCACGGACGGTGACCCGAGGCCTCCCGGGATCGCGCTTGCGAGGCACGACCGCGGGCGCCGACCCCGCTCCACTTCAAGAACGCCTCTAGAAGCGCCCCTTCGATGAGCGGGATTTCTGGAATAAAATCCTACATTGTGGCAACAATTAGGCCTTTATTCCGTTATCCTGAGGTGCCCGCGCGTGGTTCAAAACCAGCCGTCACCCTGAGGTGCGACCCCGGCGAAGGCCGGGGGAGCCTCGAAGGGCGACGGCCCAGGCGGCGTTCTTGCTCCCCGCCATGGCGGCGCGTAGATTGACGAAACAATGAAAGGCTTACGTCCATGAGCGAGAAGCGCACGTTCGCAGTTGTGCTCGAGCCCGAGGAAGCGGGCGGGTTCACCGTGCGCGTCCCTTCGCTTCCAGAGATCGTCACCTACGGAAAGCACGAGCGCGAGGCGCTGGCCATGGCCGAAGATGCCATTCGCCTGGTGATCGAGGACTGCGCCGCGCGCGGCGAGCCGAATCCCCTGTAACGTTCTACTTGACAGTATGTAATCTATTAGATTACATTATTTCCATGATCCGGAGCTTCCGGCACAAGGGCTTGAAAGAGTTGTTCGAGAGCGGCGCCACATCGCAAATTCAGAAGACGCTTCACGAACGCTGCCAACGCCGCCTAGACGCTCTTGATCATGCCAAACGGCCAGAGGATATGAATGTTTCTGGGTTCAACTTCCACGCCCTGAGAGGGGCTCCACTTCGTTACACTATGCACGTCAATGGGCCTTGGTGCATCACGTTCGAATTTCAAGGCGGCGACGCATGGCGGGTTGATTTCGAGCAGTACCACTGACGGAAAATTCCTGGCTACGGTCGTGATGTCCGAGAGGATGAAATGAGCAAGCAAGAAAGGATTGAGTACCCGGCTGGGCCTCGCGACCCGCGCCGGTCGCCGACGCACCCAGGCGCGATCTTGCGCGAGGATGTGCTGCCAGCGATCGGCGAGCCGGTGATGAAGGTGGCCAAGCAGCTCGGCGTGACGCGCCAGCACCTGCATCGCATCCTGGCCGAGAAGGCGCCGGTCACCCCCGACATGGCGCTCCGGCTCGGCAAGTTTTGTGGCAACGGGCCAGACCTGTGGCTGCGCATGCAGCAGGCCTATGACCTCTGGCACGCACGCCGCAAGATCAAGGCGGAAATCCGCAAGATTCCCACGGCGAAGGCGAGGGCGGCGTAAGCGAGCGCGTATCAGCCGACAACGGATCGGCTGCGGGGACCAGTGCGCCGACTACGCCCCGAGCGCCATGGGAACAGAAGCTCGTTACGGCCGCCCCAGGACTCGACCCATTCCTTCACGCGCGCATGCGTAATCCCCTTGCCGCGGTCGAGCGAGGCAATCGCGCGCTTGATGCCGACGATCTACCACTCGTTGATGTCGAGGCGATGGGTTTCGCCCCGCTCAACCCATCCTACGTGCTATAGTCTAGGTGGCATATAAGAGGCATCTAGCCGGCGGTGAACAAGAGAAAGAATCGAGAGCAGGTCTTCCGCATCCACGCGATCCATATTCCATGAGATCCTAAGCGCGTGGGCCGTTGGATTGCGAAACATCCCAAAAATTCCCTTCAGGAGATTTGCAAATCCCGCTTGCTCGGACAGCTCGCTCTTTGTTCTTAGTGGATTTATGGCAAGCAAAGGCGGCCTTCCAGTAAGCGCACGATCGACTAACTCTGCTCCGTCCTCAATTAGACCAGTCTTTGATCTTATCTTTTCCGCAACACTCTTGGTCGCTTCAAGCACTGCGTGAAAATAGTTGTCTGCCAACAGCTCTGCTCGACAGCAAGTGAGTACATCTGAATGTACCCCGCGAGGTTCCAGTGAAGTTCGTAGAGTGCGAGCGCGTTCTTCGGCTTCGGACAAAGTACCAACGCGCTCACTAACCACAAGCTTTCCGTCTTCAAGCACTGCCAATCCCGAAAAGGCGAGGGCTCGATTAATATGCCCACGCAAGGTTTCAAATCTTTCGCGGCGATGGATATGCCGAGATGGACTCATCGTTTGCCGAATAAATTCGAGGATGGCTCGGCGGTTTTTTGCCGTGTTCTGCTTCTTGACGAATCCGTTGTGTATGCGAATCCATTTTGCGCCCGTCGGTTCGACATCTTCGATGCGACAGACTGATAGCAAGTGACCGATCTCGGATCCCGTCAGGCCGTCGTCAGTGTGGCCAAGAGCGCGCGCGATTGCTTCAAGCTCTGCGGAAGTAAATACCTTCTCAACCATGGACGAGGCCGCCAAATAGGTTCACGCTACCCCCTTAACCCCACCCCCAACCTCCCCGCCGCCTCCTGCACGAACTGCCACGCCACGCGGCCGGAGCGCGCGCCGCGCGTGGTGGCCCATTCCAGCGCCTCGCGCTACTGCCACGCCACGCGGCCGGAGCGCGCGCCGCGCGTGGTGGCCCATTCCAGCGCCTCGCGCCGCAGCGCCTCGCCGGCAAGCGGAATCTTGTAGTGCTTCACGTAGCCCTCGACCATTTCGAGATATTCGTCTTGGCTACAGCGGTGGAAGCCGAGCCAGAGCCCGAAGCGGTCGGAGAG
>JAHFPN010000124.1 GCA_023269635.1 Hyphomicrobiales bacterium | reverse complement strand
GGGCGGCCTCGGAGGGGCTGACGCTGGCCACCGCCGGCGCGATCCTGCTGCTGGCGCTTGCCTTGCCCGCCTTCCGCGAGACCACGGATGAGGATTGGCTGAAGAAGAGCGAGCTCGCGGTGGTGTTCCTCGACCGCTACGGCAACGTGATCGGCGAGCGCGGCATCCGCCACAACGACACCGTGCCGCTCGAGGAATATCCGGACTTCCTGATCAAGGCCGTGCTCGCCACCGAGGACCGGCGCTTCTACGAGCATTTCGGGATCGATTTCGCCGGCACCCTGCGCGCGCTCACCGCCAACGTGCGCGCGCAGAACGTGGTGCAGGGCGGCAGCTCGATCACCCAGCAGCTGGCGAAGAACCTGTTCCTGAGCAACGAACGTACCATCGAGCGCAAGGTGAAGGAGGCTTTCCTCGCGCTGTGGCTGGAGACGCGGCTGTCGAAGAAGGAGATCCTGAAGCTGTACTTGGACCGCGCCTATCTCGGCGGCGGCGCCTTCGGGGTCGACGCGGCGGCGGTGTATTATTTCGGGAAGTCCGTGCGCGAGGTGACCATGGCGGAGTCGGCGATGCTCGCCGGCCTGTTCAAGGCGCCGGCGCGCTTCGCCCCGCACATTAATCTCCCGGCCGCGCGCGCGCGCGCCTCGATCGTGCTCGACAACCTGATCGAGGCCGGGTTCATGACGGAAGGCCAGGTGTTCGGCGCCCGCCGCAATCCGGCGACGCCTTTGGACCGGCGCGACGAGCTGGTGCCGAACTATTATCTCGACTGGGCGTTCCGCGAGATGCAGCAGATCGCCGCCAAGCTGCCGGCTTCGGTGCAGGAGCGCTCGTTCATCGTGCGCACCGCGCTCGACCCCAACATCCAGCGCGCGGCCGAGGTCTCGATCGAGTCTTCGCTGCGCCAGTTCGGCCGCGACTACGGCGCCAGCCAGGCCGCGATCGTGGTGATGGAGATCAACGGCGCCGTGCGCGCCATGGTCGGCGGGCGGGATTACGGCGAGTCCCAATTCAACCGCGCCGTCGACGCCACGCGCCAGCCCGGCTCCTCGTTCAAGCCCTACGTCTACATCACCGCGCTGATGAACGGCTTCAAGCCGACCTCGGTGGTGCTCGACGGCCCGCTCTGCATCGGCAACTGGTGCCCGCAGAATTACGGCCGCTCCTATTCCGGCCCGGTCACGATCCTGAACGCGGTGACGCGCTCGATCAACACGGTGGCGGTGCGCGTGGCCGAGGCGGTGGGGCGCGAGAAGATCGTCGCCAATATGCGGCTAATGGGGGTCACCAGCCCGATCACCATCACGCGGCCGCTGCCGCTGGGTGCTGCCGACCTCACGGTGCTCGAGCACACCCGCGCCTATGCACATTTCGCGAGCGGCGGCATGAAGGTCGAGAGCCACGCCGCGCTCGAGATCAAGTCGCCGACCGGCTAGCTGATCTGGACCTGGGAGCGCGACGGGCCGAAGCCCACCCGCGTGCTGCCGGCCGCTGCCGTCACCGACATGAACGTCATGCTGCACAACGCGGTGGAGAACGGCACCGGCCGCCGCGCCCGCATCGACGGCGTGATCGTCGCCGGCAAGACCGGCACCACCAACGCCTGGCGCGACGGTTGGTTCATGGGCTACACCGGCAACCTCGTTGCCGGCATCTGGATGGGCAACGACGACTACACGCCGACCCGGCACATGACCGGCGGGTCGCTGCCGGCGCTCACCTGGCAGAAGGTCATGGCCTACGCGCACCAGGGTATCGACCTGAAGCCGATTCCGGGGCTCGGAAACGTGCCGGTGCCGCGGCTCGAGGAGCCGCGGGTGGCCACCACGCCCGAATTCCCGGTGGCGCGGCGGCCGATCACGCTCTCGCCGCGCACCGCCGAGCGGCTGCTCCGGATCGAGAAGCTCCTGCGCGACGCGGCGCCGGCCGCGACCGCGCCGATCATGCCGCCCGGCCGGACGGCCGCGACCCAGCCCGCGGCGCCGGCCCGTCACGATTGACGGCTGGATCGCCGGCCTTAAGGATGCATCCGCGCCGGCTCGCGGCGCGCACTTAAGGAACCGGCCAAGCCTTGCGCCTCTTCGTCGTCCTGTTCGCCTTCCTGGTCGCGGCCGTTACCGGCCTCGGCCTGACCTGGTTCGCCTCCGCGCGCGGCAACGGCTTCGGCGCGGTGCAGATCGGCGCCTGGATCGCCTGGCCGAAGAGCGGCACTGCCGACGCCGACCCGTACGCGCGCGCCGCCTTCGCGCGCTCGGGCGAATTGCCGCTCGAGCTTGCCGACGGCGTCGCCTTCGTTGCCAGCGCCGATGACGACGGCCGCACGCTCGACGGCCGTTGCGATATCCGCATCCGCGGCAAGCTGCCGCCGGCGCGGCTCTGGACCATCACGGTCTATGACGCGCGCGGCCGGCTGATCGACAACGCGGCCGAGCGCTACGGCTACACCAGTGCCGAGGTAGTCTGGAGCGCGGACGGCACGGTCGAGATCGTGCTCGCACCGCGCGCGCGCAGCGGAAATTGGCTGCCCACCGAAGGGCGCGAGCGCGTCACCGCGGTGCTCCGCCTCTACGAGGCGCCGGTCGGGCTCGGCATCCGCGCGGGCGAGACCGAGATGCCAATGGTCAAAGTGGAGAACTGCCCGTGAGGCGCTACGCGCTGCTCGTCCTGATTGGCCTCGTGCTCGGCGGGCTCGTGCATCTGGTGAGCGTGCTGGCATTGCCGCGGCTCGCGCTCGACGATGCGTTCGCGCGCCTGGCGCGGCTCGGGCCGGCGAACGCGGTGCAACTCATTCCCGATCCGACGCCGTTCGCCGCCACGCTGCCGCGCATGGACCCGGCGTTCGCGAGCGCGGCCTGCGTCTATGACCTCTCGGCCGGCCCGCTCCGCATCCTGGTGCCGCCCACCCCGGACTATCTTTCGGTTTCGTTCTATGCGCGCCACGGCCTCGCCTATTACGCGATCAACGACCGCGCCTCCAGCCGCCGCACCATCGAGCTGCAATTGATGACCGCGGCCCAGCGCGCGGCGCTGCCCGAGGACGAGGAGATCACCGCTGCCGACCGGCTGATCATCGAATCCCCGACCGAGGAGGGGATCGTGCTCATTCGCGCGTTCGTACGCGAGCGCGGAGAGCGCGAGGCGATCCGCGCGCGTCTCTCCGAAGCGCGCTGCGGGGCCATGGGCTGAGCGAGTAAGACCGCTCCGGAAACATCATTGTTGAACGGTCAACCGATCGGCCGCGCCGCGCCGGACGCGGAGGCGGCTTGTCGCCCGGTGGCCCTGCGCAAGCCGCCAATCACACCTTGAGAAAATTGCGAACCGCGTGCAGCACCTCGTCGGGCCGCTCGCTCATCAGCATGTGACCGCCGCCTTTGAGCGTCGTCACTTGCGCATCGGGCAAGGCGGCCGCGAGCTCCATTCCGGCTTCGGCGGGAGTCATCAAGTCGCGCTCGCCGAGCACCAGCAGCGCCGGCGCCGTCACCTTGGCGGCAGAGGCGAGCCCGTTGCGATAATCGTTGCATGCCGACAGATCCTTGAACAACACGCCAGGACGGGCCCGCTCAAGCAGCCGCGCGCTTCCGCCCAACATCCACATGCCGGGCGCAAGCGAGCCGCCAAGACCGGCGTGAAAGCCCTCGCCCCAGATCGAGACCATATCCACGGCGAAGTAATGGTCGGCCGCGGCGGCGTCGAGCAGATCGCGCGACACCGGCATGGCGGCCGCGGCGCCGATCAAGCAAATGGCAGTGACTTTCTTGGAATGGCGCGCGGCGGTCTCGAGCGCGATCAAGGACCCCATGGAGTGGCCGATGACCGCCGCCTTGCTCGCGCTCGCGGCCTCGATCAAGGCCGCGGTCCAATCCGCCATGGCCTCGATGGAACCGAGCGGTTCGCCGCCCGAGCGCCCGTGGCCGGGCAGGTCCGGCGCCAGCACGCCCCAGCCGCGATGAGCGAACCAACGCGCCAACAGTACCCAGACCGTGTGATCGAGCCCGCCGCCGTGCAGGAAGACGATCACGGGCAGCGCGCGGTCGAACTCGCGCCCGCCGGTCGCGACATTGGTTTCCGTGCCGTTGACCAGGAGGCGCATCGCTCACGCCTTCTGCGAGGCGCGCAGCGCCTGGCCGAGGTCGTCGATGATGTCGCTCGCCGCCTCGATGCCGACGGCGAGGCGCACCAGCTCCTCGCCCAAGCCGGCCACTTTAAGCTGCGCCGCGTCCATCTGCTGGTGGGTGGTGCTGGCGGGATGGATGACCAGCGTCTTGGCGTCGCCGACATTGGCGAGGTGGCTGGCGAGGCGCAAAGCCTCGATGAATTTCCGCCCCGCCACGCGGCCGCCCTTGATGCCGCAGCTGATGATGGCGCCGGCTCCGCGCGGCAGCAGCCGCTTCGCCAGCTCGAAATCCGGGTGCGATTCGAGCGAGGGGTGCAGCACCCATTCGACGGCTTTGTTCTTGGCGAGGAAATCGAGCACCGCCGCGGTGTTCTCCACGTGGCGCTGCATGCGCACGGCCAAGGTCTCGACGCCCTGCAGCAAATAGAAGGCGTTGGTCGGCGACAGACAGGCGCCGAAATCGCGCAGGCCCTCGGTGCGCGCCCGCATGATGAAGGCCGAGGGGCCGAATTCCTCGCCGAAGACGATGCCGTGATAGCCGGCATAGGGCTCGCTGATGGTGGGAAACTTGGCCGAAGACTGAAAGTCGAAGCGGCCGCCGTCGACGATGGCGCCGCCGATCGCGATGCCGTGGCCGCCGATCCATTTCGTCACGGAATGCATCACGATGTCGGCGCCGAGCTCGATCGGTCGGCTGAGATAGGGAGTTGCGAACGTGTTGTCGATGAGGAGCGGAACGCCGGCCGCGTGGGCGATTTCCGAAACTCTCGGGATGTCGAGCACTTCAAGGCCCGGATTGCCGATGGTCTCGCCGATCAACAGCCGGGTATTGGGGCGGATCGCGGCGCGAAAGCCATCGAGATCGCGCGGCTTGACGAACGTGGTCGTGATGCCGAAGCGCGGCAGCGTGTGCGTGAGCAGATTGATCGTGCCGCCATAGAGCGAAGCCGACGCAACGAGATGGTCGCCCGCGCCCAAGAGCGTGGCGATCGCAAGGTGCATCGCGGCCATGCCGCTCGCCGTGCAGACGGCGCCCACGCCGGCCTCCAGCGCCGCAAGCCGTTCCTCCAGAACCGCGATCGTCGGATTGGAAATGCGGGTATAGATGTGGCCGGCGCGCTCAAGATTGAACAGTGCGGCGGCGTGATCGGTGTCCTGAAAGACAAAGGACGTCGTCTGGTAAATCGGAACGGCGCGCGCGCCGGTCACCGGATCGGGATGCTGGCCGGCGTGCAGGCTCAGCGTTTCAAAGGCCGGGGGCTTCGGGGCGGGCATGCTTCCCTCGCGAGAATTCGATCGCGTCTTGGGTCGAGGATCGTCACCGGTCCGATCATCTCGGGCGTGAAATCCTCGGGATTCGTCCGGAAAACCGCGTCAGGACCGCGGCGCGCGCCGCCGCCGTTTGCCGCCGTTCGCGGAATCGCCGCTCGCCGGCGCCGTGAATTCGGGATCGGCGGTGCCGCCGAATTCGCTGTCCCAGGTGCCGCGCTCGACCCGGACCACGGGCAGGATCAGAATTTCGGCCGGCGCGGGCAGATAGGACGGAATCAACGCGCCGCGAACGCGTTCGGTCGGGAATCTGAGGACCGCACCCATCTCGCCCCTCCTGCGGGCTTGCGGCCGGCTCGGCGCCGGTCGCCTCGGTCCCCACCAGTAGGATTCCTTCAAGGTTAACAGTCCGCTAACGCTCCGTTGCTAGGTTCGCGGCCGAAGCCAGCGTCGAGCGTATCCATGTCGCCCTCCCGGCCGCACAGCCTGCAAGGTTTGATCGAGCTCGCGCGCCGCGACGGCGTCGAGATTCGCCCGACCCTCCTGCGTGTGCTCGCCGATCTCTATGTCCAGCAGCCCGGGCATACCGCGAGCGAGGCCGCGCGCTTCGCCGAGCTTGCCTGCCGCCTGTTGGCAAGCGCCGATCGGCCGACCCGGATGGCGGTGGCCGGGCGGGTCGCCGCTTATCCCGGCACCCCGCCGGCGGTCGCGCTCGCGCTCGCGCGCGACGAAATGGCGATCGCCGAGCCGGTCTTGCGCCAATCGAAGGCGCTCGGCGCCGCCGAGCTGCACGCGGTGCTCGATCTGAACAGCGTGGCGCACGCGATCGCGATCGCGGCGCGCGCCGATTTGCCGGAAAGCGTATCCGCCCGCATCGCGGGCCGCGCCGTGGCGAGCGCCACGCCGGCGGACAAGGGCAAGGAATTGCCGATTGCGGTCCGCTTTTTGGAAGCCGACGCGGACGAGCGCCGCCAAATCCTCGCCGCGCTCGAGCGGCTCGGCCCGCCGGACTCCGACGCCTGGCGCAAGGCCGCGCGCTCCTCGATCCTCGAGCGGCTCGACGCCGCGGCGTTCCGCCGGCAGCCGCGAGAATTCGCCCGCACGCTCGAGGAGGCGCTCGGCTTCGAAGCCGATGTCGCCGAGCGGGTGACGAACGATTCTTCGGGCGAGCCGCTGCTCGTGATGCTGCGCGCGCTCGGCGCGCCCACCGAGATGGTCGCGCGCATCTTGCTGTTGCTCAATCCGGAAATCGGCCAGTCGTCGCGCCGGGTTTATGCGCTCACCGAACTCTATTCGACGATCAGCGAGCCGGTGGCGCAGTTCTTGGCCCAAGGCTGGCGCGGCACCGCCCGCCGACAGGCGCGCCACATGCCGCAAGTGGCCCTCGATGCCAGCGACCGGCGCGACGCGCGCGCGGTGCATCGTGAGACAAGCGCCGCGACCACGCTTCCGCCCGCACGGCGGGCGCGCACCAACGAACGCTAGGTCAGCCGGCCAGTTCGAGGAAGTGCCGCCCCGAGCGATCCTCCACCTCGACCACCCATAGATCGGAATCGAAGTCGATCTCGCGCGCGATGCGCGCTTCCACCTTGGCGTCCTCGCCAAAGCCTTCCTTGAGGATGGACGCGAAAAAACGCTCGGCTGGCCTCGCCTCCTCGAACGCCGATTGCGGCGCCGGGCCGTAAAGTGCCGCGGTGCCGTCAAGGCGCGAGATTTTTATGAAGATGGCGCCCGCTTCCTCGGCGCCGCGGCGCCGCACCACGGCGAACGCGCCTTCCAGGTGACAGCGGCGTACATAGGCCGCGATCCAGATCGCGCTTTTCAGCCGCAAGCGCCGCCCGCCGCGCTCACTCGACCGGGGCGCCGGTGAAGGCGGCGAGCTCCCGCACCAGGCGCTCGCTGACCTCCCCGGTCGGCGGCAGCTTGCGGTCGCGCTCGAAGCGCTCGATCGCAGCCCGCGTCTCGATGTCGTGCTGGGCGCTGAGCCGGAGCGGGCCGTAGCCGAACTTTGACAGCACCCGCTGCACCGCAAGCACGCGCGGCGCGCGTGGCTCCGGCACCGCCGGGATCGCCGCGGTGATCTCGGTCTGCGCCGGCGCGGCGCGGATTCCGGCGAGCAGCGTCTCGCTCGGCTCGGACGCGAGCTTCAATCCCTGATGTTCGAGGAACTGCTTCATGGCCTGATCCG
>JAHFPN010000123.1 GCA_023269635.1 Hyphomicrobiales bacterium | reverse complement strand
CCGCTGGCGGTCAACGTTGTGCTCTATCCGCCGCCGACCGCGCACCGCTGCTTCATGCTCTGCCAGGCGATCCGCAAGGCGGTGGATTCCTATCCGGAAGACCTGCGCGTGGTGATTTTCGGCACCGGCGGCATGTCGCACCAGATTTCCGGGCCGCGCGCCGGCCTGATCAATTCGAAGTTCGACAAGGCCTTCCTCGACAATCTCTCGAACAACCCGAAGAACCTCACGCAGCTCACGCACGTCGAAATCATGCGCGAGGCCGGCGCCGAGGGCATCGAGCTCGTGATGTGGCTCGTGATGCGCGGCGCCCTCGATGACAAGGTGAACGAGGTCTATCGCTTCTACACCGTACCGGCCTCGAACACGGCGGTCGGGCACATCATCCTCGAGAACAAGGCGAGGAAGTCGGCGAAGAAATCCGGGAAGAAGAAGTGATGAAGATTTGCGTCGCCGGTCAGGGCGCGTTTGGGCAGAAGCACCTCGACGCGCTCAAGCGCATCCAAGGCGTGGAACTGACCTCGCTCGTGGGCGGCAATCAGGACGCGACCGCCGCGGTCGCGAAGAAATACGGCATTCCGCACTGGACCGGGGACTTAAGCGAGGGCATCAAGCGCGCCGACGCGGTGATCCTGGCCACGCCGACGCAGATGCACTTCCGCCAGGGCGAGCAGGTGATGCGCGCCGGCAAGCACGTGCTGATCGAGATCCCGATCGCGGACAACGTCAAGGATTCCGAGCGGCTAGTGCAGATCCAGAAGGAAACCGGCGTCACCGCCATGGCCGGCCATGTCCGCCGCTTCAATCCGAGCCATCAGTGGGTGCACAAGCGGATCCAGAAGGGCGAACTGAAAGTCCAGCAGCTCCAGGTGCAGACCTATTTCTTCCGCCGCAGCAACATGAACGCCGCCGGCAAGCCGCGGAGCTGGACCGATCACCTGCTCTGGCATCACGCCGCCCACACGGTCGATCAGTTCCATTATCAGACCGGCGAGGTCAGCTCGGACTGCTACGCCGTGCAGGGCCCGATCCATCCGGAGCTCAAGATCGCCATGGACATGGGCATCGTGCTCAGGGCGCCGTCGGGCGCGATCTGCACGCTCTCGCTGTCGTTCAACAACGACGGGCCGATCGGCACGTTCTTCCGCTACATCTGCGACAACGGCACGTATCTCGCGCACTACGACGACCTGCTCGACGGCAAGAACAACAAGATCGACGTCTCCAAGGTCGACGTCTCCATGGACGGGATCGAGCTCATCGACCGCGAGTTCCTCGCGGCGATCAAGGACAAGCGCGAGCCGAACAGCAGTCTCGCGCAGGTACTGCCCTGCATGCGCGTGCTCGGCAAGCTCGAGCAGATCGTCGATCCGCAGCGCAAGGCGGTCGCCTAAGCTCGCCAGCGCCTAGCTCCGGTCCGGGCGCGGCCCCTCGCCCGCGCCGCCGAGCTGCACCGGATCGAGGCTCGCATAGATATCGCCCGAGTTGGCCCAGACCGGCAGAGCCTCGAGCCAGCGCACGATGCCCTCGCGGTCGAGCGGCTCGGCGTATTCGAGACGTTGGCTCTCTCCAAGCGCCGCGTTAAAACGATACGCATTGGTCTTGGCCAGCCGCGCGATCGCCTTCAGCGCCACCTCGCGGTGGATGGTGGTGAACTCGAACGAGAGCGCCGGCAGCGGATGGGTGAGGCCGGCCAGCACCTCGTCCTCGTAGCCCTCGACGTCGATCTTGACGAAGCGCGGCAGCCCGTGGCGGGCGATGAGCGCGTCGAGCGTGGTCATCGGCACGGTGCGCGTCTTGGTCCAGCGCTGGCCCTCCCAGCCGGGGGCGCCGTCCGCGGCTTTGATGAAGGCATCGGAGGCTGTGGCGACGGTGGGGTTGGGAAGATTGAGCTTGAGCTCGGCGGTACCCGGCCGGCGCCCGACCGCTGCCGGCTCGATCACGACGTTGTTGTCGAACGCGTAGAGCACGCGCAGCACCCGCACCAGTGCCGGCTGCGGCTCGACCGCGATCACGCGTGCGTGCAGCCGGCGGAACGAGGCCACGCGATCGCCCACGTGGGCGCCGATGTCGAAGGCGAGATCGCCGATCGAGAGAAAGCGGCGGTAGAGCGCGTCCATGGCCGCGCGCCGGGCGCGGTCGCCGTAATAGATGCGGAGCGAGCGGGCGACGCCAAAGGCGGTGACGAGCGCGTCGCGCATGGATTTTAGCGGCGGCGCTTGGGCGACGCCGTGACAGCGACAATCTCGGGCAGAACCTCGATCTCCTCCGGGATCGCGCAAATCTTGTGCTGCACGGCGAAGCGGCCGAACTCGGGCGAAGACGTCAGCACTGCGAACGGGATCGACAGCACGAGCCCGGCCGCAAACGGCAAGAACCAGACCATTGCCGCCGGCGCGAAGAGCGCGGGAACCAGGATCAGCGCCGCCCCGAATAGAGTGTGCGGCCATAGGTGCTGCAACGCCGTGTCCCAGGAGACGCGGTAGCGGTCGCGGTTCGGCGCGTCCCAGTGGATGGTCCGCCCCAGCAGCAGCGCCGCCATTGCGAGCGTCTGGGTGAACCACTCGATCGGCACCAGCAGGAATATGAAGATGGTCTCGACCAGGCTGCTGAGCGCGAGCCGGCCGAAGCCGCCGTAGCGCGCCGCTGAGCGTAGCGCGGCGTCGAGCACGCCGGCAAGCTTCGGCGTGAGAAACATGACGATCCAGACCAGGTAGAGCACGAGCGCCGAGCGCGCCGGGAAAGCGATGCCCGGCGTCGATAGCGCGGCGGCGAGCGCCGCCAGCGCCACGAACAACACGAGCCCGGCCGAGCCGATGAACATTTGCAGCGCAAGCGCGATCTGCGCCCAGCTCGTAGGGAACAGGCCGGGCAGGTCCAAGAGCTTCACGTATTGCAGATTGCCCTGGCACCAGCGCACGTCGCGCTCGAGGAAATCCGGCAGCGCCGGCGGGTTCTCCTCGTAGCTGCCGCCCTCCTCCGGCAGCACGCGCACCTCGTAGCCGGCGCGGCGCATCAGCACCGCTTCGACCTGATCGTGCGACAGGATGTGACCGCCGAGCGGTGGCTTGCCCGGGAGATCCGGCAGCTTGCAGTGATCGATGAACGGCTTGATGCGCACGACGGCGTTGTGGCCCCAGAACGGGCCGCACTCGGCCTGCCACCAGGAACTGCCGGCGGTATAGGAGCGCATCGAGTGGCGCATGCCGAACTGGAAGGTGCGCGCGAAAAAGCTTCCGCTCGGCATGCCGACTACGAGGCTCTGCAGGATGCCGAGGCGCGGATTGGCCTGCATGATGCGCACCAGGCGAAGCACGGTCGGGCCCGTGATCAGGCTGTCGGCGTCGAGCGGCAGCATGAAGGCGTAGTGCTCACCCCAGCGCTCGCAAAAATCGCGCACGTTGCCAGCCTTGAAGCCGACGTTCGCCTTGCGGTGGCGGTAGAACAGCTGTTTCGGATTCTTCGCCTTCGCGCGCCAGGCCGCGATCGCTTTTTCCTCGGCCGCGATCACGGCGGCGCGCGAGCTGTCGCTCAGCACGAAATAATCGAACTTGTCGCCGAATCCGGTCGCGTCCAGACTCGCCTTGACGGCCTTGAGGCGCGCGAACGCCCGCGGAGTGTCCTCGTTCCGCACGGTCATGAAGATCGCGGTGCGCTCGCGGATCGGGTCGTCGTCGCGCGCCCTGGCGGCGAGCGGGATGACGGTCCGGAGCGGATCGCGGGAAAAATGCAGGACCGAAAATCCGATCACCGCGTTCCAGAACCCGATCACGACCCAAGGCGCGTTCATCAGGAACGCGAACAAGAGCAACGCGTCGAGCAGCGAAAACCCGTCGGCCGCCAGGATGCTGGCCAGCCAGAGCGCGAGCGCGAGGATGCTGGCGAGCACCAGCAGCGCGAAGGTGAGGCGCCGGCGGGAAAGCTCGGATAGAAGCTGCGCCCCGGTTGGCGTCGTGCGATCGCCGCTTCCGACGGATAGCGCCGCCTGGTCCAAGACCGGATCGACGGACATGCTTGTTTAAGCCTCCCTGCCCCTGATACTCGCTTTCCGCCCGAAAAACGCTACAAACCATCAAAACGGCCAAAGCTTGGCCTAGGGCCAAACCCCGAAAAGACCCGCCATGCGCCGAGACCAGCCGATGCCGCAGCCGAATACCCGGCCGTCCGCCGCGACCGCGCGAGCGCTTTGGTACGTGGCGCCGGGAGTGGCGGAATTGCGCGAGGCGGCAATCGGCGCGCCGAAGCCCGGCGAAGTGCGGGTGCGGACGCTCTTTTCCGGCATCAGCCGCGGCACCGAGCGGCTGATCTTCGAGGGCCGGCTGCCGGAGAGCGAATGGACCCGCATGCGGCTCCCGACCCAGGAAGGCGAGTTCCCTTATCCCGTCAAGTACGGCTACGCCGCCGTCGGCGAGGTCGAGGTCGGCCCCGCCGACCTCGTCGGCCGCACGGTGTTCGCGCTGCATCCGCACCAGGATCGTTTCGTGGTCCCGGCCGCCAACGTCGTGCCGCTGCCCGCGGGCGTGGCCGCGCGCCGCGCCGTGCTCGCCGCCAACATGGAGACCGCGCTCAATGTGATCTGGGACAGCGGCGCCTCGGCCTCCGACCGCGTCGTGGTGATCGGGGCCGGGCTCGTGGGCCTGCTGATCGCCGCGTTGGCGGCGCGCATTCCCGGGGCCGAGGTCACGGCAATCGACATCGAGCCGGCCCGAGGCGCGCTCGCGCAAGAACTCGGGGCCGCGTTCGCCACGCCCGACCAGGCGCCGGGCGAGGCCGATATCGTGATCCACACCAGCGCGCAGGCCGCCGGCCTTTCGCTTGCGCTCGAACTCGCCGGCCGCGAGGGCACGATCGTGGAGGCGAGCTGGTACGGCGACGCCATGGTGAACCTGCCGCTCGGCGGCGCGTTCCATTCGCGGCGGCTCCGGATCGTCTCGAGCCAGGTGGGCACGCCGCCGCCCACCCGCCGGCCGCGCTGGAATTCGCGTCGCCGGCTCGAAGCGGCGCTGAAGCTCCTGGCCGACAGCCGCTTCGACGCGCTGCTCGGCGAAGAAATCCCGTTTGCCGAGCTGCCGAGGGCGCTTCCGCGCGTGCTGGCGCCGAAAGCGCCCGGCGTCGGCGCCTATATCCGCTATTGAGGCACGCATGTATTCCGTCGAAGTCCGCGACCACATGATGATCGCCCACAGCATCGCGGGCGAATTGTTCGGGCCGGCCCAGCGCCTGCACGGCGCCACCTACGTCGTTGACGTCGCGTTCATGGCCGAGCGGCTCGGACCGAACGACGTGGTGGTCGACATCGGCGCCGCGATCGAGGCGCTGAAGGCGGCGCTCGCGCCGCTCGCCTACCGCAACCTCGACGAGCTCGCGCAGTTCAAAGGCAAGCGCACCACCACCGAGGCGCTCGCGCGCTACGTGTTCGACCGCATGGTCGAGGCGCTCAAGAAAGGCGCGCTCGGCGCCGACGCCAAGGCGGTTTCCGGGATCAAGGTGACGCTGCACGAGTCGCATGTTGCGCGCGCGTCGTTCGAGGGCGCGATTGGTGCGTGAAGTCACCTTCGCGATCCCGGGCGACGTGGATACGCCGACCGGCGGCTACCGCTACGACCGGCGGGTGATCGACGAGCTGCGCGCGCTCTCCTGGGACGTGAAGCCGTTGCGGCTGCCGGGCGATTTTCCGGCGCCGAGCGAAGACAGCTTGCTTAAGACCGAGCGCCTGTTCGCCGCGACGCCGGCCGAGACGCCGCTCATGGTGGACGGGCTCGCCTATAGCGCGCTCCCCGCCGCGCTCCTCGACCGCGTGCCGCGCAAGTACGTGGCGCTCGTGCATCACCCGCTCGGGCTGGAGACCGGGCTTTCGCGCGAGAGCGCGGAATATCTCCGGAATTGCGAAGAGGCCGCACTCGCGCGGACAGTGCGCGTGATCGTGACCAGCAGGCACACGGCGGCGCTCTTGTTCAAGGATTTCGGCGTGCCGAAAGAGAAAATCACGGTCGCCGAGCCCGGCACCGATCCGGCGCCGCGCGCGCACGGGAGCGAAGGCCCGCCGCGGCTCTTGAGCGTCGGCGCCGTGAATCCGCGCAAGGGCTACGACACGCTGGTGGCAGCGCTTGCGAAAATCGCCGACCTTGCCTGGGAGAGCCGGATCGTGGGCAGTCTCGACCGCAACTCCGAGACGGCCGCTTCGTTGCAGTCCGCGATCGAGCACGCGGGCCTCGAGGCCCGGATCAGGCTACTCGGCGCGCTCGACGACAACCGCCTGGCCGAAGAATACGACCGGGCCACACTCTTCGTCCTGCCCTCGTACTTCGAAGGCTTCGGCATGGCCTTCACCGAGGCGATGGCGCGCGGGCTGCCGGTGGTCGCGGGCAACGCGGGCGCCGCGCCTTTCACGGTACCGACCAAGGCCGGCGTGCTCATTCCGCCGGGCGATGCCGACCTGCTCGCCGCCACGCTCAGGCGGCTGCTCACCAACCCGGCCGCGCGCGAGCGCCGCGCCGAGGCGGCCTGGCAGCATGCGCAGCGACTGCCGCGCTGGCGCGACACCGCCAAGTCCATCGCCGCGGCCTTGACCGAGGCGGCCGCATGAGCGGCTTCGATCCGAATTGGCTGGCTTTGCGCGAGGGCGCCGACCAGCGCGCGCGCAATCGCGGCCTGCTCGCCGCGCTCGCCAAACATTTCGCCGAGCGCGAGGCGATGGTCGTGGTCGATCTCGGCGCCGGGCTCGGCTCGAACTTGCGCGCGATCGCGCCGGCGCTCTCGGCGCGCCAGCACTGGGTGCTGGTCGATCACGATCCGGCGCTGCTCGCGGGCGCCTGCGAGGCGATCGCGGCCTGGGCCGATGCGGTGCGGCCGAGCACCGCCGGCCTGGAGGCCACGAAATCCGGGAAGTCCCTTCGGGTCGAGCTCAAGCACGCGGATCTCGCCAAGGACCCGGCCGCGTTCGCGGCGCTGGCACCCGATCTCGTCACCGCGGCGGCGCTGTTCGATCTCGTGTCGGAGGCCTGGATCGGACGCTTGGTGCAGGCGCTCGCGCGCGCGCGCGTGCCGCTCTACGCCGTGCTCGACTATGACGGCGCGGTGCAATGGAACCCGCCGCATCGAACGGACGCCGCGATGGTGGCTGCGTTCGAACGCCACCAGGCGCTCGACAAAGGCTTCGGCCCGGCCGCGGGTTCGCGCGCAACCGGCCTGCTCGCGAAGCAACTGGCGGCCAAGGGCTATGGCGTCGAGCGCGCCGCCAGTCCGTGGCGGCTCGGCGCCGACGACGCCGCGCTCGTGCGCGCGCATTCGCAAGGCTTCGCCGAGGCCGTGAGCGAAACCGGTGAGCTGCCGAGGCACGACATTGCCGATTGGCTCGCCTTGCGCCTGGCCGACGGCGTCACCTGCATTGTCGGCCACGAGGATCTTCTGGCAATTCCGCCAGCCGCAGGTGCCGCAGCTAGTTCCCGCCAACGGCCCGCGGCAGCATCCGCTGCAACACGCCGTCGCGGCGGATGAAATAATGCTGGAGCGCGGCCGCGATGTGCATCGCGGCCAGGATCGCCACCAGCCATCCCGTCCCGCGGTGCAGGGCGAACAAACGGTCGGACAGCGGCTCATCGTGA
>JAHFPN010000122.1 GCA_023269635.1 Hyphomicrobiales bacterium | reverse complement strand
GGTATTGAGCACGAGCTTCCGCAACACCAGCGGGGTCGCGATCGCGGCCGCGGTCACCACCAACGAGACCACGCCGAGATCGGGGATGACGCCGGTCTTGAGCAGCACGAAGCGCGTCGCCGCCATCGGCAGGAAGAAGGCGAGGTAGATGGTGAGCGAATGCTCGCCGGCATAGCGCAGGAGATCGAGGAAGCGCACCTTGGAAAGCAGCGCGGCGAGCGCGATCACCGCGGTGGCGCCGAGGAAGCCCATGACGAGCGAGATGCCGGGCACGAGATCGAAGCCGAACGCGACCAGCACGCCGTTCAGCGGCGCCCAGAGCAGGAGCGTCGCGGCCGCGAGCTTCGGCCGCTCCTGCGCGGCGCGCGCGAGCGCGAAGAAATGCGTGCAGAGCCAGTAGCCCGAGTAGAAGAACACGAAGCGCGCGGCGAACTCGTCGACCAGCGTGTTGCCGGAATGAACTTGCGCGGACTCGAGCGCGACCCCGACGACAAACACGAGCAGCGGCGGCACCCGGCGCATGAGCTTGGTCACCAGGAAGAACACCGGCAAGAGATAGATGAACCAGAGCGTGCCGAACGGATCGATGAAGGAGTGGAGATAGAGCTGCGCGATCCCGAGCGCGCCGGCTTCGCCCGCGAGCGTCGGCGCCTTGAACGCGACCTGGAGCGTGAGCCACAGCGCGTAGAAATAGACGAAGTGCCAGACCCGGCGGTCGAGGTAGCTCGCCCAGTCGCGGTCGATGGCGCGGGCGAGGAACAGGCCCGAGATCAGGAAGAAGTCGGGCATGCGGAACGGGTGGGTGAAGACGGAGAACGAGTGCATCCAGTTCTGGATGCCGGCGGCC
Organism: Hyphomicrobiales bacterium; assembly: GCA_023269635.1. GTDB lineage: Bacteria > Pseudomonadota > Alphaproteobacteria > Rhizobiales > Xanthobacteraceae > JAHFPN01. The sequence continues at coordinate 6,791 of JAHFPN010000122.1, read as the reverse complement.
AGCTCGACGCCGAAGGTCGAATGCATCGTCACCACCATGACGATGCAGAGGCCCTTGGCGTAATCCACCCAGTCGATCCGGTCCTTGGGCGCTGGCGCGTGCATCGGCGGCTCCGAATCCGGCGCCTGTCCCGATCTGGGACAGCGAGCGCCGAACTGCCTCCACCGTCGCAAGCTCCGTGCCGGGACGCTTTACCCTCCGGCAGCGGCCCGCTATGCGCGGCGAAGCGGGGCGATCCAAGCACGAGACCATGACCAATCCCTTGCGTGAGCCGTTGCCGGTGGACGAGGCGTTGCCGCGGCTCTGCGCGGCGCTCGCGCGCGGGCGGTCGGCGGTGCTGGTGGCCCCGCCGGGTGCGGGCAAGACCACGCGCGTGCCGCTGGCGCTCATGGACGAGCCCTGGGTCGCGGGCCGCAAGATTCTCGTTTTGGAACCGCGCCGGCTGGCGGCGCGCGCGGCGGCGGCGCGGATGGCCTGGCAGCTCGGCGAGGCTGCGGGCGAAACGGTGGGCTTTCGCGTGCGCTTCGGCTCCAAGGTCTCGCGCCGGACCCGGATCGAGGTCGTGACCGAGGGCGTGTTCACGCGGGCGCTGCTCGACGATCCGGAGCTCAAGGGCGTTGCCGCAGTGCTGTTCGACGAATTCCACGAGCGCTCGCTCGACGCCGACCTCGGGCTCGCGCTCGCGCTCGATGCGCGCGCGGGATTGCGTGAGGATCTGCGCATCCTCGCCATGTCGGCGACGCTCGACGGCGCGCGGGTCGCGAAACTTCTCGGCGACGCGCCGGTGATCGAGAGTCACGGCCGCGCTTATCCGGTCGAGACGCGCTATCTCGGGCGCGACGGGCGCGCGCCGATCGAGCGGCAGGTGGCGGAGGCGATCCGGCGCGCGCTCGGCGAGGAGCCGGGCTCGCTGCTCGCGTTCCTGCCGGGCCTGGCGGAAATCCGCCGCACCGGCGATTTCTTGCGCGAGCGCCTGACCGATCCCGCGATCGAGGTGGTGCCGCTCTATGGCGCGCTCGACGCGGACGTGCAGGATCGGGCGATCGCGCCGGCGGCTGCGGGACGCCGCAAGGTGGTGCTCGCGACCTCGATCGCCGAAACATCGCTTACGATCGAAGGCGTGCGGGTCGTGGTGGACTCTGGGTTAGCGCGCGTGCCGCGGTTCGAGCCGGCGGTCGGGCTGACGCGGCTTGAGACCGTGCGGGTGTCGCGCGCGTCCGCCGACCAGCGCCGCGGTCGCGCCGGTCGGACCGAGCCCGGCGTCTGCTACCGGCTGTGGGACGAGCCGGAGACGCGCAGCCTGGTCCCGTTCGCGACGCCGGAGATCCTCGCCGCCGATCTCTCCGGCTTGCTGCTCGATCTCGCGGTCTGGGGCGTCGCCGATCCCGCCGAGCTCGCCTGGCTCGATCCGCCGCCGGCTCCGGCCGTTGCGGAAGCGCGCGCCCTGCTTCTCGAGCTTAAGGCGATCGATGCTACGGGCTGCGTCACCGCGAAAGGAAAGAAGCTCGCCAAGCTCGCCTTGCCGCCGCGGCTCTCCGCAATGATCGTGACCGCGGCCGAGGAGGACGCAGGCCTGCTCGCGGCCGAGATCGCGGCGGTGGTCTCCGAGCGCGGGCTCGGCGGCGACGACGTGGATCTGTCGCATCGAATCGAGAATTTCCGTCGCGACCGCTCGCAGCGGGCCGAAGGTGCGCGGCGCCTCGCCCGACGTTGGGCTGAGAGCGCCGGCGGAAAGCTCGTCGAGCAGAAGCCCGTGCATGCGGGCGCGCTGCTCGCGCTCGCTTTCCCGGACCGGGTCGCCATGGCGCGGCCGGGCAAGCGCGGGGCGTTCCTGCTCGAAAACGGCCGCGGCGCCGCGCTCGATCCGGCGCATGCGCTTGCGCGCGAGACATTCCTTGCGGTTGCCGAGATCGCGGGTGCCGCCGCTGAGAGCCGCATCCTGCTCGCGGCGAAGCTCGACGAAGCCGAGCTCGAGCGCCGCTTCGCCGATCGCATCACCGAGTCGGTCGAAATCGGCTTCGACGACAAGGCCGCTGCGTTGCGCGCACGCGCGCTGCGGAAGCTCGGCGCGCTCGCGCTCGCCGAGCGTCCGCTCGCGGTCAAGGCGAGCGATGAGACCGCCCGCGCGCTGGCCGCAGGGATCGCGCGGCTTGGCCTCGATCGCCTGCCGTGGACGCCCTCGAGCCGCCAATGGCTCGCACGCGTCAGGTTCCTGCGCGGTCTCGAAGGCGAGCCGTGGCCCGATCTGACCGATGACGCGTTGCGCGCGCAGATCGACGAATGGCTCGCGCCCGCGCTCGCGGGCAAGACGGCGCTCGCGGACGTGACGGGCGACGAGTTCTCGCGCGCATTGCGCCGTCTGCTTCCGGCCGCGCTCGCACGCCGGCTCGATCAGGAGGCACCGGCCCAATTCGCGGTACCGACCGGCTCAGAAATTGGCATCGACTACGCGGCCGAAGGCGGTCCCGCGCTCGCGGTCAAGGTGCAGGAGCTTTTCGGCCTGAACACGCACCCGAAGATTGCGGGCGGGCGCGTGCCGCTCACGCTCTGCCTGCTCTCGCCGGCGGGACGGCCGATCCAGGTCACCAAGGACTTGCCCGCGTTCTGGCGCGGCTCCTGGGCGGACGTGAAGCGCGCGATGCGCGGGCGCTACCCGAAGCATCCTTGGCCCGACGATCCGCTCGCGGCGCCGCCCACGCGGCGCGCGAAACCGCGCGCCCGCCCGCGGTAAAGCTCCATTCACCATCCGGAGAGCGCTTCGATTCCGTTTACCTCGTCGTCGCGGCCGTGCGCCTAGGCTCCGCCGATTGCGGAGACCGCGATGCTGAAGTCGATGCTCTATGTCGTCGCCGCCGTGCTGCTCGCCGCGCTGCTGATTCCCGATTTCGCCGGCCGGCTGTTCGAGAAGCGGACGGGCGCGACGGTCCAATCTCCGGTGGCGACGGCGCCGGAGAGCGAGCGCATGGATGCCGGCTACGTCGCGCGCATCGCCGCCGACCGGAGCGGGCATTACGTGTCCGAAATCCAGGTCAACGGCCGTGCGGTGACGGCGATCGTCGATACCGGCGCCTCGCTGGTGACGCTGCGCTACGAGGATGCGCGCGCGCTCGGCGTCGTGCTCCCCGGCGACAAGTTCGACATCTCGATCCGCACCGCGAACGGCGACGGCCGCGCGCGCCGCGTGGTGTTGCGCTCGGTGCGCCTCGGCGCGATTACGTTCAACGACGTGGATGCGCTGGTGGTCGAGGAAGGCGCGCTGCGAACCAATCTCCTGGGCCTGAGCTTCCTCCGGCGTCTCACGCGCTACGAGGTGCGCGGCTCGACGCTGGTGCTCGAGCGTTAGCCAAGGCCGCTTGAGCCTCCTATTGCCTGCCGGATTCGTGGTATGTCGCGCGCTGCGGCGCGATCTTCCGGCGCCGTCCGCCAGGTGCCGAAGATGTTTCCGCCGCCGAAGCCCGCGCTCGCGCCCAACACCTACGCTTACGAATCGGAGCCGATGGTGAAGGCCACGGGCTTTCGCGAATACGACGCGCGTTGGCTGCTCGGCAAAGAGATCAATCTCATGGGCGTGCAGGCGCTCGGGCTCGGGCTCGGCACGCTCTACCGCGATCTGAAAGTCGAGCCGCGCGTCGTCGTGGCCCACGATTTCCGCGAGTACTCGGCCGCGGTCAAGATGGCGCTGGTGTCCGGCCTGATGGCGGCGGGCGCGCGGGTGCACGACATCGGGCTCGCGGTCACGCCGATGGCCTATTTCGCCCAGTTCGCGCTCGATCTGCCTTGCGTCGCCATGGTCACGGCCTCGCACAACGAGAACGGCTGGACCGGCGTGAAGATGGGCGCAGGCCGCCCGCTCACTTTCGGCCCGGACGAGATGGGCAGGCTGAAGGAGATCGTGCTCAAGGGAAAATATGAGAGCCGGACCGGCGGCGCCTACGAGTTCGTGGCCGGCTTCGCCGAGCGCTACATCGCCGATCTCGCGAGCCGGCCGAAGCTCAAGCGCCGGCTTAAGGTGGTCGTGGCCTGCGGCAACGGCACCGCCGGTGCGTTCGCCCCCAAAGTGCTGGCGCAGGCGGGTTGCGAAGTCGTGCCGCTCGACTGCGAGCTCGATCATTCGTTTCCGAAATACAATCCCAATACCGAGGACATGAAGATGCTGCACGCGCTGCGCGACGAGGTGCTGCGCACGCGCGCCGACGTCGGCCTCGCGTTCGACGGCGACGGCGACCGCTGCGGGGTCGTGGACGACGCCGGCGAGGAAATCTTCGCCGACAAGGTGGGCGTGATGCTCGCGCGCGAGCTGTCGGCCCGGCACCAGGGCGCGACCTTCGTGGTGGACGTGAAATCGACCGGCCTGTTTCTGACCGATCCGGTGCTGAAGGCGAATGGCGCCAAGGCCGAGTTCTGGAAGACCGGTCACTCCTACATCAAGCGCCGGGTCGCGGAGCTGAAGGCGGTCGCGGGCTTCGAGAGGTCCGGGCACTTCTTCTTTAATCCGCCGATCGGCCGCGGCTACGACGACGGACTGGTGGCGGCGCTCGCGGTCTGCGACATGCTCGACCGCAATCCCGGGAAGAAGCTCTCCGACCTCCGCAAGGCGCTGCCGCGCACCTGGCAGTCGCCGACCATGTCGCCGCACTGCGCCGACGAAGCCAAATACGGCGTGGTCGAGAAGATCGTTCGCCGGTTCGAACAGGCGAAAGCCAAGGGCGAGAAGATCGCGGGTCAGCCGATCCGCGAGCTCGTCACCGTGAACGGTGTGCGCGTGACGGTCGAGGACGGAACCTGGGGCCTGGTGCGCGCGTCCTCGAACAAGCCCGAGCTCGTGGTGGTGGTCGAGAGCCCGGTGAGCGAGGCGCGCCTGCGCGAAATGTTCCAGGCTTTGGACGCGGTGATCCGCGTCCATCCCGAGGTCGGCGAATACAATCAGAAAATCTGAGCGCGGCCAATCACGGCACGCGCGAGATGCTCGCCGTCAGGCGCGGACGGAGATATATTTGATCGTCCATCACCAATGTACCGATGATCGTATAGCCAATCGGTGGCGTGTAACTGTAGGTGGATTCTGCGAAGATGAGATAGGTATTCGCAATATTCAGTCCTGTCGGCAACGTGACCGTGGAATTCACCGCGCGCGCTGTGGCCTGATAGGCATCGCTCCACTGAACTTTCGCGACCTGATTCTGATCGATGTACAATTGAGAAACGATGACTTTCAGGCTGCCGACGGTGAACGGCACAACCACTGCTGCCGATGCTTGGAAGATTGCATTCATCTCGGCGTTAGTGATGGTCGAATCCTGGGCGACCAGGTCGCCGACGGTGCGATTTGCCAGCACGGTCTTGCGCTTGATGCTTATAGCCTGGCTTAGCTCATTTCCGCCGAGGAAGAGCGTGAGCATCAGCGGAAGTATGAAGGCGAATTCGACTGCGGAAATCGCCCGCACATCGTGCGCGAGTCGCGCGAAAGAAGTGATCAGGCCGGTGCGAGAAGTGATCGCCATGTTCTCTCGCGCTCCGTTCTAAGGAGTGTAAGGCTCGTTGCGGAAGGCCGCGGTTGCCATGAGCAAACGCTTGCCGCCAGAGAGATCCGAGACGTTTAACCCAAAGGTGCGTACGAAAGTCGGCCATTGATAGACCAACCGAATGACGACTATGTCGCCTGCCACGCCAGGCTGGTAGGTGAAGCCCGAAGTGTCGAGATTGCCGTTCTGGTCGATAGGCTTCAGTGCCGTTGCATTGGCGAAGGATTGATAGGTGCGGACGTCGAGTTGTAATCCGGCCTGGCAATCGAACAATCCAAAGATGCGCGTGCAAACGAAATTCTTGAAAGTGTTCGCGTTCAGGTTCAGCTTTTGCGCCTGCCCGGTCATAATAAGCCGACCAGCGTCAGCCGCCGCCGTCTCCAGCACTTGACCGGCGAAAAACACGAGTGCCGTCTCGATGATCGCAAATAGAATCGCGAGAAAAGGGACTACCACGATGCCGAATTCCACCGCCGCTGCGCCGTCCTTGCGGCGCGCGAATTTGCGCGCGACCGCGCGCGTGAGGCGTCCGATGTGGCTGGCGAACTTGCGCATGGGTCACAGGATCCCGGTCGCGAGTCCCTAAATCCACGAAACTCGTGGCCGAGTTGTAATCGAGGCGGCTTGACGAAACGTTGCTGCTGCTCAGCGCACCTGCGCGCAAGAATTAACCGTGCGTCAACCCTGCCGCCGTGCGGCTGCGTTCATTTCTCGGCGGCGGTCGCCGGAGTGCCGGCCGCTGTGCTGTTGCGGTCCTCGGCCTGTGCAATCGTTGCGTTGTAGTGATTGTTCGTATCGCCGATCACTGGGCGTCCGCTTGCTTGCATTGATCGGGGCAGCTCCAGGTTTCGCGGTGCACACCGCGCCAGATCGTGATGCTATCCTCGGAGGGATCGCGCTCGGTTGTCTTGGTGTCGGCTCGCGAATCCACGAGGCTGCGCAGCGCGAGCGAGAGCGTGCCGCGCTGACGCGACACCACTAGCGTCTCCGCCTGCCGCGCGCTCAGCTCGAGCGTCGCGGTCTTGCCGACGACGACCTTCTGTCCACCCTTTTCCTCGACGGTCTGATCGATGGCGAGCACGCGCACATTGCGGAGCACGGTCTCGCTTACGAATCCGTCGGTGCCGCCCTGACGCTGCGCGTCGGGAACACGCCGCGTTAGAATCACATCGACGTGGTCGTTGGGCAGGACGAATCCGCCGACGCCGGTCTCGGGATTGATGTCGGTCGAAATCGCGCGCATACCGGGCCGAAGAATCGCGGACATGA
>JAHFPN010000121.1 GCA_023269635.1 Hyphomicrobiales bacterium | reverse complement strand
CCGGCAAAGCCGGACGCGGCGCCGATCACGCCCCGCCGCCTGGTGCTGGCCTCGCTCTGCGCGGTCGCGCTGCTCGCGGCCGCGGCGAGCTTCGCGCCGCGCGGGCCGGCATCGACCTCGTTGCAGGCCGCGATCCCGGCGCCGGCGACGCGCACGATCGCGACCACGCCCCGCGCCGCCTCCGACGCCTGGCCCCAGATCCGGCCTCAGGACGCGACCGGCACCATTTAGGCGACCGAGCCGCGCCCGGTGAAGAAGGCGAGCCGCAAGATGCGCACCCGGCCCACGGCCGCCAAGGAGCCGAACACGATCGAGAGCTGGTACAAGATGTGGTACGGCGACGACAAGGCGAACCAGCGCCGGCGCCGCGCCGCCACGACCCAATAGGCGCCTGCAATTGCCGTTCAGGCCGGCAGATGAAGCTCGCCCAGCAGACCGCCCGCAGTCGCTTCCCTGCGCCGATGTCCCGCGACCGCAGGACGATCATCGCCGTGCACAAGGAGCGCGAAGGCAGTACCACCCGCTTCGGCGGTCGCGCGCAGGCTGACGTCCGAATTGTAATAGACCGGCCCCTTCAGCCATGCGTCCAGCCGCTGCGGCCACATCGGATCGATCGCAGGCAGGCGCGCGACGCATTGACCGAGCACGAGCTGCGGATGATAGAACGCGCCGCGAAAGCCGACCCATCGCGCGTACCAATCCCAGAGGTGAAGGGGATTGTAGTCGCCGGTGAACCGCGCGAACCGCAAACCGGTCTTCGCCGGTAGACGCCAACGCGCGATTTCTTCGCCAGCGATATCAGGCGTGCGCGCGAGCGGCGAAGCCTTGCCCGCTTCGCCGAAACGGCCCCGATAATAGAAGGTGTTGAGGCTCTCCCACAGCAATTCGTCGCGCGCGCGCACGGCCGTGTGGAGATCGACCTCCGCGCCCTTTTCCAGAATCCGCTGATCTGCAACCCGGGTCTCGAAGTCGAACGTCGCGCCGAGAGGGATCGCCCGGTGTTGCAGCAAATGGTTGCGGGTCTGCAGTGCGCCCCAGATCGGGAGCGGCAACGCCGGATGCGTCAGGATCACCATCTGCAATACGAAACCAAAGACGTGAGGATAGAGGATCGGCAACCCAGCCTCGGCATGCAGTCCGGTCAACCGCAGAAAGCGGCCGAGCTCATTTGGATCGACCCGATGTCGCCGCCAGCTTACGCGGACCGGCGGAAAGCCGTTCGCCACACTCAGTCCGGGATAGCGCCGCAGCGTGCCCCGCATGAACGCGTACACCGAGGGGCGGCGATCGAACTCGAGCTTGAGATTTTCAGCCATGCCCGGGCCTGTTCCTAGGATTTCTTAGGGAGTCTCGTTCGTTGCCGTGCTTGTGAACCGGATCGGGCGATTCGCGCCGATCGCTGCGAGCACGCATTCCCCGACCAGATCTCCGACCTCGTGCAGTGACGCACGGGCGACAGCGATGCCAGTCGCTGTTCGGCTCGCTGCACGATCCGATGGGAAAACGTTCGAGCGCCGTTGCCGATCTCGCAATCGTGGCAGAGCGCCGACGGCCTCACAAGCCATTGGTGCGAAAACAAATTCCGTTGTGCGGAAGTTTTCGCTGCGCGGAAAGAAAACCGGCGCCAAGCGTTTGATGACGCGACGTCACCGCACCGCTCCGAAGCGCGTTCTCGTGTGCGGTCGTCGAACTTGTACCGCGTGGTCGAAGGTCGCCGGCCACCAGGGAGCACGGCGAATTCGAATTTCAAACGGCATCGCAAGTTGGATGTTTCCGACTTGCGCACGCACAACACCGTTCTCGCGGGCGGATTTCGCGCGCCCGGAGCTTTGATCCCTTCTCTCGCCCTCGCCCGATCCCCGCTTTCGCGGGGACAGGGCGAGGGGGACGGAGCGCCGTCCAGCGCTACGTCAATCATGGTTCGCGCCCTTGTCGGGCGCGGCGCCTTCGGGCGCTCCGTCCGGCGATTTTTCGCTCCGGGCCGCGCTTTTCGTGAGGCCAGCGCTTGTTGCCGCCTCTCCGTCAGCGAGCTCCTCGCACCGGCTCCTAGTGGCCGGGGGCGGAGCCCCGGAGCGTCCCGGGGGCGGGCTTGCGAGCCCCGCGCGCGGGCGCCGATCCCGATCCCACATCAGGCCGCATCCGGATGCGCCCCTCGCTGGATCGGGACTTGTGGAACATATTCCTATAGTCTGGAAAATCAACGATCGCGTTGAAAAATAATTCCGTGGAAAATCTATCCCCGGGGGTGGCGATCCGAGTCATCCTGAGCGGTTTTGCCTTTTCCCTCTCCCCGTTTACCGGGAGAGGGTGATGCCGACCCCGGCGCAAGCCGAGGGAGGCATTGGGTGAGGGGCAATCGCCTGCGCGGGATTTCGCCCCTCACCCGGCTCGGACCACGCAAGTCGGCTATCGCCGACTTGCGCATGCAAGAACGCCGATCTCGGGTAAACCCGAGATCGGCGGTCCTCGCCACCCTCTCCCCGCAAGCGGGGAGAGCGAAATGGTCGTCGAGCCCGAGCATGACGAGTTTCTTGAGCCGCCCCCCGCCTTGATCGAGGTCAAAGACGCCGCAGCCGGCGCGCGCGACCCTGTTTTGATGCAGGCGACCCGAATCCTCGCCGAGACCAAGGCGCCGCGCTACACGTCCTATCCGACCGCGCCGCATTTCACCGCGGCCGTGGGCCCCGAAATCTATGCGAACTGGCTCGCCGCGCTCGCGCCCGCGGCCACGCTCTCGCTCTATCTGCACGTCCCGTTCTGCCGCGAGCTCTGCCGCTATTGCGGCTGCTACACCAAGGCGGTGCGGCAACGCGAGCCGGTCGCGCGCTATGCCGCGCTGCTCCGGCGCGAGATCGAGCTGGTGGCCGAGCGCGCCGCCAGCCGGCGCGTGACCCGCATCCACTGGGGCGGCGGCACGCCCTCGATCCTCGGCCCCGAGGAGCTCGCCGCGCTGGATGCGCTGCTCACGGCCACGTTCGATCGCAGCGGCCTGGTCGAGCACGCGATCGAGCTCGACCCGCGCGCGCTCGACGCGCCGCTGGTAGCCGCGCTTCGAGCGATCGGCGTGAACCGCGCGAGCCTCGGCGTGCAGGACGTCTCGCCGCACGTGCAGGAGGCGATCGGCCGGCCGCAGCCGGCCGAGCGCGTCGAGGCGGCGATCGGCCTCCTGCGGAACGCCGGCATCGATGCGCTCAATCTCGATCTCATGTACGGGCTGCCCAAGCAGACGCTTGCCGACATCCGCCGCAACGTGGAATTCGTCGGCCGCGTCCGGCCGGAGCGCATTTCGCTGTTCGGTTACGCCCACGTGCCCTGGTTCAAACCGCACCAACGGCTGATCGACGCCGCCGCGCTCCCCGGCGCGGCCGAGCGGCTCGAGCAGGCGGAGAGCGCCCGCCGCGCGCTGGTCGCGCTCGGCTATCGGCCGATCGGCCTCGATCACTTCGCGCGGCCCGACGACGAGCTCGCGCTCGCCGCCGCGCGCGGCCGGCTGCACCGCAATTTCCAGGGCTACACCACCGATGACGCCGAGGCGCTGCTCGGCTTCGGCGCCTCGGCGATCGGCCGCCTGCCGCAGGGCTACGTGCAGAACTCCCATGATCTTCACGCCTATGGGCGGGCGATCCGCGCCGGCGCGCTCGCGACCGTCAAGGGCTTCGCGCTCGGCGAGGACGATCGCGTGCGCGGCGCCGCGATCGAGCGGCTGATGTGCGATTTCAAGGTCGATCTCGACGCGGTCGCCGGCGGCCGCGCCGACGAATTGCGCGCCGAATTCGAGGAACGGCTGGACACGGTGCTCGGGTCGGACCGGAACGAGATGGTGCGGGTGGATGGCAACCGGATCGAGGTCACCGAGGGGGCCCGCGCCTTCGTGCGGCTCATCGCCACGGCGTTCGACCGCTATCTAACCGCCGGCGGCCGGCACTCGGTCGCGGTGTGAGGGTCCGCTATGCTGGCTGCCGCGCGCGCTCGGAGATTCCCATGAAGTCGCGCCATCGCCGGCCTTGGTTCGCCGGCGTGCTTTTCGTTGCGGCGATCATGGCCGCGTTCGTGGCGCCTGCGCGCGCCGAGGAGACCAGCGACACGATCCGGCTCGTGGTCGGCGCCGCGCGGACGATCGAGCTCGTCGAGAATCCCTCGACCGGCTATGGCTGGCGCCTAAACGAATCGATGAGCCGCAACCTCGCGCTGGTCAGCGTAAACGATGCCGGCTTCGTGCCCCGCCCGACCGACCGGCCGCTCATGGGCGCGCCCGGCGTGCGCCGCTATCGCATCACCGCGCGCGGCCCCGGCACCGCCGTCGCCGTGTTCGACTATGTGCGGCCCTGGGAGCGCGTGGCACCGGCGCGGCGGCACACGCTCACGATCGAGATCGGCGGGCGCTGAGCGCACTTTGTCATTCCGGGGCGCCGCCACCGATCTCGGGTTTACCCGAGATCGGCAAATTTTGGTGCCCAAGTCGGCAACAGCCGACTTGGGTGGGGCGAGCCCGGAATCCATAACCCCAGCGGTCGCCAACTTGCGTCGCCGGTGATTATGGATTCCCGCCTTCGCGGGAATGACTCGGAGTGTCATTGCCGGCCCGCCGCGCAGAATTTCTCTACAGCCTCGACCATGGCCGCTGCGATGAGCGCCTGGCGTTCCGGCGATTCCATCGAGAGTTCCTCTGCGCGGTTGACGATCGAGCCGGCTTCGAGCAGCACCGCCGGCATCCGGGCGTCCTTCAGCACGACGAGCTGATCGAAGCGATAGACACCCGCGCGCGCGTCCACCAGCAGGCGGCGGCGCGGCCCCATGAGCTTCAGCGTGTAGTGCGGCGTGTACTCGAGCCTGTGCGATTTCAGCGCGCGGCCGAGCAGCTGCGCGAACGCGAGGCTTTGCCGGAAGCGCGCGTTGTCGCGGGAGACGAAGAGTGCATGGCCCTTGAAGCGGTCGCTGAAGCGGCCGTCGGCGCCGAGAAATTCCCAGGCAGCGAGCAGGAATTCCGGCACCGAGTCGTGGTGGATCGAGACGAAAAGCTGCGCCTGCATGGCGTTTGCCCGCTGCACGCGCGCGAGGAGAGCGGGCTGCGCCGCGCCATCGGTGAGGAGAAGGACGGTGTGCGCGAAGCCGGCCTTGACCAGCGCCGCCGCGATCCGCCGCGCCAGCCGCAGATTGAAATCGTACTCCGGCACGCCGCGCGCGCTGACCGCGCCCGGCTCCTGCGCCGTGTGGCCGACGTCGAGAATGACACGGAAGGTGGGGCGATCGCACGCGGGCGCGGCCGGCTTGGCCGGGCGCGCGTCGGCAATTCCGGCGCTGGCGACGGCCGCCGCTGCGAGCAGAGCGAAGATCGGAAATGCCAGTTTCATCGAGCTCAGCTTACTCGATCCGAAAGTTCGGGATGCCCGGGTCAAGCCCGGGCATGACACTCTTGTAGGGTGGGCATGCAGAGCATGCCCACCAAATGAAACGTCTTTACGATACGTATCGATCCACCGAACGTGGGCACGGCGCTTCGCGCCTTCGCCCACCCTACGCTTGCTTCGTCGTTTCAACGGGCGCGATGATGCCGTCGTCCCAGAGGCGGACGGCGGCGAATTGGAGCCGCGCTGCCCGCCTCAGCGCTTGCCAAAGGCGAAATAGGCGAAGCCGACGCCGATCAGCGCTTGCAGGGTCAACATCACCCAGCCCATGGAATTGAACACGCCCGCATTCAGCGCCAAGAGAATAAGAACGACCTGGATCACTTTCTCGCTGAGGTTGCCGTAGAGCACCATCGTGAACAGCCGCGACGGGCCCGCATCGCGGCAGCCCCAATTGACGAGCGCGAACCCGACGGCCGCGCTGCCGATCACCCGCGCGAACAGATCGCCGGACGCGTTCAAGCTCACGCCGAACCCGCTCAGGAATGCCGCGGGCGCGACAACGTTGCCGACGCCGAGGACGAAATAGATGATGGCGACGGCGGTGAAGAACAATTTCTGCGACATGGACCCCTCCCTGCTCGATTTCCCCCGACCCGTCATTGCCGGGCTTGACCCGGCAATCCATAGAGCGCGCCCGCAAGCTTCCAGGCAGCATGGATGCCCGGGTCATCCTCGGATCAAGCCCGAGGACAAGCGCCCGGGCATGACGAGGAGGAGCTACATCCGAAACACCCCGAACCGCGTCTCCGGGATCGGCGCGTTGAGCGCGGCGCTCAAAGCGAGCGCCAGCACTTTCCGCGTCTCCGTGGGCGCGATGATGCCGTCGTCCCACAGCCGCGCGGTGGCGTAATAGGGATTGCCCTCGGTCTCGTATTGCTCGCGGATCGGGCGCTTGAATTCCTCCTCCTCGGCCGCCGACCAAGTGGCACCTTCCGCCTCGATATTTTCGCGCTTGACGGTGGCGAGCACGCTCGCCGCCTGCTCGCCGCCCATCACCGAGATGCGCGCGTTCGGCCACATGAACAGGAAGCGCGGCCCATAGGCGCGGCCGCACATGCCGTAATTGCCGGCGCCGAACGAGCCGCCGATGATGAGCGTCAGCTTCGGCACCGCGGCGCAGGCCACCGCGGTCACCATCTTGGCGCCGTCCTTGGCGATGCCGCCGGCCTCGTAGTCCTTGCCCACCATGAAGCCAGAAATGTTTTGCAAGAACAGCAGCGGCACCTTGCGCTGGCAGCACAGCTCGATGAAGTGCGCGGCTTTCAGCGCGCTCTCGGAGAACAGAATGCCGTTGTTCGCCACGATCCCGAGCGGCATGCCATGCAGCCGCGCGAAGCCGGTGACCAATGTGGTGGCATAGAGCCGCTTGAACTCGTCGAACTCGGAGCCGTCCACCAGCCGCGCGATGATCTCGTGCACGTCGTATTGCTTGCGCACGTCCGTGGGCACGATGCCGTCGATGTAGTCAATGGAGAATTTCGGCTCGGCCGGCTCCTGGTATTCGAGGTCGACGCGCTTCGGCGCGTTCAGGTTAGCCACGATCCGGCGCACGATCGCGAGCGCGTGCGCGTCGTCGGTGGCGTAGTGGTCGGCCACACCCGACTTGCGCGCGTGCACGTCGGCGCCGCCGAGCTCTTCGGCGCTCACCACCTCGCCGGTCGCGGCCTTCACCAGCGGCGGCCCGCCGAGGAAGATGGTGCCCTGGCCGCGCACGATCACGGTCTCGTCCGACATGGCCGGCACATAGGCGCCGCCCGCGGTGCAGGAGCCCATGACGCAGGCGATTTGCGCGATGCCGGCGGCGGAGAGCTTGGCCTGGTTGTAGAAGATGCGGCCGAAATGCTCGCGGTCAGGAAACACTTCGGTCTGGTGCGGCAGATTCGCGCCGCCGGAGTCCACCAGATAGATGCAGGGCAGCCGGTTCTCGCGCGCGATCTCCTGCGCGCGCAGATGCTTCTTCACCGTCATCGGCAGGTAAGTGCCGCCCTTGATGGTGGAGTCGTTCGCTACGACCATGCACTCGCGGCCCTCAATGCGGCCGATGCCGGTGATGATGCCCCCGCCGTGGATCGCGTCGTCGTACATGCCGTTGGCCGCGAGCGGCGAAAGCTCGAGGAACGGCGTGCCGGGATCCGAGAGCCGCATCACGCGCTCGCGCGGCGTGAGCTTGCCGCGCTTCAGATGCCGCTCGCGCGCCTTCTCCGAGCCTCCCGCGGCCGCCTGCTCGCGCCG
>JAHFPN010000229.1 GCA_023269635.1 Hyphomicrobiales bacterium | reverse complement strand
CCTGTTCGGGCTTTGGCTCGCCCGCACCGGCTCGCGGCTGGTGGCGGCGGCGCTCGGGTTGCTGATCGGCGGGGCCATCGGCAACGCCATCGACCGGGCGCTGCATGGGGCGGTGGTTGACTTCATCTCGCTCCATGCCATGGGCTGGCACTGGTACGTCTTTAACCTCGCTGATTCGGCCATCGTTGCCGGGGTTGCCGGGCTCCTGTACGATGCCGTCTTCCGTGCCAAAAAAACGCCTCCATCCGGCTGAATTGATGTGCCGGGCGCGGGAATGACACCAGCGTCGCTGGACCGGGGATCAATGAGCTGCTCATTCATGCCGATGCTGCTGCGCGCGCTCCCGTTCGCGCTGGCGCTATCCGGTGCGGCGCTGGTGCCCGCGGCGGCGCAGGTTCCGGGCCCGACCGAGTTGCAGCGCATGCTGGGCAATTTCGGTCTGCTCGATATCCCGCCTGACGAATCGATCGAATACCGCGAGCGCGCGCCGCTGGTGGTGCCGCCCTCGACCGAACTGCCGGTGCCGCGTTCTCCGCAAGACGTCACCCGCGTGCTTCCCGATTGGCCCACGGATCCCGAGGTCGCGCGCGAGCAGGCGCGCCGGACGTTCGAAACGCTGCCGCTCCACGTTCGTCGCGACGATGCCTTCTTTGAAGGCCGGACGCTGCGTCCCAACGAGTTGCGCCGGGGCACGACACCGCGCCGCGGTCCGTCGACGGCCCCGACCGACACCCTGGGTGGGCAGCTCGCCGAAGGCCGCGAGCGCATGAGCCCCGATGCGCTCGGCTTCAAGGGTTGGTTCGAAAAGGAAAAGCCGCTGGTGTTCACCGGCGAGCCGGCGCGTGAGCGGCTGACCGATCCGCCGCCCGGCTACCAGACCCCGTCCCCGAACGCGCCCTATGGCGTAGTCGAAAAAGATAAGCCGGGCACCCGGATCAGCAATCCGTTCGATCGCTTGCTCACTCCCGGAGACCCCGAAGGACCGAAGTAGGCCGCTCCGGCCCGGCAATTCCGCCGCGGTCCGCGGCAGGCCGATCCGCCGGGACCGGGCGGTTGCATTGAGGACATTGTCCGCGCCGGAGAACAGAATTCCCGTGCCCAGGTTGCTGATGCGAACCATCGCCGTGCTTGCCGTCGCCGGAACCGCCACGCTGGCAGAGCCGCGTCCGGACGCGATCGCGACGCCAGGCCCGGAGGTGAGCCGCTTCGTGCTCGCCAACGGGCTCGAGGTGGTGGTCATTCCCGATCGCCGCGCGCCGGTCGTGACCCATATGATCTGGTACCGCGTCGGCTCGGCCGACGAGGAGCCGGGCAAGTCCGGGCTCGCGCACTTCCTCGAGCATCTCATGTTCAAGGGCACCGCCAAGAATCCCGCGGGCCGGTTCTCGCAGGTGGTGGCGATGATCGGCGGGCAGGAGAACGCCTTCACCGGCCCGGACTACACCGCCTACTACCAGCGCGTGGCGCGCGAGCATCTCGGCACGCTCATGGAATTCGAGGCTGACCGCATGATCGGCCTCGTGCTGACCGACGCCAATGTGCTGCCCGAACGCGAAGTGGTGCTCGAGGAACGCCGCACCCGCACCGACAACGATCCCGGCGCGCAGCTCTCGGAGGCGGCGCAGGCCGCGCTGTTCGTCAATCATCCCTACGGCCGGCCGGTGATCGGCTGGGAGCACGAAATCCGGGCGCTCAACCGCGTCGACGCGATCGCCTTCTATCGCCGCCACTACGCGCCGAACAACGCGGTTCTGGTGATCTCCGGCGACGTGAACGTGGAAGACGTGCGCGCGCTCGCCGAGAAGACCTATGGCAAGCTTGCGCGGCAGCCCGAGATGAAGCTGCGGGTGCGACCGGTCGAGCCCGAGCCGCGCGCGCACCGCCGCGTCGTGTTCGCCGACGCGCGCGTTGCCCAGCCCACCATCAGCCGTTCCTATCTGGTGCCGTCGTATCGCACGGCGACGCGCGGCGAGGCCGAGGCGCTCGAGGTGTTGAGCCAGATCATCGGCGGCGGCTCCACCAGCCGCCTCTACCGTGCGCTGGTGGTGGACAAGGGCGTGGCCGCCAATGCCGGCGCCTGGTACCAGGGCACGGCGATGGACACGAGCCGCTTGGCGGTTTGGGCGTCGCCGCGGCCGGGCGTCACGCTCGAGGACCTGGAGCGGGCGATCGATGCGGTCGTCGCCGAGGTTGCGACCAATGGCGTCACCGACGACGAACTCGCGCGCGTCAAGACGCGGCTCGTCGCCGATGCGATCTATGCTCAGGACAACCAGGCGACGCTCGCGCGCATGTACGGCGCGGCGCTCGCCGTCGGGCTCCCGGTCGAACACGTGAAGACCTGGCCGGACCGCATCCGGGCGGTGAGCGCCGATGATGTGCGCGCGGTCGCCAATCGCTTCCTCGATCTCAAGCGGGCCGTGACCGGCCACTTGATCAAGGCTCCGGCGGCGCCGGAGAAGCGCTCGTGATCCGCCGCCTGGTTCTTGCACTCATGAGCCTCGCCCTCGTCTCTGCCGCCCCGGACGCGTCCCGCGCGGCGAAAATCGA
>JAHFPN010000016.1:1315-26703 GCA_023269635.1 Hyphomicrobiales bacterium | reverse complement strand
CGAACATGGCTGGCGAACCTGAAGCCGAAGGCGACAATCGGCGGCTAAACCGGCTGGTGGCCGTGACCGTGGTGATCCTTTCCGTGTTCATGGCGGTCGCCAAGGTCAAGGACGACAACATCGTCCAGGCCATGCAGAAGGCGAAGCAGGAATCGGTCGACGCCTGGGCCGAATACCAGGCCGCGCGCATCAAGCTGCACGTGGACGAGAACGGCCTGCTGACGCTCCGGTTGCTGGAGAGCGCGGGAAATGTCGACAAGGCGCTCGCCGCCAAGCAGGCCGCCGAGTACGAGGCCGATATCACCAAGTATCAGGCCCGCTCCAAGGAGACGCGTACCAAGGCCGAGTCGCTCGAGGCCGAGTACGATCGGCTCAACGCCATCGACGATCAGTTCGACATGTCCGAGGCGTTTGTGGCGATTGCGATCGCGGTCGCGGCGGTGGCGGCGCTCACCGAGATCTACGCACTATTGGTGCTCAGCTGGGTCTCCGGCGCAGCCGGAATGGCGTTCGGGCTGTCGGGCTTCCTCGGCTGGGGCTTGCGCTCGGAATTCCTGGTCAAGCTCCTGAGCTGACGTCGTCCACGCTCAGAAGCGGACGCCCTTTTCCCGGAAATACTTGGCGGCGCCCGGGTGCAGCGGCACCGGCGGCCGCCGCGGTGCGCTGTCGAGCCGGATCGCGCGGCCCGCCACGTGCGCGGCGGCGAGCTCATTCAGATGATCGAACAGCGCCTTGGTGAGCTTATGGACGGTCTCCTCCGAAAGCTCGGCGCGGGTCGCGAGATAGTGCGGCACCAGCGCGGTCGCGACCTCGGCGGTCTGGCCCCGATAGCTGTTCGCCGGTAGCGCCGCGCGGCGATACGGGGCGCCGAGCTTCGCCACCACCTCAGGCGGAATCTCGAGGATCGCGATCTCGGTGCCGCGCGCGAGCGCACGCATGGCGTCGTCGGGTCGCAATCCCATGTGGAAAAACGCATCGAGCTCACGCTTCTGCAGCAGCTCCGCGGCGTCGGCGAACGCGAGATATTCGGCAATGCGGAAATCTTCGGGCCGCACGCCGGCCTCGGCCAGAATCGCGCGTGCGGCAAGCTCCACGTCCGAGCGCGGCGCGCCCACCGACACGCGCTTGCCCTTGAGGTCCGCGAGCATCGCGACCCCTGCGCCCCTGGCGGCCACGATTTCGATCAGGTCGGAATGAAGCGCCGCGATCGCGCGCAGGTTCTTAAGCTCGGCCTTGAAACTGAATTCCTTCTTGCCGGCATGCGCGGCCGCGAGCACGTGGCCGGCGGCGAAGGCGATCTCGGCCTCGCCCGCGTTCAGGAGCTGCAGCCGTTCGAACGCGCTGTTGATCGGCTTGAGCGCGATGCGCGTGCCCGTGACTCGGCTCGTAAGCAGCTTCATCATGGCAGTGCCGAGCGCGTGCTCGGTGCTGCCCGCGGGGCCCGCGAGGATGCGGATTGGCGGCTCGGGGTTCTTCTCTTCCTCGGCACGGACGTGCGCGCGCGGGAGCGCCGCGGCCGCGAGCGCGGCGGCGAGCGCCCGCAACAGCCCGCGCCTTGTCGGCGGCTCGGTTCCGCCCTTGGCCATGCGCCGTTTCGATTCCCTCGACAACGGCAACGCTATCCGCTATCGAGTCCGCGACAAACGATATAGTATCACAAATCGCCATGCCGAGCCCGACGCCGCACACGCATATGCATCCGAACGCCGCGCATCCGCCGGCGCCGGTGCCGCCGTCGCTGTTGCGCCTGTCGGCGGGGCAGCGCCTCGCGCTCGCCGCGGCGCTCGCACTGTTGCTGTGGGGCGCCGTGCTCTGGGCGATGGCATGAGGTCGCCATGACCGTCGCGCTGCGCTTTCACGATCTCACCCTCGGATACGACCGCCACCCGGCCGTGCACCACCTCGACGGCGCCGTGGAGGCGGGCGCGCTGGTGGCCGTGGTCGGGCCGAACGGCGCCGGCAAGACCACGCTGCTCAAGGGAATCGTCGGGCTGCTCTCTCCGCTCGCGGGCGCGATCGAGCGCGGCGCGGTCGGGCCGCAGGACGTCGCCTATCTTCCCCAGACGCTCGAGATCGACCGCAGCTTTCCGATCACGGTCTATGATCTCGTCGCGCTCGGCCTGTGGCGCCGAACCGGCCTGTTCGGCGGCATCGATCGCCAGCAGCGCGACCGCGTCGCGGCCGCGATCGCAACCGTCGGGCTGCAGGGTTTCGAGGCCCGCATCATCGGCACGCTCTCCGGCGGGCAGATGCAACGCGCGTTGTTCGCGCGCCTGTTGTTGCAGGACGCCCGGCTGATCCTGCTCGACGAGCCCTTTGCCTCGATCGATTCGCAGACCGTGCGCGACCTCTTGGAGATCGTCGCGCGCTGGCACCGCGAGCAGCGCACGGTGGTCGCGGTCCTGCACGATCTCGATCTCGTGCGCGCGCGCATTCCGCAGACGCTCCTGCTCGCGCGCGAGCCGGTGGCCTGGGGCGCGACCGCCGAGGTGCTGTCGGCGGAGAATCTCCTGCGCGCACGGCGGATGTGCGAGGCCTTCGACGAGACCGCCGAGGTCTGCGCGGAAGACGCGGCTTGAGCCCGGGCATGACATGACCGGAATCTACGGCTATCTGATCGCGCCCTTCGCCGAGTTCGAGTTCATGCGCCGCGCGTTCGTGGGCGCGCTGGCGCTCGCGATCGGCGCCGGCCCGCTCGGCGTCATGCTGATGTTGCGGCGGATGAGCCTGATGGGCGACGCCATGGCGCACGCGATCCTGCCGGGCGCCGCGATCGGCTTCGTCGTGTCGGGCCTGAGCCTGTTCGCCATGACTGCCGGCGGGCTGATCGCCGGCTTCGTGGTCGCGCTGTTGGCCGGCATCGTCGCGCGCACGACCGAGCTGAAGGAAGACGCCTCGCTCGCCGCCTTCTTCCTGGTCTCGCTCGCGGTCGGCGTGACCATCGTCTCCATGCGCGGCACCAGCATCGATCTCCTGCACATCCTGTTCGGCAACGTGCTGGCGCTCGACGACCAGACGCTCCTGCTCATCGCCGCGATCACCTCGCTCACGCTCGCCGTGTTCGCGCTGATCTATCGGCCGCTCGTGGTCGAATGCGTCGACCCGGGCTTCCTGCGCTCGGTCAGCCGGGCCGGCGCGCCCGCCCACATCGCCTTTCTCGCGCTCGTGGTGATGAACCTGGTCGGCGGCTTCCACGCGCTCGGCACCCTGCTCGCCGTGGGCATCATGATGGTGCCCGCCGCCGTGGCTCGGTTCTGGACGCGCGACGTCACCACGATGATTCTGGTTGCGGTCGGATGCGGGATTTTCTCCGGCTATGCCGGCCTCCTGGTGTCGTTCCACGGCGGGGCACCGGCGGGGCCGGCGATCATCCTGGTCGCCGGCGTGCTCTATGTCGGCTCCGTGCTGTTCGGCCGGGTCGGCGGTCTGGCGCGCCGGCTGATCCCGCGTCGCCATCTCGAAGCATGAGCGTCAACAATTGCGCATCGCGGAGGCTCCCATGATCACCCGACGTGAGAGTCTCGCCGCCGCGGCGGCGCTTGCCGTCCTTCTCGTCGCCGCTCCGGCCGGCGCGCAGGAGAAGCTGAAGGTGGTCGCCAGCTTCTCGATCCTCGCGGATTTCGTGAACAACGTCGGCGGCGATCGGATCGCCGTCGAGGTGCTGGTCGGCCCCGGCGCCGACGCGCACGTCTATTCGCCGACGCCGGCCGATGCCAAGACGCTCGCCGCCGCCCAGGTGATTTTCGTGAACGGCCTCGGGTTCGAGGGCTGGATCGAACGTCTGGTCAAGGCGTCGGGCACCAAGGCGGTGCAGGTGGTCGCCACCAAAGGCATCCGGCAGCGCAAGTTGGAGGGCAAGGACGATCACGGCCGTAGCGATGCGGATCCGCACGCCTGGCAGTCGGTCTCGAACGCGAAGATCTACGTGGCCAATATCCGCGACGCGCTGATCAAGGCCGATCCCGCCGGCAAGAGCGCCTATGAGGCGAACGCGCGCGCCTATAGCGCCAAGCTCGACGCGCTCGAGCAGGAAGTGCGGGATGCGGTCGCGAAAATCCCGGCCGGCCGGCGCAAGATCATCACTTCGCACGATGCGTTCGGCTATTTCCACGCCGCCTACGGCATCGCCTTCATCGCGCCGCAAGGCGTGTCGACGGAATCGGAGCCCTCGGCCGGGGACGTTGCGAAGATCATCGTGCAGATCAGGCGGGAGAAGATCCCTGCCGTGTTTCTGGAGAACGTGACCGACTCGCGGATGCTCAAGCGCATCGCCGAGGAGAGCGGCGCCAAGATCGGCGGAACGCTCTATTCCGACGCCCTGACCGACGACAAGGGCCCGGCCCCGACTTATCTCGACATGATCCGCCACAATCTGAAGCAGCTCTCCGCGGCGCTCACCAGCTAATGCAATTCGTCATCGCCGGGCTTGTCCCGGCGATCCCCGTCACCTAAGTCGTGGATGCCCGGGTCAAGCCCGGGCATGACGATTCAAGAGACGACCGCGCAGACTAGGCATGTCCGAAAAAATCCCCGTCACCGTGCTGACCGGCTATCTCGGCGCCGGCAAGACCACGTTGCTCAACCGCATCCTCTCGGAGCCGCACGGCAAGAAGTTCGCCGTGATCGTCAACGAGTTCGGCGAGATCGGGATCGACAACGAGCTTGTGGTCGGCGCCGACGAGGAAGTATTCGAGATGAACAACGGCTGCGTCTGCTGCACCGTGCGCGGCGACCTGATCCGCATCATCGACGGGTTGCTCAAGCGCCGCGGCCGCTTCGATGGCATCCTGGTCGAGACCACCGGGCTGGCCGACCCGGCGCCGGTGGCGCAGACCTTCTTCATGGACGACAATGTCGGCGACAAGACCGCGCTCGACGCGGTCGTCACCGTCGCGGACGCGAAGTGGCTGAAGGACCGGCTCAAGGACGCACCCGAGGCCAAGAACCAGATCGCCTTCGCCGATGTCATCCTCTTGAACAAGACCGACCTCGTGACGCCGGAGGAATTGCGCGAGGTGGAGCTCCGCATTCGCGCCATCAACCCGTTTGCGCGGGTGCACCGCACCGAACGCTGCGCCGTCCCGCTCGAGTGGGTGCTCGGGCAGGGGGCCTTCGATCTCGAGCGGATTCTGGCGATCGAGCCGGAATTCCTCGATTCCGACCTGCACACCCACGACGAGGAAGTGCAGTCGATTGCCCTTTCCTCCGAGCCGCCGCTCGATCCCGACAAGTTCTTTCCCTGGATCCAGGAGCTGGTCGCCAAGGAGGGCCCGAAGATCCTGCGCTCCAAGGGGATTCTCTCGTTCAAGAACGATCCGCAGCGCTTCGTGTTCCAGGGCGTGCACATGGTGCTCGACGGCGATCATCAGCGGACGTGGAAGCCGGGCGAGAAGCGCGAAAGCCGGCTCGTATTCATCGGCCGCGATTTGGACGAGGCCGCGCTGCGCAAGGGGTTTGCGGCCTGCGCGGCATGAGTGCTCGCGGTCGCCGCGGCGGTCCTGTATGATCGGCGTCGAAGACGGGGTTGGGATGCTCGGACGGATTTCAGCGTTACTCGCGGTTCTCGCGCTCGGCCTGGCGCTCGCCGGCTGTGACAAGTGCGGCAATTGGATGAAGCTGTCGGGCGACATACAGCTCTGCAAGGAAGACGTCGCGCGCTAGTCGTTCGCGGCCGCCGCAAGGAACTCGGTCCATGGCCGCCGCGGAAATTCCCTCGCTTGCCGCCAAAGTGCGCGCGCTCGAAGCGGGCAGCCATGTGGTCGCTGCCGTCTTCCTCGGCGAAAGCGCGGCTTACGCGCTTGGCGAAGGCGAAGTGCTGCTCGCGGACGGTTCAAAACGGACGCAGGCGCACGCGGGCGCGATCCTCGATGCCGCGAGCGACGGGTCCCGCCTGTTCACGAGCGGCGACGACGGCAAGCTGGTTGCGACCAATGCCGAGGGCGCGACCGAGGTCCTCGTCGACGGAATGGGCAAGTGGATCGACCACCTGGCGCTCGGGCCCGACGGGGCCTTGGCATGGTCCGTGGGAAAGACCGCCCACGCCCGCACCAAGAAGGGCGACCGCAGCCTCGAGCTTCCCTCGAGCGTCGGCGGGCTTGCCTTCGCGCCCAAGGGCCTCCGCCTCGCCATCACGCACTACAATGGCGCGACGCTCTGGTTCCCCAACGCACCCGAAGCCAAGCCCGAGATCTTGGTCTGGAAAGGCTCGCACTTAAGCGTGCTGTTCAGCGCCGACGGGCGTTTCCTGATCAGCTCGATGCAGGAGCCGGCATTGCACGGCTGGCGCGTGGCCGACGGCCACCACATGCGCATGACCGGCTACCCCGCACGCGTGCGGTCGCTTGCCTTCACCGCCGACGGCAAGTGGCTCGCGAGCTCGGGCGCGAACGAGGTGATCCTGTGGCCGTTCGGCTCCAAGGACGGCCCGACCGGCAAGGAGCCGAGGATGATCGGCCGCCAGCAGGCGAGGGTGGCGATATTGGTCTGCCATCCCAAGCAGGAGGTGATCGCCGCGGGCTATGCCGACGGGCTCCTGCTTCTGCTGCGGCTCGCGGACGGCGCCGCGATCCTGGTGCGCCAGCCCGAGGGCGGCGCGGTCAGCGCGCTCGGCTGGCGCGCGGACGGCCAGGCGCTCGCATTCGGGACCGAGGACGGCAAGGCGGGCGTACTCGCGCTCTGAGACCCTAGACGCCGGCAGAGGCGAGCGCGGCATTGATGCGCTGATGCGCCTCCTCCACGGTCTCGCGCACCGCGAGCCTTTTCCCACCCACGATCAGGGCGGCCCGTGCCGCCGGCGGATCAAGCTCGGGCGAGGCCGGCAGCACGGGATTTACCCGCGCCGCGCTCACGCTCACCGAGGTGTCCACCGGTGTGGTGAAGGAAGCGAGCCGCACGTGCGGCGCGAGCTTTCCGCGGACCGCGGCATGGTCGTCGATCGTGTAGAGCGTCGAATACTTCCCGCCGCCCGAGTAATGGATCATCGTTGCGTGTTGCGGCTCGTCTGCGAGCAGCGTTGCTCGGCACCAAAGCACCGCGTCAGCATCGATCGAAACCGGTTGGCCGTCCAATCGCGGGAATGAAATTAGCACGGTCGCCTCCACCCTGCGCGGCCTTCGCGGCCTGGCGGGCTCATGCTCGCGCACTCCGGAGGATGCGTGCAAGCCCCGGTAGCGGGAAAAGGAAACTCGACGTGAGGGCGATAGGTTCGCGATCCGCCTAGCGCACCAGGATATTCCTGAACTGCCACGGATCCTCGGGATCCATGTCCTCGGGGAACAGCACGCCGCGGCCCTGCACCGGCGTCCAGTTCGTGTAGGTGCCGATGACCGGCCCGAGATAGGGCATCTGGATCTCGAGGCAGCGGCGGAAATCCATCTCGTCGGCCTCGGTGATGCCGGCTTCCGGGTTCTCCAGCGCCCAGACCATGCCGGCGAGCACCGCCGAGGTCACTTGCAGGCCGGTGGCGTTCTGGAACGGCGCGACCGCGCGCGTCTCCTCGATCGAGAGCTGCGAACCGTACCAATAGGCGTTCCTGGCGTGGCCGTAGAGCAACACGCCGAGCTCATCGACGCCGTCCGCGATCTCGTTCTCGTCGAGGATGTGCCACGAGGGCTGCATCTTGCTGCCCGAGCCGAACAGCTCGAGCACCGACAGCACCGCGTCGTTGGCGGGGTGATAGGCGTAGTGGCAGGTCGGCCGATAGACCGTCTTGCCCTTTTCGCGCAGCGTGAAGTAGTCGGCGATCGAGATCGACTCGTTGTGGGTGACGAGAAAGCCGTATTGCGGCCCCGGGGTCGGGCACCAGGAGCGCACGCGGGTGTTGGCGCCCGGCTGCAGCAGATAGATCGCCGCCTGGCAGCCGGTCTCGTGGGTGCGGGCGTTCTCGGGCATCCACTTCTCGTGGGTGCCCCAGCCGAGCTCGGCCGGCTGCATGCCCTCGGCCACGAAGCCTTCCACCGACCAGGTATTGACGAACACCCGGAGCGGCTTCGGCAGCCGGGCCCGCTGGGTGTCGCGCTCGGCGATATGGATGCCCTTGACGCCGGTCCGCATCATCAGCCGCGCCCAATCGGCTTGCGTCTTCGGCTCCTCGAACTCGAGGCCGATGTCGGAGGCGACGTTCAACAGCGCCTGCTTCACGAACCACGACACCATGCCGGGATTGGCCCCGCAGCAGGAGATCGCCGTGGGCCCGCCGGGATTTTTGCGCCGGACCTCGAGCAGGTGCTCGCGCAGCATGTAGTTCGAGCGCCCTTCGGCGTTTTCCTTGGGGTTGAAATAGAGCCCGGGCCACGGCTCGACCACGGTGTCGATATAGAGCGCGCCAAGCTCGCGGCAGAGCTCCATCACCTCGACCGAGGACACGTCGACCGAGAGATTGACGCAGAAGCCGCGGCCCTTGCCGGCGGTGAGCAGCGGCGTGAGCAGCTCGCGGTAGTTCTCCTTGGTCACCGCCTCGTGCAGGAAGCGGATGCCGCGCTGGTCGAGCAGCTTGCGGTCCTTGTCCTTGGGGTCGATCACCACGAAGCGCGACTTGTCGAATTTGAAATGGCGCTCGATCAGGGGCAGCGTGCCGCGGCCGATGGAGCCGAAGCCGATCATCACGATCGGGCCGTCGATCTTGCCATAGATCGGCCGCTCGCTCATCGGAATCGCCCCGGTCATGCCCGCAAAAAGAAATACTGCCTCTTCAAGCGGAAAGAGGTGGTGGAAGGCGCGCTTCTTTCGCTCAAGAGACACGCCGCGCATGCGGCGTCAATCGCCGATGCGCGGCTGTGGGTAGTTCGGTGGCGCGCGCCGGCATGCGCGTGCCGGTCGCGACCACGACGCCGCGCGCGTTCTTCAACGCGCCCGCCGCGAGTTCTAGGCCGAGAAAGCGATCGCGATCGAACGGTCCGGGCAGGCGGAGATGCTCGGTGAGCGCGCGCGTGAAACCGAATCGCCGGTAGAACGGTTCGTCGCCCACGAGGATGACCGCCGCGTGCCCGAGTGTCGCGGCCTCGGCGAGCGCGACGCGCATCAGCGCGCTGCCGATGCCGCGCCGGCGGAAGGCGGGATGCACCGCGAGCGGCCCGAGCAGGAGCGCCGGCCGCTCGCGGCCGGCGGAGACATGCCAGAGCCTGAGCGTGCCCACGAGCCGGCCGCTTCCGGTCTTCGCCGCGAACGCGAGTCCGTGGGCGGGCTCACGTTCGGCGCGCAGGCGTTCCGAGGTCTTGGCCGACCGCCGCGATCCGAATGCGGTGTCGAGCAAATTTTCCCGGGCGCCGGCATCGCCCGGCGCCTCGGGTTCGATGCGGATCATCGAACTCAGATCACGTAGGACTTCAGCGGCGGGAACCCGTTGAACGCCACCGCGGAGTAGGTGGTCGTGTAGGCACCCGTGGCCTCGATCAGCACCTTGTCGCCGATTGCGAGCGACACCGGCAGGAGATACGGCGTCTTCTCGTAGAGCACGTCCACCGAGTCGCAGGTCGGTCCCGCGATCACGCAGGGCGCGAGCTCGTCCTGGTCCTTCTTGGTGCGGATCGGGTAACGGATCGCCTCGTCCATGGTTTCGGCGAGCCCGCCGAACTTGCCGATGTCGAGATAGACCCAGCGCATCTCGTCGGTGTCCGACTTCTTCGAGATCAGCACCACCTCGGCCTCGATCATGCCGGCGTCGCCGACCAGGCCGCGGCCCGGCTCGATGATGGTCTCCGGAATGCGGTTGCCGAAGTGCTTGCGCAGGGCCCGGAAGATCGCGTTGCCGTAGACCTTCACCGGCGGCACGTCCTTCAGGTAGCGGGCCGGGAAGCCGCCGCCGAGATTGACCATGGAAAGGTTGATCCCGCGCTCGGCCAGGTCCTTGAACACGGCGGCCGCGGACTTCAGCGCCTTGTCCCAGGCCTTGACGTTGTTCTGTTGCGAGCCGACGTGGAACGAGAGCCCGTAGGCCACGAGCCCGAGCCGATGCGCATGTTCGAGCACGCGCGGCGCCATTTCCGGCGCGCAGCCGAACTTCCGGCTCAACGGCCATTCGGCGCCGTTGCCGTCGCACAGGATCCGGCAGAACACCTTCACGCCCGGGGCGGCGCGGGCGATCTTGTCCGCCTCGGCCTCGCAGTCGAAGGCGAACAGGCGTACGCCGAGCGTATAGGCCCGCGCGATGTCCCGCTCCTTCTTGATGGTGTTGCCGTAGGAGATGCGGTCTGGGGTCGCGCCCGCCGCGAGCACCATCTCGATCTCCGGGATCGAGGCGGCGTCGAACGAGGAGCCGAGCTCCACGAGCAGCTTCAGGATCTCGGGGGCGGGGTTGGCCTTCACCGCATAGAACACGCGCGTGTCGGGCAGCGTCTTGGCGAAGGCCAGGTAGTTGTCGCGAACCACTTCGAGGTCGATGACGAGGCAGGGGCCGTCTTCGCTTCGTCGTCGAAGGAATTTCAGGATACGTTCAGTCACTTCTTCTTTCCCTCCACTTTCGCTCCAAGCGGATCGGAAACTCGCCAGCGGGCCCGCGGATGCGGTGCTTCCGTGGCAGGCTTACGCCCGCGTCGCCGGCCGAAGCCGGCTGTCTTGCGCCGTTGTGACAACAAGCCCCGGAGAATTGTTCCGGAGGAGGCTGCCACCGCTTGGATCGGGAAATCCCAATCCGCACGCCCGGCAAGGAAGTAGTGCCTTCTCAGTAACCCCCGGCTCCTTGGGAGAGCCGGTCGTGACCAAAAAAGCCCGCTACGTCGTTGCTTTAAGTCGCGTCCCACGCGGAGAGCGGGTTCACCGGTTCACTCCGGCTACCGGTCTGCCCCGACGGCGATCCGGCCTCTTGTCCGGGGATCCGTCGACCGGCACGCGACCACAGGCACGTGCGAATTTGGGCAGTTGCGAAATAACACATTCTCGCGCGCATGCAAGGGCAAATCGCGTCGCGCGCGAAAAATTTTTCGGCGCCGCTCGGGCGACGAGAATCTGAATCGATCGTTAAGAGGAAAAAATTTTCGCCGGCGATTCGCTTTAGCGCTCAACCAGCGGCTCGACCCGCGCGGCGGCGCGCACGAAGGAGACCACGACTGCGAGCGCGGCGAGCACGAACAGCCCTTGAAGCGCGTAAGCGCCGATATCTCCGAGAGAAAAGAAGCCGGCGATCGCCCAGCCGGTGGCGAGCCCGGCGCCGACGATCTCGGTGCCGATCAGGATGGCGGCGCTGATCACCGTCACCGTGTTCAGCCAGTTCACCCGGCCCTTGGAGCTATCGTCCGCCATATTTTCGCCTCGACCGGTTCGCGCCGGCGCGCCGGCGTCCTAGAATGGCCGGCAATCTGGCGTGGATCGACACCCCGATCAAGCGCCGCTCCCGCCCGAATCACTTCCCGAGGTCGCGATGGTCCAGGAAAGCGTCCGCTCTCGCCGCGGCATGGTGGCGGCGCCGCACCGGCTTGCGACCGAGGCGGGGAGAGAGGTGCTCGCCGAGGGCGGCAACGCGCTCGAGGCGGCGGTGGCCACCGGCGCGGCCCTGGTCGCCGCCTATCCGCACATGAATCACCTCGGCGGCGACGCCTTCTGGCTGTTCCGCGAGCGGTCCGGACGGGTCCGCTACCTCGAGGCCTGCGGCTATGCCGGGAGCCTGGCCACGCGCCAGCGCTACCGCGAGCTCGGTCTCGACACGATCCCGGCGCGCGGGCCGCTCGCGGTCCTCACTGTACCGGGCCTGGTGGGCGGCTGGATGCTGCTCCTGGAGGCGGCGCAGGCGGCTGGCGGCCGCATGCCGCTTTCGCGCCTGCTCGCGCCCGCAATCGAGCTCGCCCGCGCGGGCTACCCGGTCTCCCGCTCGCTTGCCTGGCGTTTCACCACCGAGCGGGGCGAGAAGATCGAGGCCCCCGGCTTCGCCGAGGCGTTTCTCACCGGTGGCCGGCCGCCGCAGGAGGGCGAGGTGCTCCCGAGCGGACGGCTGGCTGCGACGCTCGAGCAGCTCGCCCGCTCCGGCCTCGACGACTTCTATCGCGGCGACGTCGCCCGCGAGATCGCGGCCGATCTCGAGCGAATCGGCAGCCCGGTCGTCCGCGCCGACCTCGAGCGCTACCGGGCGCGGGTGCGCGAGCCGCTCATCCTCAAGCTCGGGCTTGGCACGCTCTATAACTCCCCGGCGCCGACCCAGGGCCTCGCCTCGCTGCTGATTCTCGGCATCTACGACCAGCTCGGCGCCGCGGCGCCCGAGAGCTTCGATCATATTCATCGGATCGTGGAAGCGACCAAGCGCGCCTTCCGCATCCGCGACCGGGTGGTGACCGATCCGGACCGGCTGACCGAGGACCCGGCCGCCTATCTCGCGCCCGCGGCGCTCGCGCGCGAAGCCCGCGCGATCGACAAGCAGCGTGCCGCACCCTGGCCCGAGCCCGCAGGCAAGGGCGACACGGTCTGGTTCGCCGCCGCCGACGCCTCCGGCCTCGCGGTCTCCTCGATCCAGTCGCTGTTCTGGGAATTCGGCTCCGGCTGCGTGCTGCCGCGGACCGGCATTCTCATGCAGAATCGCGGTTCGTCCTTCTCCCTCGATCCCAAGGCAAGAAATCCGCTCGAGCCCGGCCGGCGGCCGTTTCATACCCTCACCCCGGCGCTCGCGGTGCTCGCCGACGGCCGGGTGCTCGCCTACGGCACCATGGGCGGGGAGGGGCAGCCGCAGACCCAGGCCGCATTCTTCACCCGCCACGTGCTCTATAAGGTGCCGTTAGCTGAGGCCATCGACCGGCCGCGCTGGATCCTGGGGCGAACCTGGGGCACCACCGTCACCAATGTCCGGCTGGAAAGCCGCTTCGCCGACGACCTCGTGCGGCGCCTAGGAGCCGCCGGCCATGCCGTCGAGGTCCTTTCCGACGCTTATACCGAGACCATGGGCCATGCCGGGGCGGTGGCCATGCACCCGGACGGCACGCTCGAAGGCGCCCACGATCCCCGCTCCGACGGCGGGGCCGGCGGCGTCTAGGTGCCGCACGATAGAGTTAACCGGCATGGGTTGCATTGGGCGCGGGCTCTATGATTCACTGCACCACACCAAGGCTTGGGCTTCTGGGCTGGGTATGAAGCGTTCCTTCCTTCTATACGTCGCCGCAACCGCGGCATGCGTCGCGCTCGCCGTCGCCACCGCCGACGCGCGGCCGCGGCGCGAAGCGCCGATCTCGCCGAAAACGACCAAGGAGATCGTCGATTTCGACGGCGACTACGCGCGCGGCACCATCGTCATCAAGACCAACGAGAAGCGGCTCTATTACACCCTCGGCGACGGGCGCGCCGTGCGCTACTGGATCGCCGTGGGCCAGCCGCGCTTCCAGTGGTCCGGCGACCTGTGGGTGAGCCGCAAGGCGGCCAATCCGGGCTGGAACCCGACCCCGCGCATGCGCCGCGACAATCCGCGGCTGCCCAAATATGTCGCGCCCGGCCCGCACAATCCGCTGGGCGTCCGGGCCATGTATCTCGGCTGGAGCGAATACCGCATCCACGGCACCAACGCGCCCCATTCGATCGGCAACGCGACCTCCAGCGGCTGCTTCCGCATGCACAACGCGGATGCCGTCGACCTGTTCGAGCGGGTGCATCTCGGCGCCCCGGTCCACGTGCTGCAGTAAGGCGGAACGCCACGCTTCCGCCGGACTTCCGTGACCTTGTGGCCGCGCTTTGAAGGGCGGTTTCGATGGCGGTCCGTCTCGCACTATTCCTGGCATGCGCGGCGCTCGGCATGTTCGCCGGCGCGCCGGCTGCCCATGCGCACCCGCATGTGTGGGTGGTCGCGCGCGGCGAGGTGGTCTACGCGCCCGATGGCGCGGTGAAGGAGATCCGATTCGCCTGGACCTTCGATGAGGCGTTTTCCGTGTTCGCGGCGCAAGGCCTCGACAAGGACAACGACGGCAAGCTTTCGCGCGAGGAGCTCGCCGAGCTCGCCCAGGTGAACGTCACCTCGCTCAAGGAGTTCGAATATTTCACGTTCGGCAAGGCCGGCGAGGCGAAGGTCGAGTTCGCCGAGCCGGTGGACTACTGGCTCGAGGCCGACGAGAACAAGCTGTTGACGCTCCACTTCGTGCTGCCGGTGAAGCCGGGAGCGAAGGGCGCGGTCAGCTTCGACATCTTCGACCCCACCTATTTCGTCGCCTTCGAGATCGCCGAGGGCGCGGCCGTGACGCTGACCGGCGCACCCAAGGGCTGCACGCTCGAAGTGAAGAAGCCGGAGACGGCTTCGATCTCGACCTCGCGGCTCTCCGAATCGTTCTTCAATTCGCTTAGCGCGGCGAACCAGTACGGCTCCCAGTTCGCCAACCGCATCACCGTGCGCTGCCCCTAAAGGCACCTCAAGGTGCGGCCGCGCCGAATCGTCATCCTCCTCCTGATCGGGCTCGTCGCCGCGGCGGTCGTCCTCGGTCCTGCGCTGGCGCAGACGACGCCGTTCGGCCCGCGGCCGGGGGCCACGCCGGCGCCGTCCGGCATCGCCGGCTGGATTCTTTCCATGCAGGCCGCCTTCTACCGGGAACTGGTGCAGGCGGTCCGCTCCGCGGGCCGTGAGGGGGCGGCGTTCGGCTTGATCGCGATCTCGTTCCTCTACGGGGTCTTCCACGCCGCCGGCCCCGGCCACGGCAAGGCGGTGATCTCCTCTTATCTCCTGGCCGACGGCTCGACCTTCCGGCGCGGGATCGCGCTCACCGCGGCGGCTTCGCTCCTGCAGGCGATCACCGCGATCGCGCTGGTGGTGTTGGCGGCCATCGCGCTCGGCGCCACCGCCCGCGCCATGGACACGACCGTGCGGGTGCTCGAGATCGGAAGCTACGGCCTGATCGTGGCCTTCGGGCTCTATTTGACCTGGCAGAAGGGCCGCGCGCTGGTCGCGGCGCTACGGCCGGGCGCGCCGCACGCGCATGGCCATGGGCACCACGACCATGGGCATCGCGACCACGGCCACGATGACCATTCCCATCACCACGACGATCACACCCATGGCCCCGAGCCCGCGGAGCTCAAAGGCCGAAACTGGTTCCGGCGCGGGCTCGCGGCGGTGATTTCGGTGGGAGTGCGGCCCTGCTCCGGGGCGATCCTGGTGCTGGTGTTCGCGCTGTCGCAGGGGATCTTCTGGGTCGGGGTGGTCGCGACCTTCGTGATGGCGGTCGGCACCGCGATCACGGTCGCCGCCGTTGCTTCGCTCGCGCTGGTCGCGCGCGGCCTGGCGCGCCGTTTCGCCGCGCATACGGAAGGCCGGGGCATGATCGCGTTTCATGCGCTCGAGGTGGCGGGCGCGCTGCTGGTGGCGGCCTTCGGCGCGCTGCTGATCACCGGCATGATGGCCTCGGAACGACTGCTGCCGATCTGAGGCGCTTGCCCCCGGGCTTGCGGCCCGGCTCCGCCGCGTGCTCTAGGGAGCGTCTGGGAGGCGGCAATGGACGCGGGAAAACTGTTTCGCCTGGACGGCCGGGTGGCGCTGATCACCGGCGCTTCGAGCGGGCTCGGCGAGCGCTTCGCGGAAACAGCGGCCGCGAACGGCGCCGCCGTGGTGCTGGTGGCGCGGCGCAAGGAGCGGCTCGAGGCGCTGAAGGCGAAGATCGAAAAGGCCGGCGGCCGGGCGCTGGTCGCGCCCGCGGACGTGACCGACCGCAAGGCCATGGTCGCCGCCTTCGATGCGGCCGAGAAGGCGTTCGGAACCGTCGATCTCTTGGTGGCGAACGCCGGCATCGCGCGGGTCACGAAAATCGTCGACATGACCGAGAGCGGCTGGCGCGAGGTGCTCGATACCAATCTCGACGCGGTCCTGTTCTGGTCGCGCGAGGCCGCGAAGCGGATGATCGCCGCCCGGAAGCCGGGCGCCATCATCACGATTTCCTCGATCGCCGGCTTCACGGTCGCCTATGGGCTTTCCTCCTATCACGTGGCCAAGGCGGCCGTGGTGCAGGTCACCAAGGCGCTCGCGCTCGAAGTCGCGCGCAAGGGGATTCGAGTGAATACGATCGCGCCGGGTTACATCGTGACCGAGATCAACCGCGATTATCTCGGGAGCAAGGATGGCCAGGCCCTCCAGGGCTCGATCCCGCTCGGCCGCTTCGGCGCGCCGAGCGACCTCGACGGCGCCTTCCTGCTGCTCGCCTCCGACGCCGGGCGACTGATGACCGGCAGCACGATCATCGTGGACGGCGGCCTCATGCTGATGGTCGGGGGTTAGCCTTTCGGCGCCGCTGCAATGCGCCAAATTGCGGCCGTGCGGCCATCCATGCAGTTATTCATCAACCTTCAGGCGCAAAACGAAATTGCCGTGGCGCGCGGCCTGTGCGAACTTTCCCCGCGGCGCAGCGAAAACCGGATTCGCCTTGAACGGTCCTGGAGCAGGCAATGGCGCTGAAGCACGTCACCCTCGACGACAAGTACGATCTCGCCAAGGACCGGGTCTTCGTCTCCGGCACCCAGGCGATCGTGCGGCTCACGCTCATGCAGAAGGAGCGCGACCGCCGCGCCGGCAAGAACACGGCCGGCTACGTCACCGGCTATCGCGGCTCGCCGGTGGGCGGCGTGGACCAGCAATTCACCCGCGCCAAGGGCGTGCTCCTGCCCAACGACGTCGTCTTCCACCCTGGCCTGAACGAGGACCTTGCCGCCACCGCGCTCTGGGGCACCCAGCAGGCCGAGCTCCGCGGCGAGGGCAAGTACGACGGCGTGTTCGGCATCTGGTACGGCAAAGGTCCGGGCGTCGACCGCACCGGCGACGCTTTCCGCCACGCCAATTTCGCCGGCACCTCGAAGTTCGGCGGCGTGATCGCGCTCATGGGCGACGACCACACCTGCGAGTCGTCGACCACCGCGCACCAATCCGAGTTCCATTTCGTCGACGTGATGATCCCGATCCTGAACCCGGCCGGGGTGCAGGAGCTCGTCGACTACGGCCTCTATGGCTGGGCCATGTCGCGCTTTTGCGGCACCTGGGTCGGCATCAAGTGCATCAAGGACACGATCGAATCGACCGCGGTGATCGACGGCTCGATCGGCCGGCTCGCGATCGAGACGCCCAAGGACTTCAAGCTGCCGCCGGGCGGGCTCAACATCCGGCTGGTGGATACCGCGCTCCTGCAGGAAGAGCGCCTGCAGGAATACAAGCGCGACGCCATGCTCGCCTTCGTGCGCGCGAACAAGCTGAATCGCTACATCACCTCCGGCGGGCGGGCGCCTAAGATCGGCATCGCCACCACCGGCAAGTCCTATCTCGACGTGCGGCTCGCTTTTGACGAGCTCGGCATCGACGAGGTCAAGGCCAACGACCTCGGCATCCGGCTGTTCAAGATCGGCTGCCCGTGGCCGATCGCGCGCGCGGAGCTCGAGGAGTTCGCGCGCGGGCTCGATCTCGTCATCGTGGTCGAGGAGAAGCGCTCGCTGATCGAGGTGCAGGTGCGGGAAGAGCTCTACGGCACCGCCAATCAGCCGGTCTGCATCGGCAAGCGCGACGAGAAGGGCAACTGGCTGTTCCCGGTCAAGGGCGCGCTCGACCCCAACGACATCGCGATCGCGCTCGGCGACCGGGTGCTGAAATACGCCGACCAGCCCGAGCTGCGCGAGCGCGTGAACCGCCTGCGCCAGGCCCAGGCCGCGCTCGCCGAAACCACCGACGTCGCGGTGCGCATGCCCTATTTCTGTTCGGGTTGCCCGCACAACACCTCAACCGTGGTGCCCCAAGGCATGCGCGCCTATGCCGGCATCGGCTGCCACACCATGGTGATCTGGATGAACCGCAACACGCTGGGCTTCACCCAGATGGGCGGCGAGGGCGCGAACTGGATCGGCGAATCCCGGTTCTCCAAGCGCAACCACGTGTTCCAGAACCTCGGCGACGGCACCTACAATCACTCTGGCATCCTGCCGATCCGCGCCTCGGTCGCGGCCAAGGTGAACGTCACCTACAAGATCCTGTTCAATGACGCGGTCGCCATGACCGGCGGCCAGCACCACGACGGCCCGCTCACCGTGCCCGGGATCGCGCGCCAGGTGGCGGCCGAGGGCGTCGAGCGCGTGGTCGTGGTCACCGACGAGCCCTGGAAATATTCGAAGAGCGAGAAGTGGCCCGAAGGGCTCACCATCCATCACCGCGACCAGCTCGATCATATCCAGAAGGAGCTCGCCAAGATCGAGGGCGTGACCGTTCTGATCTACGATCAGACTTGCGCCGCCGAGAAGCGCCGCCGCCGCAAGCGCCACGAATTCCCCGATCCGGACAAGCGGGTGATCATCAACGAGCTGGTGTGCGAGGGCTGCGGCGACTGCGGGGTGCAGTCGAACTGCGTTTCGATCCAGCCGCTCGAGACCGAGTGGGGTCGCAAACGCGAGATCGACCAGTCGAGCTGCAACAAGGACTTCTCCTGCGTGAAGGGCTTCTGCCCTTCGTTCGTCACCGTGCACGGCGCCAAGCTGAAGCGCGGCGCCGGCGCCGCGGCGACCGCAGGCAAGTTTCCTGATCTACCCGAGCCGAAGCTGCCCGCGATCAACGGCACCTACGGCATCGTGATCACCGGCGTCGGCGGCACCGGCATCGTCACCATCGGCGCGTTGCTCGGCATGGCGGCCCATCTCGAGGGCAAGGCCGCCGGCATCATCGACATGGCCGGCCTCGCCCAGAAGGGCGGCTCGGTGTCGAGCCATATGCGGATCGCGAACCGGCCCGAGGACATCCAGGCCATCCGCGTGCCCGCCGGCGGCGCCGACCTCGTGCTCGGCGGCGACCTCGTGGTTACCGGCTCGCGCCGCGCGCTCGCCGCCATGAAACTCGACTCCACCGTCGTGGTTGTGAACACCCACGAGACGCTGCCCGGCGAGTTCACCCGCAACGCCGACTACTCGCTGCCGACCGAGCGCCTGAAGCGCGCGATCACGACCCACGCCGGCCGCGACCGCGTGCGCTTCGTGGACGCGACCCGGCTCGCCGCCGCGCTGTTCGGCTCATCGCTTGGCCAGAACGTGTTCCTGCTCGGCTATGCCTACCAGCTCGGCGGTGTCCCGATCTCGGCCGCGGCCATCGAGCAGGCGATCGAGCTGAACGGCGAGGCCGTGGCCGTCAACAAGGCCGCCTTCGCCTGGGGCCGCCGCACCGCCATCGACCCGGAAAGCGTCCTGGCGCTGGTCGCGCCCGCGACCGTCGCGACCGACGCGCGCCGTCTTTCCACCTCGCTCGAAGAGAAGATCCGCCGCCGCGTCATCTATCTCACCAGATACCAGAACGCCGCCTATGCCGAGCGCTACCGGGTGCTGCTCGAGCGCGTGCGCGAGTCCGAGAACGCCAGGACCCCCGGCCACGACGAGCTTGCCGACACCGCCGCCGACTATCTCTTCAAACTCATGGCCTATAAGGACGAATACGAGGTGGCGCGGCTGTTCACCGACGGCGCGTTTGCACGCCAGATCGCGGCCACATTCGAGGGTGACCTGAAGTTCGAGTTTCATCTGGCCCCGCCGCTGCTCAGCAAGCTCGATCCCGAGAGCGGCCGGCCGCGCAAGTTGAGCCTCGGCCCCTGGATGATGAGCGCGTTCCGCTGGCTCGCGAAGTTCAAGTTCCTGCGCGGCACCGCGGTCGATCCGTTCGGCCGCAGCGCCGAGCGCAAGCTCGAGCGGCGGCTGATGGAGGACTACATCGCGACGCTCGAGGAGCTGATCCGCTCGCTGAACGTCGAGAACCACCCGCTTGCGGTGGCGATCGCCTCGATGCCGGAGAAGATCCGCGGCTTTGGGCCGGTCAAGCTGCGCCACGTCGCGGCCGCCAAGGCCGAAGAAGAGGCGCTCTTGGCGAGGTTCCGTGCCGGGCCCACGAGCAGCAAGCCGATGGCCACCGCCGCCGAATAGCCGGCCAACACTGCGAAAGTCGGCCTTGCCGGACCCTCGGGGCAGCCGCAAGTTCGTCCGGTGGGCAAGGCTTGACGCCGCCCACAGCGGTTTCTAATCGAGAGGGTCGAAGCCCCCGCAAAGAGGGGTCGGAAAGAACGTTGGCGCACGCGGGCTTAAGGTCCGCGGCGCGATCCGGGGAGGGCTAGAACTTGCGCGCCGATTTCACGGCCAACGCCGACACGTTCCCCAAGCTGTTGCTGATCAATGCCGCGACTCGCGCCAATCGCCCGGCGAACCGGCTCAAGGACTACGGCGTCTGGCAGACCTGGACCTGGCTCCAGGTGCTCGAGGAAGTGCGCAGCTTCGCGCTCGGCCTGGCCGAACTCGGAATCGGCCGCGGCGACAAGGTCGCCATCATCGGCGGCAATCGCCCGCGGCTCTATTGGACCATCTGCGCCGCGCAGTCGCTGGGCGCGATCCCGGTGCCGATCTATCAGGATTCGGTGGCCGAGGAGATGAGCTACGTGCTGGCGCATGCCGCCGCGAAAGTCGCCGTGGTCGAGAATCAGGAGCAGGTCGACAAGGTGCTGTCGATCGCCGAGCGGGTCCCGGAACTCTCCCACATCGTCTATGACGAGCCGCGCGGCATGCGCGACTACGACCACACCCGGCTCAAGTCGTTCGAGGACGTGCAGGCGCTCGGCCACGCCGCGGGCAAGAGCAAGTACCTGGGCGATGCGTGGGAGCGGAAGATCGCCGAGACCAAGGGCGCCGACGTGGCCGTGATCCTCTACACCTCCGGCACCACCGGCAATCCGAAGGGCGTGATGCTCTCCTTCGACAACGTGATGATCAGCTCGCGCAACGCCAACCAGTTCGACCGGCTGACCGACCGCGAAGAGGTGATCGCCTACCTGCCCATGGCTTGGGTCGGCGACCACATCTTCTCCTACGCGCAATCCTATCTCGCCGGATTCTGCGTCAATTGCCCGGAGAGCCCGGAGACGGTGGTGGAGAACCGCCGTGAGATCGGCACCACCTATGCGTTCGCTCCGCCGCGCATCTACGAGAACCTGCTCACGCTCACCATGGTTCGCATGGAGGACGCGAGCCGGCTGAAGCGCGCGATGTTCCACTTCTTCATTGGCGTCGCCCGGAAGTGGGGCGAGAATATCCTGAACCGCGAGCGCGTGCCGCTCCATGCGCGGCTGCTCTATGGGCTCGGCGAGATCCTGGTCTATGGGCCGCTCAAGAACCGCTTCGGCCTGTCGCGTATCCGCGTCGCCTATACCGCGGGCGAGGCCATCGGCCCGGAAATCTTCCGCTTCTATCGCGCGCTCGGCATCAACCTGAAGCAGCTCTACGGCCAGACCGAAGCCTCGGTTTATGTCACCGCGCAGCCGGACGGCGAGATCTATGCCGACAGCGTGGGCAAGCCTTCGCCCGAAGTGGAGATCAAGATCGCCGATAACGGCGAGGTGTTGTTCCGCTCGCCCGGCGTGTTCCTCGGCTATTACAAGGACCCGCAAAAGACCGCAGAGACCAAGACCCCCGACGGCTGGGTGCACACCGGCGACGCCGGCTTCTTCGATCCCAAGTCGGGGCACCTCAAGATCATCGATCGCTCCAAGGACGTGGGCCGCCTCAAGGACGGCACCCTGTTCGCGCCGAAATACATCGAGAACAAGCTCAAGTTCTTCCCCAACATCCGCGAAGCCGTGGCGCTCGGCGACAAGTCCGACTTCGTCTGCGTGATGCTCAACATCGATCTCGTCTCGGTCGGCTCCTGGGCCGAACGCAACAACGTGGTGTACGGCTCCTATCAGGAACTCGCCGCCGATCCGCGCGTCTACGACATGGTCGCCAAGGACGTGGACGCGGTGAACCGCGCGCTCGCCGAGGAAGGGCCGATGGCCGGCGCGCAGATCAAGCGCTTCCTGATCCTGCACAAGGAGCTCGACGCCGACGACGGCGAGCTCACCCGCACCATGAAGGTACGCCGCAGCTTCATCGCCGAGCGCTACGCGCCGCTGGTCAAGGCGCTCTATGACGGGTCCGAGGAGGTCGACATCACGACCCAAGTGACCTTCGAGGACGGCCGCAAGGGCGCGATCTCGGCGCGGGTCAAGATCCGCGACATGCCGATCTATCCGCCGGCCGGCGAGGCGGCTCCGCTCGAGAAGAAGGCGGCATGAGAGCTCCCTCGACCGCAGAAATCGCCGCCGGCCAGGTGCTGCTCGCGGTCGAGGACATCTCGCTCGCCTTCGGCGGCGTGAAGGCGCTCACCGAGGTCTCGTTCGAAATCGAGAAGGGCGAGATTCGCGCCATCATCGGCCCGAACGGCGCCGGCAAGACCTCGATGCTCAACGTCGTCAACGGCTTCTACAAGCCGCAGCAGGGCCGCATCGTCTTCAAGGGCGTGAGCCATTCGGAGATGGAGCCGCACGAGGCGGCCGCCAGCGGAATCGCGCGCACGTTCCAGAACGTGGCGCTGTTCAAGAGCATGACCACGCTCGACAACATCATGGCCGGCCGGACGCTGAAGATGCACCGCGGGCTGTTCTGGCAAATTCTGCATGTCGGTCCGGCCGCGGAGGAGGAGATCGAGCACCGCCGCAAGGCGGAGGAGATCATCGAATTCCTCGAGATCCCGCACATCCGCCGCATCCCGGTCGGCCGGCTGCCGTACGGCCTGCAGAAGCGCGTCGAGCTCGGCCGCGCGCTCGCCATGGAGCCCGATCTCCTGCTGCTCGACGAGCCCATGGCCGGCATGAATCTCGAAGAGAAGGAAGACATGTCCCGCTTCGTGCTCGACGTGAACAACCAATTCGGCACCACGATCGCGCTGATCGAGCACGACATGGGCGTGGTGATGGATATTTCCGATCGCGTAGTCGTGCTCGATTACGGCCGCAAGATCGCGGACGGCACGCCCGACAAGGTGCGCGACGATCCCGACGTGATCAAAGCTTATCTCGGCGTCAGCCACTAAAGCCGCGGGGGAGCCGGATGGATTTTCTGTACAAGCTCCTGGTCGATCCCTGGATCGAGATTCTCTCGGCGCCGGTGTTCTTCGGCGAGGTGGTGATCGGCGGGCTTCTCGCCGGCGTGATGTATTCGCTGGTCGCGCTCGGCTTCGTGCTGATCTTCAAGGCCTCGGGCGTGTTCAATTTTGCTCAAGGGGTGATGGTGCTGTTCGCGGCGCTCTCGCTCGTCGGGCTGATGGAGCGTGGCGTGCCGATCCTGCTCGCGATCGCGCTCACCGCCGTCATCATGCTGGTGCTCGCAGTGGTGATCGAGCGCGTGATCCTGCGCTACATGGTGAATCAGGAGCCGATCATCTTGTTCATGGCGACGATCGGGCTCACCTTCTTCCTCGAGGGCTTCGGCGAGGCGCTGTGGGGCTCCGACGTCAAGCGGCTCGACATCGGCATTCCCGACAGGGCATTGAATTTATCCGGGCTTGCGATCGCCAACCGAGATGTGGTCGTCACCCTCGCCGCCGCGACCTTGGTATGCCTGACTCTGCTGTTTGTCTGGCGCGCCCACGCCGTGCGGAAAGCCCAGGTTCTCGGGGGCGGGACGGTCGCGGCTCTGGGGAGCGGGTGGACCAGCCGAATCCTCGTTGGCGCGGGCCTGGCGCTTTTCCTGCAGCGCTTTCTGTTCAGCGCCGACGCGACGTTCATCAGCGGCAAAGCGGGCAAGACCGCGGACTTCGTGGCGGGCCTGTCGATGGCCGGTCTGCTGATCGCGGCCGCGGTGATTTTCTTCGTTGCCGCCGACCGGCTCGGCCGCGCCCGCGCCGGCGGCGCGCGCGGGATCGACGTGCCGCCGATGCATTACATCTGGTTCGTGTTTTTGGGGCTTGCCGGCATCGTCGCGACCGCGGCCGGCATCGTCTGGGCGGTGCGCGCGGGCATCCTGATCAACGGGTTCGAGCTGTTCGCCGCGGCGATGGCCGCGACGCTGGTGCTGGTGCTCGCGATCTTCTTTCAGAAGACCCGGATCGGACGTGCGCTGCGCGCGGTCGCCGACGACCACGCGGCTGCGCTCTCGGTCGGCATTTCGCTGCGCGGCATCTGGGTGGTGGTCTGGGCGGCGGCCGGCATCGTCGCGCTCGCGGCCGGCATCGTGTGGGGCGGCAAGAGCGGCGTGCAATTCTCGCTTTCGCTGATCGCGCTGAAAGCGCTGCCGGTGCTGATCCTCGGCGGCTTCACCTCGGTGCCGGGCGCGATCGTGGGCGGGCTCATCATCGGCGTCGGCGAGAAAGTGGCCGAGGTCTATTGGGGCCCGGCGGTGGGCGGCGCCATCGAGAACTGGTTCGCCTACATCCTCGCGCTCGTGTTCCTGCTGTTCCGGCCGCAGGGCCTGTTCGGCGAGAAGATCATCGAGCGGGTCTAGGGAGATTTTCGTGTTCTATCGCGAAGCCGGCCAGTTCAAGACCAGCTACGCCGCCGACCAGGCGATCTTTCCGATCGTGCAGGACCGCATCTTCGTGCTCCTGGTCCTGCTCGCCGCCTACATCATCCCGCCTGTGTTCCTTGGCAGCTACTGGTTCAACGCGATTCTGATTCCGTTCCTGATCTTCAGCATGGCCGCGCTCGGTCTGAACTTGCTCGTCGGCTATTGCGGCCAGCTTTCGCTCGGCACCGGCGGCTTCATGGCGGTCGGCGCCTATGCGAGCTACAAGCTGACCACTGTGATCTTCCCCGACCTCGGGATGATCTTCATCTTCCTGCTGTCGGGGCTGGTTTCGGCCGCGGTCGGCGTGGTGTTCGGGCTGCCGAGCCTGCGCATCAAGGGCTTCTATCTCGCGGTGGCGACGCTCGCCGCCCAGTTCTTCCTGCAATGGCTCTTCAACAAGGTGCCGTGGTTCTACAATTACAATTCCAACGGCACGATCGAGTCGCCGCCGCGCTCGCTGTTCGGCACCATCATGGAGCCGGGCGGCATGCTGGAGGCTTTGAGTTTTCTCAATCCCCTTGTAACCAGCCCGCGCGCAACCCCGGTGACCAAATATCTGTTCGCGCTCACGCTCGTGGTCGTGTTCGCGCTGATCGCCAAGAACCTCGTTCGCGGGCGCGTCGGCCGCGCCTGGATGGCGATCCGCGACATGGACATCGCCGCCGAGCTGATCGGCATCCGTCCGATGCAGACCAAACTCTTGGCCTTCGCCATCAGCTCGTTCTATTGCGGCATCGCCGGCGCGATGCTTTTGAACCTCTATCTGAACAGCGCTGAGACGCTGGCGTTCGGGATCAACATCTCGTTCGAGGTGCTGTTCATGGTGATCATCGGCGGGCTCGCCAGCATTCTCGGCTCGTTCCTCGGCACCGCCTTCATCGTGCTCACCCCCATCTTCCTCACCAATGCACTGCCCGCGATCGGGCTTCCGCTCGATACCGCAGGGCAGAAGCACGTCGAGTTGATGATGTTCGGCGGCCTGATGATCTTCTTCCTGATCGTGGAGCCGCACGGATTTGC
Source organism: Hyphomicrobiales bacterium (assembly GCA_023269635.1). Classification (GTDB taxonomy): domain Bacteria; phylum Pseudomonadota; class Alphaproteobacteria; order Rhizobiales; family Xanthobacteraceae; genus JAHFPN01. The sequence goes on along the minus strand of JAHFPN010000016.1, from coordinate 1,425 downwards.
CCGGTTATGGCAGATCGCAAAGGAAAAGCTCCGCCTGTGGCCGTTCCCCTATTGAGGAGCGGCTGCGACCAAGGGACGGGTAGCATGCCGGTTTACGTTGGCTGGGCCGC
>JAHFPN010000016.1:0-1305 GCA_023269635.1 Hyphomicrobiales bacterium | reverse complement strand
TGGCCAATACAACCAACGAACTGGCGAACCAGTCTCTAAAGGGAGGTTACGCATGACTCTCCGGAAATTGACCATCGGTGTCCTGACCGCGGCCGCGGTCGTCGGTACCGGGGTCGTGTCCACGGCGGTGGCGCAGGAGGGGCTCTTCATCCCCGGCCTGGTCTACCGGACCGGACCCTACGCGCCGAACGGCATCCCGATTGCCAACGGCTTCAAGGATTACTTCACGCTCCTGAACGAGCGCGACGGCGGCATCGAAGGCGTCAAGATCATCTACGAGGAATGCGAGACGCAGTACGACACCAAGCTCGGCGTCGAGTGCTATGAGCGCCTGAAGACCAAGGGCGCGCTCCTGGTGAACCCGTACTCGACCGGCATCACCTACGCACTGCTGCCGAAGGCGCCGGTGGACAAGATCCCACTGCTTTCAATGGGCTATGGCCGCACCGACGTTGCGGTCGGCTCGATATTCCCCTGGGCGTTCAACACGCCGACCAGCTACTGGAGCCAGGCTTCCGCGAAGATCAAGTACGTCGCGCAGAAGGAAGGTGGCTTCGACAAGCTCAAGGGCAAGAAGATCACGCTGATCTACCACAACAGCCCCTACGGCAAGGAGCCGATCCCGACGCTTGAGGTGCTGGCCAAGCAATACGGCTTCGAGCTCGAGTTGCTCGCGGTCGACCATCCCGGCCAGGAGCAGAAGGCGACCTGGCTGAAGATTCGTCAGTCCAGGCAGCCCGACTGGAGTTTCCTGTGGGGCTGGGGCGTGATGAACCAGGTTTCGATCAAGGAAGCCGCCGCTAACAACTTCCCGATGGACCATATGATCGGCGTGTGGTGGTCGGGGACCGAGGTCGACGTGATTCCCGCCGGCGAACTCGCCAAGGGTTACCTCTCGGCCACCTTCCATGGACCCGGCAACGGCTTCAAGGTCCACGAGGATCTCAAGAAGTTCGTCTACGACCGCGACAAGGGCACCAACGCTACCTTCGACAAGACTGGCGAGGTGCTCTACAACCGCGCCCTCGTGAACGGCATGATCACCGCCGAGGCGATCCGCTACGCGGTGAAGAAGTACGGCAAGAAGCCGACCGGCGAGCAGGTGCGTGAGGGTCTGGAGAATCTCAACCTCACCGAAGCGCGCCTGCGCGAGCTCGGCTTCGGCGGCCTGATGCGGCCGATCCGCGTCACCTGCGACGATCATGAGGGCAATGGCCCGATCCTGATCCAGCAATGGGACGGCAAGCAGTGGAAGATCATCTCCGACTGGATCGAGCCGATGCGCGATGTGGTGCGGCCGATGAT
>JAHFPN010000120.1 GCA_023269635.1 Hyphomicrobiales bacterium | reverse complement strand
CCATCAATACACCCGCTTCTTCGGCTCGATGTACTGCACGTCGTTGGTGAGCGTGTAGGTGTGCACCGGGCGATAATCGAGCTTCACCTCGCGCCTGTCGAAATCGATCCAGGACAGCGTGTGCTTCATCCAGTTCTTGTCGTCGCGCTCGGGATAGTCCTCGCGCGCGTGCGCACCGCGGCTCTCGGTGCGGTTCAGCGCCGAGTCCATGGTGACCACCGCCTGCGCGATCAGATTGTCGAGCTCGAGCGTCTCGATCAGGTCCGAGTTCCAGACCAGCGAGCGGTCGGTGACATGGAGGTCGTCGACGCCGGCGAACACGTCGTGGATCAGCTCGTGGCCCTCTTTCAACACCTTTTCGGTGCGGAACACGGAGCAGTTCGTCTGCATCACTTTCTGCATCCTGGTGCGTAGCTCGGCGGTGGAAGTCGAGCCCTTGGCGTAGCGGAAGCCATCGAGGCGGACGAGCGCGCGCTCGGTCGAGGCGGCCGCGAGCTCGGCGTGCTTCTCGCCCGGCGTCACGATCTCGGCGCAACGCAGCGCCGCGGCGCGGCCGAACACCACGAGGTCGATCAACGAGTTCGAGCCGAGCCGGTTGGCGCCGTGCACCGAGACGCAGGCCGCCTCGCCGATCGACATCAGGCCGGGCACGATCTTGTCGGGGTCGCCGTTCGCCTTGGTCAGCGCCTCGCCGTGGTGGTTGGTGGGAATGCCGCCCATGTTGTAGTGCACGGTCGGCAGCACCGGGATCGGCTCCTTGGTCACGTCGACGCCGGCGAAGATGCGCGCCGATTCCGATATCCCCGGCAGCCGCTCGTGCAGCACCTTGGGATCGAGATGATCGAGGTGCAGATAGATGTGGTCCTTGAGCTTGCCGACGCCGCGGCCCTCGCGGATCTCGATCGTGATCGAGCGCGAGACCACGTCGCGCGAGGCGAGATCCTTGGCCGAGGGTGCGTAGCGCTCCATGAAGCGCTCGCCCTCCGAATTCACGAGATAGCCGCCCTCGCCACGCGCACCCTCGGTGATCAGGCAGCCGGCGCCGTAGATGCCGGTCGGGTGGAACTGCACGAATTCCATGTCCTGCAAGGGAAATCCGGCGCGCAACACCATGGCGTTGCCGTCGCCGGTCTGGGTGTGGGCGCCGGTGCAGGAATAGTAGATCCGGCCATAGCCGCCGGTCGCGATCATGGTCATGTGCGAGCGGAAGCGATGCAACGTACCGTCGTCGAGCTTGAGCGCGACCAGACCGCACACGCGGCCCTCGTCGTCCACGATCAGATCGATCGCGAAATATTCGATGAAGAACTCGGCCTGGTGCTTGAGCGCCGCGCCATAGAGCGTGTGCAGCATAGCGTGGCCGGTGCGGTCGGCGGCGGCGGCGGTGCGCTGCGCGGTGCCCTTGCCGTAGTGCGTGGTCATGCCGCCGAACGGGCGCTGATAGATCTTGCCGTCCTCGGTGCGCGAGAACGGTACGCCCCAGTGCTCGAGCTCGTAGACCGCGGCCGGGGCGTGGCGGCAGAGATATTCGATCGCGTCCTGATCGCCGAGCCAGTCGGCGCCCTTGACGGTGTCGTACATGTGCCAGCGCCAGTCGTCCTCGCCCATGTTGCCGAGCGCGGCCGAGATGCCGCCCTGCGCCGCGACGGTATGCGAGCGGGTCGGGAACACCTTAGTGATGCAGGCGGTCTTCAAGCCGGCCTCGGCGCAGCCCACGACCGCGCGCAGGCCGGAGCCGCCGGCGCCCACCACCACCACGTCGTAGAGGTGATCGGTGATCGGATAGGCGCGGTTATTGACCGCCGGGGCGGAAATGGGTCCGTTGGTCGCCATCTATAACCCGAAGCTGATGCGGAGCACGGCGAAGACCGCAGCGAGCCCGACCGCGATCGAGAAAAAGGTGTTGGCCATCAACAGTGCGATCTTCCTCGCCTCCGAGTTCACGTAGTCCTCGATGATCACCTGCATGCCGAGCCGAATATGGACGACGACCGAGAGCACCGTTGCGATCATCAGGATCGCAACCATGGGCTGGCCGAGCGTGGCGATCACCGCCGCGTGGCTGCGGCCGGCGAGCGTCACCAGAATCACCACGAACGCCATGACCAGCGGAATATTGGCGACCGCGGTCAGTCGCTGCATCCAAAAATGCTCGGTGCCGGAGCGCGCCGAGCCGAGGCCGCGGATATGGTGAAACGAGTTGCGCATTGCGGCCTCACTAGCCCCTGAGCACCAGGCCGATGGCCCAGACCAGCACGGCGAGGACGATGGAGCCGACCAGCGTCGCCAGCGCCAGCCGACGGCTTTCGACCGGGCCGAGCCCGCGTCCCGTATCCCAGATCAGATGACGAACTCCGCCGAGCATGTGATGGAACAGCGCCCAGGTGTAGCCGAACAGAACCAGCCGCCCGATCCAGGTGCCGAACACGGCGTTGATCAGGTCGAAGTTGCGCGGCGAGGTCGCCGCCGCCACCAGCCACCAGACCAAGATCAGCGTCCCGAAATAGAGCGTCACGCCGGTGATGCGGTGCGCGCCCGACATCACCATGGTCAGCGTCAGCCGATAGACCGAAAGATGCGGAGACAGCGGGCGCTCGGTGCGCGTACTGGAATCGGTCATGCTCGGCCTCCCCCGACCGGGCCATAAGGTCGGCCGGGCGCTTCCTTGCTTCGTGACTTGCGAAACTAGTGCCTGAAGACTGGATTGCAATAAGGATTTCGCGTAATCTCCCTTCGCGAAAAACGAAGGGCGCTCATGCGTTTCGACCTCGCCGATCTCGGCCTGTTCCGCGATGTGGTGGAGGCCGGCAGCATCACCCGCGGTGCCGCGCGCGCCAACTTGGCGCTCGCCGCGGCGAGCACGCGTATCCGCAACATGGAGGAAGCGCTCGGCGCCCGCTTGCTCGTGCGCGGCCGGCAGGGCGTGACCCCCACCCAGGCCGGCCGCACGCTCCTACAGCACGCGCGTTCGATCCTGCGCCAAGCCGAGCGGCTGCGCGAGGATCTCGGTGCCTATGCCGGCGGGCTCGCCGGCCAGATCCGGGTGTTTTCCAACACCAACGCGCTCACGGAATTCCTCCCCGAGGCGCTGAGCTCGTTCCTCTCCGCCCACCCGAACGTGAGCGTCGATCTGGAAGAGCGCCTGAGCGACGAGATCGTCGGCCTCATCGCCGAGGGCGTCGCCGATCTCGGCATCATCGCCGGCACCGTCGACGCCGGCGCGCTCGAGACCTATCCGTACCGCAAGGATCGGTTCGTGCTCGTGGTGGCGCGCGACCATCCGCTCGCGAAGCACGCCAAGATCAATCTTGCCGAGGTTCTGAACTACGACTTCGTGGGGCTTGATCGGTCGAGTGCCTTGCAACGCTTCCTTGCCGACAAGGCCGCGCGCATCGGCCGTCCGCTTCGGCTGCGCGTGCAGTTGCGGAGCTTCGACGCGGTGTGCCGGCTGGTGGAGCGAAATGTCGGAATCGGCGTCGTGCCGGAAACCACGGCGCGACGCGTGGTGCCGACCATGGCGGTCGCGGTGGTCGAGCTCACCGATGCCTGGGCGGTGCGCGATCTCACGATCTGCGTCCGCAGCCTCGAAGAGCTGCCGCCCTTTGCGCGCGAGCTGGTGACGCATTTGCGCGCTGGGGCGTGAACAGGGACTCGTCGTCCCCGCCAAAGCGGGGAGCGTTCGGTGCCTGGCGAGAACGATCCCGGGTCTCGGCACTTGGTGCCTCGCCCGGGACGACGCTCATCGCGGGATCAGTGCCCAGTAATCGAGTTCCAAGATCACCGCGGGGTCGTATTCCTCAGCCACCCGCCAGGGAAAGTCCACGCACGGCCGGTCCTTGGTGGCGACGGTGCGGAGCCGAAGCGCGCCCACGTCGTCGCGCCCGGGCAGTGCCTTGCATTCGAGCACCTCGGTCCAGGCGAACACGGTGTCGCCGGCAAACAGCGGCGCCACGTGCCGCCCGCCATTGATGCCGGCGACGTGGAAGGCGTTCTCGAGCCCGTTGAAGGAAAGCGCGCGCGCCAGCGAGATCGCGTGCCCGCCATAGATCAGCCGACGCTTGAAGCGCCCTTGCGCCTCGGCCCATTGGTTGAAGTGAATGCGCGCCGGATTCTGGTAGAGCCGGGTCGCGATCTGGTGCTCGGATTCCTCGACCGTGACGCCGTCCATGTGGTCGATGCGCTGGCCGGCCTGGTAGTCGGCGAAGCGCCGCGCGCCGCCGGAAAGCACGGTGTCATAGGCATCCGTGCGGATCACCGGCACCGCGTCGCCGAGCTGGTCGGAATGCACATGCGAGGGGAGCTGCGGCACGTTCGGCTCAGGCGCCGGCGCGCGCTCGTCGCGCTTCCGCACCATCACCCAGCGCACGTAGTCGACCACCTCGCTGCCGTCGTCCTTGAAGCCGGTGGAGCGCACATAGACCACGCCCGATTGCCTGTTCGAGGTCTCGCGCAGGCCGATCACCTCGGAGACCGCGGACAGCGTGTCGCCGGGATAGACCGCGGCGCGGATGCGGCAGGCGGCATAGCCGAGATTGGCGATGGCGTTGAGCGAGACGTCGGGCACGGTCTTGCCGAACACGATGTGGAACACGAGCAAGTCATCGAGCGGCGCGTGCGGATAGCCGATGGCGCGCGCGAAGGCATCCGAGGACTGCACCGCGAAGCGCGAGCCGAACAGGCCCAAATAGAGCGCCGCGTCGCCGGTGCTCACCGTGCGCGGAGTCGGGTGGCGGATCACCTGCCCGAGCCTGAAATCCTCGAAGAAATTGCCGGCCCCCGCCTGGCTCATGGTCATCCCCCCGCCCGCGCTGCGATTGCATCCGAGAGCGCCACCGTGCGGCGCGCGATCTGCGCATGCAGCCGCTCGACCATGCGCCCGTCGAGCGAGATCGCGCCCTTGTCGCGGTTCTCCGGCAGCTCGAACGCGGCCACGATCTTCCTCGCCTGCTCCACCTCGGCCGCACTCGGCGAGAACGCCGCGTTGCAGGGTTCGATCTGGCTGGGGTGGATCAGCGTCTTGCCGTCGAAGCCGAGATCGCGCCCCGCGGCGCATTCGCTCGCGAAGCCCGCCGCGTCGCCGATGTCGTTGTAGACTCCGTCCAGGATATCGAGCCCATAGGCGCGCGCCGCCGCCACCGCGAGCGAGAGATAGCCGAGCATCGGCAGCCGGCCCGGCACGATCCTGGCGCGCGTCTCCCGGGCGAGATCGTTGGTGCCCATCACCAGCACCTTGAGCGCGGCGAGCGCGTCGCGCGCCTCGGCCGCGATCTCGCCGAGCTTCAAGATCGCGACCGGGGTCTCGATCATCGCCCAGAGCGAGACGCTCGGCTGCGCGTGCAAGTCCACGAGCCGGTTGCCGACGCCGATGAGATCCGCGGCCGCGGAGACTTTGGGAACAAGGATCGCGTCGGGCACCGCCGCGGCCGCGGCCTTGAGGTCGTCGGCGCCCCAGGGCGTGTCCAACCCATTGATGCGGATGATGACCTCGCGCGGGCCGAAGCCTTTGGCTTTGACCGCCGCCGCCACCTGCTCGCGCGCGAGCGCCTTGGCGTCGGGCGCGACCGCGTCCTCCAGATCGAGGATCAGCGCGTCGGTCGGAAGCGTCTTCGCCTTCTCGAGCGCGCGCGCGTTCGAGCCCGGCATGTAGAGGACGCTGCGGCGCGGGTGGATCTGCATCAGCGGACCGGGCGACCGGTTCACGCCGCCTTCTGCTTGGGTTGAAGCAGCTTACGATTGATCAGCACTTCGGCGATCTGCACCGCGTTCAGCGCCGCGCCCTTGCGCAGGTTGTCGGCGACGCACCAGAACGCAAGCCCGTGCGGCACGGTGCGGTCGACGCGAATGCGCGAGACGTAGGTCGCGTCCTCGCCCGCCGCCTCGAGCGGCGTCATGTAGCCGCCCGGCTTCCGCTCGTCGACCACGAGCACGCCCGGCGCCTGGCGCAGTATCTCCTGCGCCTCCTCGGCCGAGATCGGCTTCTCGAACTCCACGTGCACCGCCTCCGAATGCCCGATGAACACCGGCACCCGCACACAGGTGGCGACCACCTCGATCCTGGGATCCAGAATCTTCTTGGTTTCCGCCGACATCTTCCATTCCTCGCGCGTGTAGCCGTCCTCGACGAAGGCGTCGATCTGCGGGATCACGTTGAAGGCGATGCGCTTCGGGAACTTCGCCGGCTCCACGGTGTCGGTCACGTAGATGGCGCGCGTCTGCGCGAACAGCTCGTCCATCGCCTCGCGGCCCGCACCCGAAACCGACTGGTAGGTCGCGACCACCACGCGCTTCACGGTCGCGCGATCGTGCAGCGGCTTCAGCGCCACCACGAGCTGGGCGGTCGAGCAGTTCGGATTGGCGATGATGTTCTTCTTCTTGAAGCCGTCGACCGCCGCCGCGTTCACCTCGGGCACGATGAGCGGCACGTCCGGGTCGTAGCGCCAGGCCGAGGAGTTATCGATCACGACGCAGCCCGTGGCCGCGATCCTCGGCGACCATTCCTTGGAGGTCGCCGAGCCCGCCGACATGAGACAAAGATCGGTATCGGCGAAGTCGAAATGCTCGAGCGCCTTCGCCTTCAGGGTCCGTTCACCATAGGAGACCTCGACGCCCATCGAGCGGCGCGAGGCGAGCGCGATCACGTCGTCGGCCGCAAAGGCGCGCTCCGCGAGCACGTTCAGCATCTCCCGGCCCACGTTGCCGGTGGCTCCGACGACCGCGACCTTGTAACCCATCGTTCACTCTCTGCCGAAAATCCGGCGCGAATTCGCGCCCGCGGAAACCAAAACGCAGCGGCTTCTACGCGAGAAGGGGGCAAATCGCAACGCTGACCTTTCTCGAGGCGTGGGAGGCAAGGCGTGCTCTCGAAGTTCTTCGCCGCCGCCGGCGGCGCTTTCACGGCTGTATTCGACCGCATCGCCGGCTTGCGCGACCGGATGCCGTTCGGCACCGTCACGCTCTCGCGCGCGCTCGCGGTCGTATCGGTCCTGTTCATGGCCGGCATCATCCTCGCTGATCTGATCGGCCCGACGCCGGCCAATTCCTCGGTCGAGCCCGTCTCCGCGCGACGGCCGGAATGGATCGCGATCATGCGCGCCCATGGCGCGTTCGCGCTCGAATCGGTGGCGCTCGAAGGGCTCGAACAGAGCTACATCGTGCGCCGACATCGCCAAAACGGCGGCCGCCAGGACCTGATGACCTGGGGCACCGTGGACGGCGACGGCGCCTATGTGCGGGTCGCGCTCTACCGCCCCGGCCCCGAGGCCACGATCCCCTCCGATCCGCTCGACGCCGCGGCCGCGGTCGCGGCCGAGTCCGCGATCGAGGCGCAGCTCACCGGCCCGGTCGACGAGCTCAAGACCAAGTTCGGGGCGCTGCCGATCATCGACATGCAGGTCTGGAGCGCGAACGGTCCGCGCGCCTGCCTCGCGGTCGCCGCCACTTGGTCCGAGCCGAAGCTTGGGCTCGTGGCTTGGTGGTGCAACAAGCGCTGGGAGCTGGTGCAGCGCGGCCAGGTCGCCTGCCTGATCGACCGCCTGGTGCTGATGAGCGCCGGCGGCGACGATAAAATCGCCGAGTTCTTCGCCCGCGCCGAGCGGAGCCGCGACTTCTGCGGCGTCAGTCCGCTGCTCGGCACCACGCCCAAGCGCCCCGACGACTGGATCTTCGCCAAGGCGGAGCCCAAGCTGCGCGGGCGGCTGAGCGGGCGCTGATCACCCCCTCTGTCATCCCGGCCAAGCGAGCGCGAAAAAAGCGCGCGAGCGCGAGCCGGGATCCATAGCCGCCGGCTGTGCGAGCTTGCGACGTCGGTGGCCCAGCTTGAAGTTGTGGCAGGCGGTGCAGGCGTCGAGCGCGCCCTCGCGCCCGGGAGCATCATCGGCTACGGCTCAGGCC
>JAHFPN010000119.1 GCA_023269635.1 Hyphomicrobiales bacterium | reverse complement strand
TCAGCCTGGCGCCGGGCTCCTTGGTCACCGGCATAGACTCGCCGGTGACCATGGATTCGTCGAGGCTGGAGCGGCCTTCGAGCAGCGCGCCGTCGACCGGCACCTTCTCGCCGGGGCGCACGCGCAGCCGGTCGCCGACCACCACCGCGGCAAGGGAGATTTCTTCCTCGCTGCCGTCGGGCTTGATGCGGCGCGCGGTCTTGGGCGCGAGGTCGAGGAGCGCCTTGATCGCTCCGGAGGTGCGCTCGCGCGCGGTGAGCTCCAGCACCTGACCCAAGAGCACGAGCACGGTAATGACCGCGGCGGCCTCGAAATAGGCCGCGACCCCGCCGTGATGGTCGCGAAACGCGGCGGGAAAAGCACCGGGAAACGCGGTCGCGATCACGCTATAGACCCAGGCGATACCGGTACCCAGCGCGATCAGCGTGAACATGTTGAGATTGCGGGTGACGAGCGACTGCCAGCCGCGCACGAAGAATGGCCAGCCACCCCACAGCACCACCGGCGTGGCGAAGACGAACTGGATCCAGTTTGCGAGCGGCGTGCCGAGATATTCGGTGACGCCGGTGACGTGCCCGCCCATCTCCAGGACCAGCACCGGCAGCGCCAACACGAGCGAGACCCAGAAGCGCCGCCGCATGTCGAGGAGTTCGGGGTTTGACCCGGTCGCGGCGGTGGCGATCAGGGGCTCGAGCGCCATGCCGCAGATCGGGCATGAGCCGGGGCCCGGCTGCCGGATCTCCGGGTGCATGGGGCAGGTGTAGATGGTGCCCTCCGGCATCGGGGCCGCCGCTGCGCCGCCGAGATAGCGCTCAGGGTCGGCCACGAACTTCTCGCGGCAGGAGGCGGCGCAGAAATAATAGGTACGGCCGGCGTGGTCGGCGCGGTGCTTGGCCGTGTGCGGGTCGACCTGCATCCCGCACACGGGATCGGTCGCGGTCTCGGCCGAGGCGGGCGCCTGGTGCCGATGCGCGTGCGGACGATCGTGGCGGGCCGGTGCCATGTCGCGCTTGCCTCAAATACCCCCAGGGGGTATATAGCCGATATGCGGACGGATGCCAAGGCTTCGGCGCTGAAGCGCCTCGGCCGGATCGAAGGCCAGGTGCGCGGGCTCGCGCGCATGGTCGATGAAGACCGCTATTGCATCGACATCGTGACGCAGATTTCCGCGGTGCGGGCGGCGCTCCGGCGCGTGGAGGAGGAGGTGCTCTCCGACCACGTTGCCCACTGCGTGGATCATGCGATCAGGAGCGGCAACCGCGCCGAGCAGCGCAAGAAGGTCGCCGAGCTGATGAACGTGGTGCGCCGCGCGGAGCGGTGATGGTCAGGAAATTCTCTTCCTGGCCAGCGCCGCGCCTTTGGCCAGCGCTTCGAGCTTGGCGATGGCGATCTCGCGCCGCATCGGCGCCATGCCGCAATTGGTGCAAGGGATGATGTTCTCCTTGGGCACGTAGTTCGCGGCCTCGGCGATCACACGCGCCACTTCTTCCGGCGTTTCGACCGTCTCGTTCGCCACATCGATCGCGCCGACGAGCACGTCCTTGCCCTTGAGCAGTGACAAGAGCTGGATCGGCACGTGCGAATGAATGCACTCGACCGAGACCTGGCCGATCTTGCTGTTGGCGAGTGCCGGGAAGATCGCCTCGTATTGCCGCCACTCGCGGCCGAGTGAGGCCTTCCAGTCGATATTGGCCTTGATGCCGTAGCCGTAGCAGATGTGCACGGCGGTGGTGCATTTGAGCCCTTCGGCCGCGCGCTCGAGCGCGGCGATGCCCCAGTCCTTGAGCGCGTCCATGTAGACGTTGAACGCGGGCTCATCGAACTGGATCACGTCGACGCCCTCAGCCTCGAGCGCGCGCGCTTCCTGGTTCAGGAGCGCGGCGAACGCCATCGCCATCTTGCTGCGGTCGCCGTAGTGGCGGTCGGCGATGGTGTCGACGATGGTCATGGGGCCGGGGAGCGTAAATTTGAGCTTGCGCCGCGTATGAGCGCGGGCGATGCGCGCCTCCTCCGCGTGCACCCGGCCTTTCAGGCGAAGCGCGCTCACCACCTGCGGCACCATGGCCTTGTAGCGGTCGGCGCGGATGCCGATCTCGACCTGATGAGCGAAGTCGATGCCATCGACGAACTCGAGGAAGCCGTGCACGAAGTGCTGGCGCGACTGCTCGCCGTCGGTGACGATATCGATGCCGGCGTCCTCCTGCAGCTTGAGGGCGAGCACGGTGGCGTCGCGCTTGGCCTCGGCGAGGCCTGAGCCCTCGAGCCGCCACGGCGCCCATAGCCGGTTCGGCTCCGCTAACCAGGCGGGCTTCGGCAGGCTGCCGGCGATGGAGGTCTCGAACATCTCGGGGTCTCGGTGGGCGGGCACGCGGATCATACATGGACGCAGCGCCGGGCGGCATCGGGCCGCGCATGGGCGCCATGCGCGCCGGGCGTCCCTGCCCACTTGGCCGCGGGCAGATTGAGTGAGGCATCGCGCGCGCGTATCGTCCGGCCCGCGCCGACGTGGCGGAACGGTAGACGCAAGGGACTTAAAATCCCTTGGGGGAAACCCCGTGCAGGTTCAATTCCTGCCGTCGGCACCACGAGCTTGGCTCGGGTAGCGTAGGACATGATGGGACCCGCTGTGTTGCCGAGCACTCGCTATGCCAAGAGCGGCGACGTCCACGTCGCCTATCAGGTCTTCGGCGAGGGCCAGATCGATCTCGTCTTCGTTCCCGGGTTCGTTTCGAACATCGAGAATTATTGGGAGGAGCCCTCCTTCGCCCGCTGGCTCCGCAAACTCGGCAGTTTCGCCCGCATCATCATGTTCGACAAACGCGGCACCGGCCTGTCCGACCGCGTCGCCGTGCTTCCCACCATGGATGAGCGCATGGATGACGTTCGGGCGGTGATGGACGCGGCCGGCTCGAAGCGGGCGGCCGTGTTCGGGCTATCGGAGGGCGGCTCGCTGGCGACATTGTTCGCCGCGCATTATCCCGAACGGTGTCGGGCGCTGGTGCTGTTTGGCGCCTTCGCCAAGTTCAGCTCATGGTTTCCCACGGCCGAGCGGCTGAATGCGTTCTTCGACTATGCCGAGAAGGATTGGGGAACCGGCGCGAATCTCAACGCCTGGGCGCCGGCAAAAAAGGACGATCCGGTCTTTCGCGAATGGTGGGCGCGAAGGGAGCGCGTGAGCGCCAGCCCGGCCGCCGTTATGGCGCTGATGCGAATGAACGCCATGATCGATATCTCCGGAATCCTGCCCTACGTTCGGGTGCCGACGCTGGTGATCCACCGCACGCAGGATCCGGTGGTGAATGTCGAAGGCGGGCGGCAATTGGCGAAGAGCATCCCGAACGCCCGACTTCTGGAATTGCCGGGAATCAATCATCTACCGTACCTCGGCGACGACGTCGATCAGATCACCAACGAAGTCGCCGAATTTCTGACGGGCGAGAAGTCCGCGATCGGCGGCGAGCGCGTGCTGGCGACGGTTCTGCTCACCGATATCGTCGACTCGACCAAGCGCGCGGAGGCGCTCGGAGACAGACGTTGGCGCGCGCTGCTCGATGCCCATAATTCTATATTCCGCCGCGAATTGGCCCGCTTCCGGGGAACCGAAGTCAAGACGCTCGGCGACGGGTTTCTCGCCACGTTCGACGGGCCGGGACGAGCAATCGATTGCTCGCTGGCGCTGATCGCCGCGATTCGGTCGCTTGGAATCGAAATCCGCGCGGGCCTGCACACGGGTGAGGTCGAAGTCGGCGAGAACGATGTGCGCGGTATCGCCGTGCATGTCGCCGCCCGGGTGGCAGCGCTGGCCCAGCCGAGCGAGTGCCTGGTCACCCGAACGGTAAAGGATCTGGTCGCCGGCGCGGACATCCGCTTCACCGAGCGCGGCAAGCGCGACCTCAAGGGCTTGGCCGAGGCCGTCGATCTGTTTGCTGCGGTACCTGCTCGGGTTGTAGTCGCCGGTCGTCCCGGTAGCTAAAATCCCCTGGGGGAAACCCGGTGCGGGTTCGCTTCCTGCCGCCGGCACCAACTATTCTGCGTCCTGCGATTCCCGGCCGGCCGTCGGCGCGGTAATCGCGTAACCACTGAATGGAAGATGCCATGCTCCGCTGGTTTCACGCGCTGATGCCGAAGGAGGGACGCTTCTTCGAGCTGCTGGCGCAGCACTCGAAGATCGTGGTCGCGGGCGCCGAGGCGCTGCGCGCCATGCTCGAAGGCGGCGACACGATTCCGCAGCATTTCAAGACCGTCATGGACCGCGAGCAGGACGCCGACAACATCACGCGCGACGTGCTGATGCTGGTGCGGCGCACCTTCATCACGCCGTTCGATCGCGGCGACGTCACCGACCTCATCACGTCCATGGATAACGCGATCGACCAGATGCAGAAGACCGCCAAGGCGATCATGCTGTTCGACGTACGCGCGTTCACGCCGCAAATGCGCGAGATGGCGGACACGATCGTGCAGTGTGCGCGGCTGGTGGAGGAGGCGATTCCGTTGCTGCGCTCGATCAGCCCCGAGGCCACGCGCCTGAGCGCCATCAGCGAACGGATCTCGCAACTCGAAGGCCATGCCGACGAGATGCACGACACGGGGCTGAAGGCGCTGTTCCAGGCGCAGGGCGCGTCCAACGCCCTGGCGTTCTTCATCGGCAACGAGGTCTACGATCACCTGGAAAAGGTGGTGGACCGCTTCGACGACGTGGGAAACCGGATTCACGGCATCGTCATCGAGCACGTGTGAGGAGCCGGCCTGATGGATGCGAGTTCACTCGCGCTGCCGATCCTGGTTGCGCTGATTCTCGTCGCGGTGGTGTTCGATTTCCTCAACGGGCTGCACGACGCGGCGAATTCCATCGCCACCATCGTTTCCACCCGAGTGCTGCGCCCGCAATGGGCGGTGGCGTGGGCGGCGTTCTTCAATTTCATCGCGTTCTTGTTCTTCGGCCTGCACGTGGCCGAGACGCTCGGCGTCGGCATCGTCTCTGCGACCGTGATCGACGCGCGCGTGATTTTCGGTGCACTGAGCGGCGCCATCGCCTGGAATTTGATCACCTGGTACTACGGCATTCCCTCGTCGAGCTCGCACGCGCTGATCGGCGGATTGCTGGGTGCGGGCGTGGCCAAAGCCGGCCTCGGGGCGATCGTCTGGTCCGGGGTGAGCCTGACCAGCGCGGCGATCGTGCTGTCGCCGCTCGCGGGCTTCGTGCTCGCGCTCATCCTCATGTTCGTCGTGTCGTGGCTGTTCGTGCGCGCGACGCCCTATGCGGTGGACACGTTGTTCCGCTCGCTCCAGTTCGTGTCGGCCTCGCTCTATTCGCTCGGGCACGGCGGCAACGACGCGCAAAAAACCATGGGGATCATCGCCGTGCTGCTCTACTCGCAGGGCATGCTGGGCGCGAAGTTCTACGTGCCGTTCTGGGTGGTGATCGTCTGCCAGCTGGCGATGGGGCTGGGCACGCTGGTGGGCGGCTGGCGCATCGTGAAGACCATGGGCTCCAAGATCACGCGGCTTACGCCGGTGCAGGGCTTCTGCGCCGAGACCGGAGGGGCGGCGACGCTGTTCGTGGCGACCGCGCTTGGGATTCCGGTGTCCACCACGCACACCATCACCGGCTCGATCATCGGCGTCGGCGCGGCGCGCAAGGTCTCGGCGGTGCGCTGGAACATCGCCGGCGGCATCGTGATTGCCTGGGTCATCACGATCCCGGCGTCGGGGTTGATCGCTGCCTTCGCCTATCTCGCGGTCGGCCCGCTCGGGTAGGCGAAGGGCGCGGCTCGCCTCGAAAGAGCTTTGGGCACGCGGCTAAGCAACGTTCGAATTCACGACCTGCCGCCGAAGCGGTTCAGCAGCCAACCATAGATCGTGCCGAGCACGAACGCCCACACCACGATGACCACGAGTCCGTACAGGAACGAGCCGAAATTGAACAACGTCGGCCCGCTCTGCAACTTGCGGAAGTCGAGCCCGTGGAACAGTGCGTTCATGAAATTCGCCGCTGGTTCGGGCCAAAGCCAGAATGTGAGTGCGCACAACGCGTAGCCGACGCCGACGGTTACGGCGAGCGCGGCGCCGACGCGCATGGGATTGACGATCGTCATGGTCTCCTCCTCCTGTCTTGCGGGAACGCCGTATTCAGGCCCGTTCACTCTTGCTTGGCCGGGTACCAATCCTTCCCGACCAGATTCTGGATGGTGCCGTGGTCGGGCAGGCGTACGGCACTCGTGGTGAAGGCCTGATCGGCTTGGCGCTGGTAGATGCCAAGCACGTAGTAGGCGCCGCCGGCTATGACGATGGCCGCGACGACGGCAGTCAGAAAGACTTTCATGGACATCCTCCTGTATGTTCACGCGACGTGGGAATAGATCCGTGTCGCGTCGGCTTTCTTCTTGCGTTTGCTCTTGGTCTTCAGGGTTGTTGAGGCTTTAGCATTCGTTTTCTTGCTGGCCTTTTGCTTGCCCGGATGATGGGCTTCAACGGCCTCGGCCGGCGGGCTTAAGGCGGGCGTGGTGACAAGGATGGCCGGTAGCGCCGCGGCAACCAGGAGACGCGTCATGGCGGCCCATCCTCAATTTTCGGCGAGCCCATCCGCCATCATGTATCGTTGATGTCTAATGATTGCGGCGAGACGGGGCGCCGCATTGACCTAGGTCAAGAAAATTCGCTGTCGAGAACGGGAGAGGATCATGAACGAAGACGCTTTCAACAACAGCATCCGCAAGTTCCTGAAGCAGGTCGGCGTCACCTCGCAACGCGAGATCGAGAAGGCGGTGCGCGCGGGCGTTGCTTCGGGCAAGCTCAAGGGCAACGAGAAGCTCACGGCCAAGATGGTGCTCACCATCGGGCCGATCGGCCTCACGCACGAAGTCGTGGAAGAAATCGCGCTCGGCTGACGCCGTGCCCGCCGATCGACCTCAGGCCCTTCAATTCACCGGCACTCGCCGTCGGACCGCTTTTGCGATGTCGCTGCACGCCGCGTGCAATCGTTTCCGAAGGTTCTCCCATCGCAACTACAGACGGGCTGGTATTCCATCGTGCACACGGCCGGAACCCGGACGCACCGGCCTTGCAGATCCGCGGCCCCGCATCTTCCCGCCGGTAGCTCGCACCACAGTCCGGCGTCGCATTGAATGCCGGCGATGCCGCCGCAGATCTGGCCGACACTGACCGCGCCCGCACCGGTCGGCGTGAAAGCCGCTAAGCCGAAGACAAGGACCAACATGGCTCGATGAAGGCGATGAATCGTCATGTGCTCCTCCCCAATCTGGTGCGCTCCTGTGCGCCGGCCGCGGCATCATAGGCATAGATCCAGTCGTTGCGTTTCATCAGATATTCGCCGCCCATTGCACTGATCGCGAGATTGCGCGCGAGCGCGAGCGGGCCATCCATGCGGTAATAGGCGCCGGTAGTGCGCGCCGCGGTCTGTAGCCGCGCCGTGCGGGGCGCGCGTTCGTTCTCGTAGGCGCGGAGCGCGGCCGGTACGTCGGCGGCACCCTTGAGCCTGCGGCCGAGCACGAGCGCATCCTCGAGCGCAGCCGCGGCCCCTTGGGCGAGGAACGGCAGCATCGGGTGCGCGGCGTCGCCGAGCAACGTCACCGCGCCCTTGCCCCAGCGTGCGAGCGGCGGGAGATCATGCAGCGCCCAGCGGCGGAACTCGCCGGCCGCGGAGAGAAGCGCCCGCGGCGCCGCGGCCCAGGAATCGAACACCGGCCCCAATGCACTCGCGTCGGCGGCCCCGCTCCAGTCCTCGCTCCGCCATTGGTCGGCGAAGATCGCGACCACGTTGATCGCGGCGCCGGCCGAAACCGGGTAGTGCACGAGATGGGCGCCGGGGCCGAGCCATAGTCGCACCACCGGCTCGCTGAACGGCGCCGGCAGCCGCGCCGTCGGAATCAGCGCGCGCCAGGCCACGAGGC
>JAHFPN010000118.1 GCA_023269635.1 Hyphomicrobiales bacterium | reverse complement strand
CGCGCTGCCGGCGATGATCAGCGGAATGCTCGTGGTCAAGCCGAAGATGATCAAGGTTGCCTTGATGACCACGGCATGTGCCACATCCACGCGCGAGGCGGCGATGTCGGCCGAGGCCGCGATGGCGATGACATTGTCGAGGCTCATCACGATGTCGGCGATCGCGACGATGCGCACCGCGCGCCAGAGATTGTCGGCGGCCGCGATCTTATCGTCGCCCCCGGATTCCTCGGGCACCAGCAGCTTGACCGCGACCCATAGGAGCAGGACGCCGCCGATCAGCTTCAGGAACTGGTATTCCAGCGCCTGCGCGACCACCAGCGTGAAGATGATGCGCAGCACCACCGCGACGCCGGCGCCCAGCACCATTCCCCAAAAACGTTGGCGCGGCGGCAGTGTGCGGCAGGCAAGCGCGATCACCACCGCGTTGTCGCCGGAGAGGACGACGTTGACGCCGATGATCTGGGCGGCCGCGATCCAGAACGGCGCCTGCATGATGTCGTCGAAGAAGTAACCCACCGGACGTCCCTCTCCCCGTTCTATTGCTGGCTGGCCGCGCCGCACCGCCGGCGAGGAATCCGGCGGCCCGAATGCGTTATTCTACAAGCCCGACCCGCCGGCTGACCAGCGAGGAAAGCCCGCGCGGCTCGCGACCCGCGTGCACTCGGGGCTCGAAACATCCGGCCCGCGCGCCGGCTCAGCCAACGATCTCGGCCGGCGCGAAGAAGAAAGCGATCTCAACCGCGGCGTTCTCGGGGCTGTCGGAACCGTGCACGGAGTTGGCCTCGATCGAGCGGGCGAAATCCTTGCGGATGGTGGCGGGCGCGGCCTTGGCCGGGTCGGTCGCGCCCATCACTTCGCGATATTTTGCGACCGCGTTCTCGCCCTCGAGCACCTGCACGACCACGGGGCCCGAAGTCATGAACTCGACCAGGCTCTTGAAGAACGGCCGCTCGCGGTGGATTGCGTAGAAGCCCTCGGCCTTGTCGCGCGTCAAACGGACGCGTTTCTGCGCCACGATCCGCAAGCCGGCGCGCTCGATGCGATCGTTGATGGCGCCGGTGAGGTTCCGTTCGGTCGCGTCAGGCTTGATGATCGAGAGCGTGCGTTCGCGCGCCATGGTTTCTGCCGAGTGGATGAATGCTCGAAGGGTCTTGGATGCGCGCGCTCTATAGCGGTCGCAAGAAACACCTGCAAGTACAAGGCGTTCGGCGGGCGGGCGAATGTCGGCTCAAAACGCAATCTGGGGCGACGATCTTGCGGCGGAAGCGCTAGTAAGGCAGCAAACGGACGGTGCTTCCATGAGCTTCGTCGCAAATCCGGTCGAACGAGCGCGCGCAGCGCAGCGCATCGCGCTCGCCGCTATCGTGGCCGCGCTCTTGAATTTCATCGCCTTCTATCCCGGCCTTCTGCACCACGATGCCTGGGCCTACTTCAAAGCCGCGCGCGACAACGACTGGACCAATTGGCAGCCGCCGTTGCTCGGCTTCTTCTGGATTCCGCTACAGAAGCTCTATTACGGCCCGCAGCCGATGTTCGTGCTGTTCGTGGCCGGCTATTGGGGCGGCTTCGCGCTGCTCGCCCGCGCCGTCGCCGAGCACGACCGCACGCTGGCGGCCGGGACGTTCGTCGCCGCGTTGTTCCCGCTTCTCATCAATTTCAACGGTCAGCTCGTGAAAGACGTGAGCATGACGATCTGCCTGTTGCTCGCGGCGGCGATTGCGGCCGGCATCGAATTCGGCTGGATCAAACGGCGGCGCATCGCGGTCCCGTTCATGTGGCTGTTCTTGGTCATGGGCGCGTTCATGCGCGCGAACAGCCTGTTCGGATTGCCGCCGCTCATCGACCTCGCCGCGGCCGCGACCAGCCGGCGTTGGGCCGCGAGCTCGATCGTGAAGCGGGCGATCCTCGCGGGCCTGATCGCAATCGCAGTGGCGCCCGGGCATATCCTCGCCGACCGCTATCTATTCCGTGTCATCGACATCCAGCCGATGTCGCAATTGCAGGTCTTCGATCTCGGCGGCATCACCTTCAATAGCGGCAAGGACGCCTACAAGGGATTCTTCGGTCCGGATTTCGTCGCCCGCAACGCGCGCTGCTACACGCCGCGGCACTGGGACGTCTATGGCTGGGGCGGCTGCCCGGAAGTCTACGAGAACCTGAAGCCGCGCTTCGGCAGTGAACTCTCCAAGCTGTGGCTCGAGGGCATCGTCGCGCACCCGCTCGCGTACCTGCAGCACCGGCTCGCGCACGCGAACCGCTTCTTCCAATTCCTGTGCCGGGATTGCAAGGAGATCGTATTCACCGGCGGGCAATCGACCAACCAAAGGGAATTCACCTTCGAGCCGACGATCCTCTACAAGATGATCGACGCGGCCGCGGAATGGCTGAACGACTCGCCCTTCGGCCCGCCGTATGTGTTCCTGCTCGTTTGCCTTGCTTGGACGCTGGCGGCGTTCGCGATCCGAGACCTTGTCACCCGGCGCGTCACGTTGCTGCTCGCGCTCTCCGGCGCCATGTATGCGCTCGGTTTCATTCCGATCGGGATCGCGCACGAGTACCGCTACATCTATTGGACCATGCTGTGCGCCGCGGTCACGACGCCTGCGATCATCAAAGACGTAATCCTGCGGCGCGATGCGCCGCTTGCGTTCCGGCTAGTCCCGCCGATGATGATCGTTGCCGTCATCCTGTTCCGCGAGATCATGGTGCGCTTCGCGCTCTGAGCGCGGAGCACCATCATGGCCGAACGCTACCGGATGTTCGCCGGCTACAATGCCTGGGCCAATACGCGGCTGTCGGCGCGGTTCAATATCGGAGGCTGGTCGGCAAGAAGCGCGGCTGACTACGCCTTCTTTTGCCAGCGGCCGGCTTCGTCCTGCTGCCAATAGGTGACGGCGAACCCCGCTACTTGCGCTTCCTTCCAGCGCAGGCGCGCGGCCTCGACCGCGTCCGGATCATTGCCGTCGAACAGATGAATCGTGCGTTCGTAGACTCTGACTTCCTCGATCACGGCGCCGTCCACGAAGAAGCGCACCTGCGCCTCATTCGGATTGGCGTCGGAAACCGCGAGCACCACCGGCATGTCCGCGGCCTCGGCTTCGCGTTCGTTGCCGTGCGGGAGAAAGCTGTCGTCGGTGTAGGTCCAGAGCAACGCGTCGAGCGCGTCCACGCGTTCATCGGACGCGGCCTGGATCACGCAACGCCAGCCGCGCTCGAGGCATTTTTCCACGAGCTGCGGTAGCGCGCGCTCCAGCGGCTGACGTTGCAGGTGATAGAAATGGACCTCGGTCATCGCGTGCCTGCTATTCGTAATGTTCCCCGATCAACCGATCCAAAAGCCTGACGCCCCAGCCCGGCGCCCAGCTTTGGTTGATGTCGGACGGCTGTGCCGCCATGCCGGTGCCGGCGATGTCAAGGTGCGCCCACGGCGTCTTGTCCACGAACCGCTGCAGGAACTGCGCGGCCGTGATCGACCCGCCGTAGCGGCCGCCGATGTTCTTCATGTCGGCGAACTTGGAATCGATCATCTTGTCGAACTCGGGTCCCAGCGGCATGCGCCACACCCGCTCGCCGGTCGCCTGGCCGGCCTCGATCAGGCGCTTGGCGAGCTTGTCGTCGTTCGCGAACAGTCCCGCGTATTCCTGACCGAGCGAAACCAGGATCGCGCCGGTGAGGGTCGCCAGATCGATCATCCATTTCGGCTTGAAGCGCTCCTTCACGTACCAGAGCACGTCGGCCAGCACGAGCCGGCCCTCGGCATCGGTATTGAGGATCTCGATGGTCTGGCCGGACATCGATTTTACGATGTCGCTCGGCCGCTGCGCGGTGCCGCTCGGCATGTTCTCGGTGAGCCCGATGGCACCGACCACGTTCGCGCGCGCCTTTCGGGCCGCGAGCGTGTGCATGAGGCCGACCACGCAGGCCGCGCCCGCCATGTCGCCCTTCATCTCCTCCATGCTGGCCGCCGGCTTGATCGAGATGCCGCCAGAGTCGAAGCACACGCCCTTGCCGATGACCGCGACCGGCGCCTCGCCCTTCTTGCCTCCGTTCCAGCGCATGACCACGACCCGCGACTCGTGCGCCGAGCCCTGCCCGACGGCGAGAAGCGCGCGCATGCCGAGCTTCTTCAGCGCCGGCACGTCGAGCACGTCGACCGCGACTCCGAGCTTTTTCAGCTCCGCGGCGCGGCGCGCGAACTCGACCGGATAGAGCACGTTCGGCGGCTCGTTCACGAGGTCGCGCGCGATCAGCACCCCCTCGCCGACCCTCTCGCGCGCTTTCCAGGCCTTCTCAGCGGCGGCGGGATCTGCGACCGCCAGCGCGACGTTGGCGCCCGCCGGCGCCTTCTCCTCGTCCTCCTTGCGCTTGGTGCGGTAGCGGTCGAAGCGATAGGCGCGGAGCTTAAGGCCGAGCGCGAACTCGGCTGCGGCTTCCGGCTTGGTGGCGGGCCCCGGTAGATCGAGAAACACGCTCACGGCCCGCGCCGGGCCCGGAATCTTCCCCATGACCGTGCCGCCGAGCTTGAGCCAGTCCTTGAGCTCGAGCTCCTTGGCCTTGCCGACCCCCACGATTGTCAGGCGTTCGACCGCGAGCCCGGCCGGGGCCAGAAGCTCGAGCGCCTTGCCCTTCTTGCCCTTGAAACCCTCGGTTTTCGCAGTCTTGGCGACCAGCGCGCGCACCGGCTTGAGCATGGCCGTCGCGGCTGAGCCGAATTTCAGCTCGTCGTCGCACAAGACAATCAGCACCCCGCGCGGACTGGCCGGGGGGCGGGAGAAGGCGATTCGGGGGGCGTGGGCGGCCTTGGGCATCGGGATTTTCCGGGATTCCGCGGGCTGCGCGACGGCCCAGGGGCTGGAATTGGCGCGATTCCTCATAGCCGATCGGGCCGGTCGGGGCGAGGCGCCACGAACGAGCCGCAATGCTGCCATCCCTATGACGGGCTTTGCCCCTAGGGGTTTCGAGGGGTCGTCATCGGGGGATGCCGCGCCGCAATCGCATCATGGGACGGCTCGGACGCTACATTCTTTTCACTGCGACTGTCGCCTTCCTTGCCGTGGTGAGCACGCTCACGGTCATGGTCTGGCTTACCCAGGCCCTGCGCCGGATCGATCTCTTGGCGAGCCAGGGCCAGACCATCGTGATGTTCGCGAGCATCGTGGCGCTCACGTTGCCGACCTTCCTGATGGTGACCGCGCCGTTCGCGCTGTTCCTGGCCGTGCTCTACACGCTGAACCGGTTCAACGGCGATTCCGAGCTGATCGTGATGAGCGCCGCCGGCGTCAGTCCGTGGCAGGTGTTCGGGCCGCTGTTCTGTCTGGCGCTGGCAGTGGCGCTATTGTCCGGCTCGATCGCGACCTATTTCGCGCCCATGAGCATGCGCGCGCTGCGCGACCAGATCGCCAGAGTGAACGCCGATATCGTCACCAACGTCGCGCAGCCGGGCCGCTTCACCGCCATCGAGCGCGGGCTCACTTTCCATATCCGCGACCGCACTGCGGGCGGAACGCTGCACGGAATCTTCATCCACGACGCGCGCGAGAAGGTCGCGCAGACTTTCATCGCCGACCGCGGCCGGATCATCGACGCGCCGGGCGGGCTTTTCCTCGTGCTCGAAGCGGGCTCGTTGCATCGATCCGGAAGCGAGACCATCGGCGGGCCGGCCGAGAACTCGATCGTGGAATTCCCGCGCTATGCGTTCGATCTCTCCCAATTCCGGCACGAGATCACCGAGACCTATTATCGGCCTAACGAACGCCCGCTACTCGAGGTGCTGTGGCCGGCGGCCGACGATCCGACGTTGAAGGTCGATCCCGGCCGCTTCCGCGTCGAGTTGCACCAGCGTTTGTCGACGCCGCTCTATCCGCTCGCCAGTTTCCTGATCGCGTTCGCGTTCCTCGGCGCGCCGCGCACCACGCGACAGAGCCGATGGCTCGCGCTCGGGGGCGCGGCCACGGCGGTTTCCGCGCTGCAACTCGCCTCGTTCGCTTGTATCGGGCTGGTGGCACGCAGTCCGCTCGCCGCACCGCTGCCGTATCTGTTCCCGATCAGCGCGATCGCGCTAAGCCTCGCCTCGATCGCAGGGCGGTTCGAGACACGCGTCCCGGCTTTCGTGCAGAGCATCACCGACACTGTGGTTCGGCGCGTCGAGCGCATGGAAACGGTCTGAGGTCCGCCCATGGTCGCATTCGGATTGCTGGGCCGTTACTTTGGTTTCCACTTCCTCGGCACGCTCGTGCTCGTGTTCGTTGCGCTGCTCGCGCTGATCGGAGTGATCGACTTCTTCGAGTTCGCCCGCCGGCTGGGCGAACGCGAGAACGCCTCGCTGATCGAGGTCGCGCGCCTCGTGTTGCTGCGCCTGCCGGTTTTTTCCGAGCAGATGCTGCCGTTTGCGGTGCTGATCAGCGCGATGGTCACCTTCCTCACGCTGTCGCGGCGGAACGAATTCATCGTCGCCCGCTCCGCCGGAATTTCGGCCTGGCAGTTCATCGCATCGGCGGTCATTTTCGCGGCCCTGATCGGGGCGTTCGCCACCACGATCTATAGCCCGCTGTCGGCATCGGCGTGGGAGGAAGCGACCCGGCTCGAGGCGGCCATGTTCGAGCGCCGCACCTCGCTGTTTCAGGGCAGCATCGACGGCGCCTGGGTGCGCCAGCAGAGCGTGGACGGCCAAGCGATCATCCAGGCACAGTGGGCGGCGGAGGACGGGCGCACGCTGCGCGGCTTGCGCATCTTCGCGTTCGATCCCGAAGGCCGATTCACCGAGCGCGTCGAAGCCCGCGAGGCGCAGCTCGAGCCCGGCACCTGGGTATTGCACAAGGTGCGCGTGTTTCCCGCCGGCAACGAGCCGGAGGAATACGAGACCTACCTGTTCAGCACCAACCTCACTGCCGAGCAGGTGCGCGGCAGCCTCGGCCGGCGCGACGCGTTATCATTTTGGGACCTGCCGCTGGCGGCCGAGGCGGCGGCGCGGGCGGGGCTCAGAACCGAGCGTTACTGGTTGCAATACCAGCAGTTGCTCGCCTTGCCATTCACGCTGGTCACGATGGTGGTGATCGCCGCGGCCTTCAGCCTCCGGGTGTTCCGGCTCGGCGGCATCGGCAAGATGATGCTGGCTGGCCTGAGCGCCGGGTTTTTGCTTTATGTTGCCACCAGGTTGGGCGAGGAGCTCGGCATGAACGGGGTCGTCCCCCCGGTCTTTGCCGCGTGGGTTCCGGTTGCGGCCTGGGCCCTGATGGGTTGTTGGGTTCTGTTGCATCAGGAAGACGGTTAATGGCATCGCGTACCGTCCAGTTCCCGGCCGCACCCCGCCTCCCGTCGCGCCAGCTTGTCCGCGCGTGCGCGGTGGCGCTGTTTGCCGTGCCGCTCTTCGCGGCCGCGGCCGCGCCGGCTCGCGCGCAGCAGCCGTCCGCCACCACGCAGCAACCGACGTTCTCGCAATCCTTGTTGAATCGCCGCTCCGATGCGAAGGCGCGCATGCTCCTGCAGGCGGACGAGCTCCTGTACGACTACCAGAAGAATGTCGTCTCCGCGGTCGGCAACGTTCAGATCTATTACGACGGTGGCGTGCTCGAAGCAGCCAAGGTCACCTATGACCGCAAGACCAACAAGGTTTTCGCCGAAGGCAACGTCCGCTACCGCACCAAGGAAGGCCGCTTCATCTACGCCGACTCGCTGGAGATCACCGACGACTTCCGCGACGGATTCATCAAATCACTGCTGGTCGAATCGACGGACAAGACCCGTTTCGCCGCGGCCCGCGCCGACCGCACGGAAGGCCGCGTCACCGTCTACCACAGCGGCATCTACACCGCCTGCGCGCCGTGCAAGGACGACCCGAAGAAGCCGCCGCTCTGGCAGATCAAAGCCGCTCGCATCATCCACGACGAGGGCGAGCGGGTGATCCACTACGAGGACGCCAGA
>JAHFPN010000117.1 GCA_023269635.1 Hyphomicrobiales bacterium | reverse complement strand
GCTCGGGCTCGCGGCGCTCGGCGCATCGTTGCGCGTCGTTCTCGCCGCCGCCGCCGTTCTGCTCGCGATGATCGCGTTCAGCGCGTTCGGGCTGCGTGCCTTCGCATTGCCCGGCGCCGCGGGCGCCGCGCTGTGGCTGCTCACGGGACTTGCCGCGTATCGTCTGGTGCGGGCGCGCGAAGGTGACGCGGGCGTGCTGGAGAGGGGCGACACGTGGTTTCTCATCGGCTGGCTCTTGATCGAGCTCCTGGCGGGTTACCTGCTCTCTCCCTATCCCGCGGCGCGGCGGCTGATCGGCATTCTGTTCGTGGTCACGCTGATCCTGTTTCGGCTGGCGGCCGAAGCGGTCGCGCGCGCGCGCCCGGCGCGGGACGGGATGCGCGTCGCGGTCGCCTTTGCCGTCGTGTTCGGCCTTGCCGTGCAAGCGCTCGAGATCGTCACCTATTCCGATCAGCGCGCGGCGGCCGCCGAGGCGGCCCGCTGGTCCAAGGTCAACGCGCCCGGTGCCCGTGCCTGGTTTTGGGGCGCGGGCACGTTCAATCATTATGCACGGCTCGCCGGCATCGGATTCGCCGATCCCGGCAAGACCGCGCTGCGGCCGGGGGACATTGTGTTCGACCCGCTCGCGCCCTATTTTGCTCCGCCGCTCGCCGGTACCGACACGTTCGTGACCCTAGCCACGATCCCGGTCGGCGCCGCGCTCGGCATCGCCTCGGCGTTGCAGAGCGGACATCAATTGTTCGTTCGGCGCGGCGCGGTGCTCCTGCGCGTCCACCGCGTCCTCAAGGACACGCAGGTGAGCGAACGAAACTGACGCCGATCACCCCGATCAAAACCGGTTCCGTTTTCGACCCGAAAGAACATCTCGCCATGAAAAGCGTCGTCGTCACCGGGGCCTCGACCGGCATCGGCCAGGCCACTGCCAAAGTGCTGGTCGACGAAGGGTTCCGTGTGTTCGGCAGCGTGCGGAAGCAGGTCGACGCCGATCGGCTGCAAGCCTGGCTCGGCCCCAACTTCACGCCGCTCCTGTTCGACATCACCGACGAGGCGGCGGTGCACGCGGCGGCGCGGCAGGTACGCGCCGCGCTCGCGGGCGCGACGCTGTTCGGCCTCCTCAATAACGCCGGCGTCGCGGTGCCGGGCCCGCTCTATGACCTCGCGGTCGACGACTTTCGCAACCAGATCGAGATCAACGTCACCGGCCAATTGATCGTGACGCAGGCGTTCCTGCCGCTGCTCGGGATGGATTCCGCGCTAAAAGGGACGCCCGGCCGCATCGTGATGATCAGCTCGGTCGGCGGCAAGACCGCGGCGCCGTTCATGGCGCCCTATAACGCCTCGAAGTTCGCGCTCGAAGGCCTCTCCGAAAGCCTCCGCCGCGAGCTCATGCTCTACGGCATCGACGTGATCGTGATCGGCCCCGGCTTCGTGCGGTCGGCGATCTGGGACAAGGCCGAGGCGCTTGAGGTCGATCGCTACCGGAACTCGCCCTATTTCACCGCGCTTCAGCGCATGCGCGACTTCATGCTGAAGAGCGGCCGCGCCGGGCTGCCACCGGAACGGGTGGGTGAGCTCGTGCATCACGTGCTCACCACCGCGTCGCCGAAAGTGCGCTACGCGATCGTGGACAGCCGCTTCGAGCATCACATGATGAAGGTCCTGCCGTTGCGGCTGGTGGATCGCATTATCGCGTACCGGCTCGGGCTCAAGCGGAAGAACGGATGAGCGGCCGGACGCCGTGCGCCAACGCGGCCTCGTCGGCCTTGGCCTGCGCCAGGAGCCAAGAGCGAAAGCGCCTGATTTTGGGTGCCTCGCCGACCGACTTGCGGCAGACGATCCAATAGGCGAACTCTGCGGGCGGCGCCTCGGGCAGAGGCCGGACCAGGCGGCCGGCGATGAGATCGAGCGCGGCGAGCGCGCTCCGCGCCAGCGCGATTCCTTGACCGGCAACCGCCGCGTCGATCGCGAGCGCGGTCTGGTCGAATACCGGACCGTGCTCGGTGGCGGCGGCCTTGATCCCGAACGCGGCCAACCAATCGCGCCAGCGACTCCGGTCCCGATCGTGGATGAGGATGCGACCGGAAAGATCGGCCGCGGAGCAAATCGCCAAACCGGATTGCAGCAGGTTCGGGCTGCACACCGGGAAAATCTCCTCGGCGCACAAGCGCTCGACGTGCAAGTCCGGCCAATTTCCGTCTCCATGCCTGACCGCAAGATCGATGTCCTGGCGGCTGAAGTCGACATGGTGGGGCGAAGCACTGATGCGGAGATCGAGATCCGGATGCGACTTGGAGAAGTCGCCGAGCCGCGGCACCAGCCACTTGCTCGCGAAGTTCGGCGAGACGCTGACGGTCAGCACCGCCGCGCGGCCGCTGCCGCGCACCAATTCCTCGCCGGCGCGCAAGCGGTCGAACGCCTCGCGCACGAACGGCAGATAGCGCCGCCCCGATTCCGTCAGCTCGATCAGTCCGCGCGCGCCGCGCTCGAACAGCCGGACGCCGAGGCGGGCCTCCAAGGCGCGCACCTGATGGCTGATGGCGCCTTGCGTCTGCCCGAGTTCCTCGGCGGCGCGGGTGAAATTGAGCGTGCGCGCCGCGGCTTCGAAGGCTCTGGCCGCGCTCAGCGACGGGGGCATCCACCTCATGGCTGACCCATAAGAATTTTCATGGCTCTTGGAAGCATATTTATTTGTTTCAAGCCTTTTCCCACTGCAAGCATAAAGCTGATTGATGGCTTGACCAAGCGCTGCCGCGAGCGTGCGCGATGTCACGCGCGGCTGCCGAGCGGAGGAGGCAGCCATGTTCAAAGGTATCGATGAAATGCGGGCCGACGTGGTGCAGACGGTCGGCAAGCTGTGCGCGGCCGCAGCGGTGACCGCGCCGAAATCCGGCGGCCAGCTCTTTCTCCGCGGCAAACCGCTGTTCATCGAAACCGTGCTGGTGGACGACAAGCCGACGCTCAAACGGCTCGCCGACTGGATGCGCGCCCGTGGCAAGGAGCGGCGCCAGGAAATCTGGTTCCGCGACGCGGCCATGGCCGAGCGCCTGGACGGCGTGCTCTTCATCGGCCTCAGCGGCTGGTATCCGCCGATTTACGATTGCGGCGCGTGCGGCTTTGCCACCTGCGCCGAGTTCATGGAGGCGACCAAGAAGCAGCGCGCGGACAGCGAGACGTTCGAGTTCGTCGGGCCGCAATGCAATCTGCGCGACATCGATCTCGGCATCGCGGTCGGCTCCGCGGCCAAGGTCGCGAGCCTCCATAGCGTCGACACGCGCTGCCAGACCCGGATCGCGGTGGCGGCGCACAAACTCGGGATCATCCAGGCGGAGGTTGCCGTTGCGCTCTCGATGAGCGTGACGCACAAGAACGTCGGCTTCGACAACCGCATGCCGGCGGTCGATTTCGACTCGGCCGAGCTCGCAAGTCTTCCGGCGACCAACACCATCCCGGTGAAGCGGCGCGACAAGCGCTGGGCGCATCTGCCGCACGTGGAGGCCGAGGAATAGAGCGGGTTTCCACCGCCGTGCGAGGGCGGAATCCGCCGGAGCGGGGACAATCCGAGTGAATGCCTTCATCGCCGTCATCCTCGCGAGCCTGCTCTCGCGCCTCGGCTACCAGATGGCGCGGAGCCCGGTGCTGCCGCGCTTCGCGGAGGATCTCGGCGCCACGCCCGAACTGATCGGCGTGATCGTCGCCGCCTCCACCATCACCGGCGTGTTCTTCAAGCTGCCGGCGGGCGCGCTCTCCGACGTGCTCGGGCGGAAGAAAATGATGGTGCTCGGCGCGCTGTTCTTCGCGGCGCCGCCGTTCTTCTATCCGCTGGTCGGCGACGCCACGGCACTGCTCGTGCTGCGCTTCGTGCACGGCTTTGCCACCGCGATCTTCTCGCCGGTCGCGGCCGCCTATGTCGCCGGGCTCGCCGCGCACGGGCGCGGGGCGCGGCTCGGCTGGTTCTCCTCCGGCAACGACGTGGGCGCGACCGCGGGGCCGATGATCGGCGGCTTGGTGCTGTTCTATACGATGAGTTATCCCGTGGTTTACCTGATCGTCGCCGCGCTCGGGGTGCTCACCTTGCTGGTGGTGATCTTGCTGCCCGAGCCGGAGAGCTTGGAGCCGCTCTCCTCCTCGAGTCTGCCGGCGCGCACCGCTGCATTCGTGCAGGGCGTGCGCGAGATCGCGTCCTCGCCGCCGGTGCTGATCGCGTCAGCGATCGAGGGCGTGATGTATCTCGGCTACGGCGCATTCCTCGGCTTTCTCCCAATCTATGCCAAGGCGCACGGCCTGAACGACGCCGAGATCGCGATCGTGCTCGGCACGCAGCTGGTGATGGCCATGGCGGCGAAGCCCATCGCCGGCCGCGCCTCGGACCGGCTCGGGCGCAAGCCGGTGATCGTCCTCGGGCTCGTGCTGTGCGTGCTCGCGCTGCCCTTGATCTTCCGCGCCGAGAGCCTGCTCGGCTTGATCGCGCTGGCGCCGCTCTTGGGCCTCGGCGTCGCGGCGGTGACGCCGGTGACCAACGCCTTGATCGCCGATCTCGTGGCCACGCGCCGCCTCGGCGCGGCCATGGGCGTGTTCGGCACCGTGTTCGATTTCGGCGAGGCCATGGGCCCGATCCTTGCCGGGTTCCTGATCGGGCAATTCAGCTACACGCGCGCGTTCGACGTGATCGCCGTCATCATCGCGATCTCGGCGATGGCGCTCTTGCTGCTGGTGCGCGATCCCTCGGCCGCGAAGGCGCGCTAGCGGGGCTTGGCCTCGATCCGACTCCACAGCCAGCGGGCCACGTCGGCGGGCGTCTCCTTCCGCGTCGTATCGCCGGCGCGCTGGTTGGCCTCGCGCATGAGCGCGACATCGATGCTGCCGATCAATGGTTTCAGCGCGTCGCGCAATGTGCTGTCCTCGGCGCGCTTGGGCGAAAGCAACAGGATTGCGTCATAGGGCGGGATCGCACGTTTCGGGTCCTCCAGCACCACGAGATCGTACTGCTTGATGCGGCCGTCGCTGGTATAGGCCGAGATCACGTCGACCTCGCCGGCGGCGGCCGCGGCGTACATGAAATCCGGCGCCAGCAGCCGCTCGGCCGCGAACGCGAGCCCGTAGGCGTTCCGGAGCGCGGCCCATTCCGGCCGCGAGAAGAATTCGAGATCGCCGACGATGGAAAGGCGCGGGGCAACGCGCGCGAGATCGGCGATCGACTTGATGCCGAGCGCCTCGGCGCGCTTGCGCGCCATGGCGAGCGCATAGGCGTTTTCGAACCCGAGCGTGCCGAGGAGCGCGATGCCGTGACGTTCTTTCAGCCACTTCTCGACTTCGGCCAGCACCTGCTCGCGCGGCAGCACCTCGGTGCGGCCCATCTCGTTGGCCCAGATCGTGCCGGAATAGTCGGTGTAGAGATCGACATCGCCGGCGGCGAGCGCGTTGAACACGATGATCGAGCCCAAGGCCTCGCGCCGGCTCACGGTGAGGCCCACAGCGCGCAAGCGATCCTCGATCAGTGCCGCCAGGATGTATTGCTCGGTGAAGGTCTTGGCGCCGATTACGTAAGCTCCGGGCGGGCGCGCGAGCGAAGGCGCGAGCGCGGCCGCGACCACGAGCGCGATCCCGGCGGCGCCGAATGCGACGCGGCCGCGGCGCCGGCGGCTGACGCCGCTTTCCATCAGCGCGAGCAATTGATCGACCACAAGCGCGAGCAGCGCCGCCGCCACGCAGCCGAACAGCACGAAGATCCAGTTCTGGGTCTGCAGCCCGGCGAAGATGTAGTTGCCGAGGCTCGACTGGCCAACCGGTGTCGAGAGCGTGGCGGTGCCGATCACCCACACCGCGGAGGTGCGGATGCCGGCCATGATCACCGGCAACGCCAGCGGCAGCTCGACCATAAAGAGTGCTTGGCGCTTGGTCATGCCAACACCGAGCGCGGCCTCGTTCACCGCCGGATCGACGCCGAGGATGGCGGTGATCGTGTTCCGGAGCACCGGCAGCATGGAATAGAGCGTGAGCGCGAGCACGGACGGAAGGAACCCGAGCGCGGAGAAGCCGGCGCCGAAGGTGCGCTCGGTCAGCGCCTAGAGGCCGAGGAGCAGGGGATAGAACAGGGCGAGCAGCGCAAGCCCGGGAATGGTTTGCACCAGGCTTGCGGTCGCGAGCAGCGGCCAGCGCAAGCTCGCGCGCCGCGTGGCCGCGATCGCGAGCGGGAGCGAGAGTGCGAGCCCGAGCACGAGCGCGGTCAGGCTCACGATCACATGGTTGCCGAGATAATCCGGGAGCCGCGCGATTGCGTCGGCGACGCGGGGGTCGATACTCACGGCCGCCGCTCCGACAACAGCGCGCCGAGCCGCTCGGCCTGGCGGCGCGGGGTCTGCATCAGCTCGCGCACATAGGCGTGCTTGGCCGCGGCCATCAGCGCGCGCGGCGTGTCGATCTCGATGACGCGGCCCGCGTGCATCACGGCGATGCGGTCCGCCAGCAGGACGGCCTCGGTCATGTCGTGGGTGATCATGACGCTGGTGAGCTTGAGCGTCTCGTGCAGGCGGCGGTAATCCTTGGAGAGCGCGTCGCGGGTCAGCGGGTCGAGCGCGCCGAACGGCTCGTCCATGAGCACCACCGGCGGCTGCGCCGCGAGGGCGCGGGCGATGCCCACGCGCTGGCGCTCGCCGCCGGAAAGCTCGTTCGGGAAGCGGCCGCGGTATTCGGGCGCGAGATGCACGAGCGCGAGTAGCTCATCGACGCGTGCGGCGATGCGGCTGTTTTCCCAGCCGAGCAATTTCGGCGTGATGCCGATATTCTCGACCACGGTGAGATGCGGGAACAGGCCGACGCCCTGGAACACGTAGCCGATGCGCCGGCGCAGGAGAATCGGATCCTGCGCGCGCACGTCCTCGCCCTGGAAGCGTACTTTCCCTTCGCTCGGATCGGTGAGGCGGTTGACGAGGCGAAGCAGCGTGGTCTTGCCCGAGCCGGAGGGGCCGACCACGGCCAGGAACTCGCGCTCGGCGACCGCGAGCGTGACGTCGTCGAGCGCGGCCGTGCGCGCCTCGCCGTAATGCTTCGATACGCGGTCGAATGCGATCGCGGGCGTCATCGGCGCCGACTAGCACGCGCGCGGGGACGCTCCAAGCGGTGCTGCCGCGCGGCGGGAGGGTCGACAAGGTCATGGCCAGGTGCCAAATTCGGTTCGCCAAGGAGAATTCGAACATGCAGAACGTCGCCATGCGGATCGGCGGCCGCGATGCCGGTTCCGCCGATGGCCGTCACTACGAGAAGCGCAACCCCTATACCGGCGAGCTCGTGGCGCGGGTGCCCGACGCCGGGCCGCTCGACGCGGTCGCCGCGGTGGGCGCGGCCGCGGTCGCGTTCCGCGAATGGTCGAAGACCCCGCCCTCGAAGCGGCGGCAGATCCTCTGGAAAGCCGCGGATCTCCTGGAAGCGCGCGCGCAGCACGTGGCCAAGACGATGACCGCGGAATCGGGCTGCACCTTCGGCTGGGGTATGTTCAACACTTTCTTTGCCGCCGGCATGCTGCGCGAGGCCGCGTCGGCCACGACCCAGATCACCGGCGAGGTGATCCCGTCCGATATCCCGGGCAATATCTCGATGGCCGTGCGCCAGCCGGTGGGCGTGGTGCTCGGGATCGCGCCGTGGAACGCGCCGATGATTCTGGGCGTGCGCGCGGTGGCGATGCCGCTCGCCTGCGGCAACGCGGTGGTGTTGAAGGCCTCGGAAGAGACCCCGATGACGCACCGGATCATCGGCGAGGTGCTGGAGGAGGCCGGCGTTCCGGCCGGCACCATCAACGTGCTCACCACCTCGCGCGAGGGCGCGGCGGCCGCGGTCGACGCGCTGATCGCCGACCCGCGGGTCAAGCGCATCAACTTCACCGGCTCGACGAACGTGGGAAAGATCATCGCCGAGAAGGCGGCGCGGTTTCTGAAGCCGGTAC
>JAHFPN010000116.1 GCA_023269635.1 Hyphomicrobiales bacterium | reverse complement strand
CATTGACCCCCTCCCTAGCCCTCCCCCTTTCAGGGGGAGGGGACGACCGCCTCAGGAATCGAGCTGGGCGTCCTTCACCGGCACCGTGTAATTGAGCGCGAGCCGGCCGCCGTCCACGAAGATCGTCTCCCCGGTCATGTAGCTGGCGTCGTCCGAGGCCAGAAAGGCGGCCACCGCCGCCACCTCCTCCGGCTCGCCCACGCGCCCGAGCGGCGTGCGCGAAAGAATCCGCCGCTTGGCCTCGCGATCGGTGGCGATGCCTTTCAGGATCTCCGTCATGATCGAGCCGGGTCCGATGGCGTTCACGCGGATGCCGTAGGGCGCGAGCCCGAGCGCCATCACGCGCGTGAGCTGGCCGACCGCGCCCTTGGAGGCGGCGTAGGGAACCTGATTGGCGATCACCACCACGGCGCTGGTGGACGACATGTTGACGATGGCGCCGGGCTTGCTGCCGGCCTTGACCTGCTCGACCATGCGCCGCGCCGCGGCTTGGCCCACGAGAAACACGCCCTTCAGGTTGACCCGCATCACGCGGTCGAAATCGGCCTCCTGGATGTCGAGGAAATCGGCGGTGTGGATGATGCCCGCGTTGTTCACCAGGATGTCCACGCCGCCGAACGCCTTCACCGTTTCCTCGACCAGCTTGTTCGCATCGCGCGTGTCGCCGACGTCGCAAGCCGCGAAGCGCGCGTTGGCGCCGAGCGCTTTGGCCGCCGCCGCGCCGTCCTGCTCGTTGATGTCGGAGAGCATCACGCGCGCGCCTTCCGCGACGAAGCGTGTCGCGATCGCGAGCCCGATCCCGCGCGCGGCGCCGGTGACGATGGCGGCTTTGTTGTCGAGGCGAGGCATGGGAGCCTGCTATTTTCCCTCTCCCCGCCGGGGAGAGGGCGGCGACGCCCGCAAACGCGGGCGGAGCCGGGTGAGGGGGATCGAGTTCTGTCGCTGGAACCCCCTCACCCGGTCCTCGGCGGCATCGAACTCGCGCTTGCGCGAGTTCGCTTTGATCAACGCAAGTCGGGCAAGCCCGACTTGCGCCGCCTCGAACCACCCTCTCCCCATCGGGGAGAGGGAAAGATTGTTCACCCCCGCTTGCGCAGCCAGCCGTCGACCGAGAACCGGCCGGCGCCGGTGACGAACAACAGCAGCAAGCCGCCGCCGGTCGAGAGGTTCTTCAGGAAGTTGATGTACTGCCCTATTTGCTGGGCCGCGGGATATTCCCAATAGCGATGCGCCAGCGCCGTCGCGATCACAATGAACACGAGGCCGAGCAGTGCCCCGTAGCGCGTGGCGATGCCAAGAATCAACGTGATTCCGATCACCATTTCCGCGATCGCGGCGACCCACGCGAAAAATTCCGGAGCCGGCACTTTGAGCGCGACCAGATAGCCGGTGAAGCCAGCGATGCTCACGAGCTTCGGCCAACTCATGAGAAACAGCCAGCCGAGCAGGACGCGGCCGATCAGCGCGAAGGCGTCGCCGGTGCGGATGGCAAAACCGTCGCACGCGGCGAACTGCGCGGGCGACGGCGTGATCAGTTCGTGGGTATCGACCTTGTTGGCCATTGAATTCCCCCTGGTTGCTCCCTACCGGACGCGAACCATTCCACAGGCCATGCCCGGCGTCATGTGACATTGCTGGGAACCGCGCGCGGCTATGACAAATTCCGTCTCGCACTGCGGTAAGACGGTACAATTGCTCGGCTCGCCGCCTAGCGCACGCCGGGCGGGGCGACGGTCGCCTCTTTCAGCCCCACCTCGTCGAGCGCGCGCCGCACCAGGCCCGACGCCTTCGCGTCCTCGATGAACGCGCTCACGAAAGCGAGCGCGGCCGGGCGGTTCTTCGCCACCGCGATCGCCGTGCCGGCGGCGTGGAAATGGCCGTCGAGGATGCGCGCGCCGGAGAGCCGCGCGACCAGGCCCCGGAGCGAATTGCGGCTCAGCGCCAGCGCGTCGGCCTGGCCCGCGCGGATCATCTCGACCGCCTCGTCGACCGAGCGCGCCGCGATCACGATCGCCTTCGAGAACGCGCGCTGTGCGCTCCGGATCGTGGTCGTATTGGCGCGATACCGACCACGCGCACGCCGGCGCGATTGGCGTCCGCCAGCGTCGCGATGTTCGAGCCGGACGGCACCAAGAGCGTGCTCTCGAACAGGTTATAGGCCGGGCCGAATTCCACCTGTTTCTTGCGCTCCTCGTCCACGGGGAGGAACGCCACCTCGCAAGCATGGCCGCGCACCGCTTCGCTGAGCTCGCCGGAATTCGGGTAGGGCACGAACTCGACCGCCACGCCGAGCTTTTTCGCCAGCTCGGTACCGAGCGTGACGGCAACGCCGCGCAAGTTCCCGCTCGCGTCCTTGATGGCGAACGACGCGCTCGGCGTCGGGGCGACCACCACGCCGACGCGGAGCTTGCCGCTCGGCGCCAGTTCAGCAAGCGCGGCGGGGACGGCGGAGGCGTTTGGGCCATACATGAGGATTGCTATCGCGAAGACGACGAGCGCTAATCGCAATCTTAGCATCTTCGACGCGGTCTCTGTTTCCCTCTCCCCGGCGGGGAGAGGGTGGCGACGCCCGCGAAAGCGGGCGGAGCCGGGTGAGGGGGCTCGTGTTGCGAAGTCGGAAACCCCTCACCCGGTCCTCGGCGGCTGCGCCGCCTCGGACCACCCTCTCCCCATTGGGGAGAGGGGAAGGGAGTCGTTGCGCCAGCCCCGGTCTTTCAGCGCCGTACGCGCGGGATCACGGCAATTCGGAGATCAGCTTGTGAAACTCGGCCTCCGGCCAAGCGCGGGCGGTGCGCGTGCGCACGTTACCCTGCGCGCTCAGCGCGAGCGCGAACTTGGCGACGTTGTCCCCATTGGCGGCGTCGAGGATGAGAAGCAGATCGGCATCACCCGTGGTCAGGAAGATCTGCTTGATCTCGACTCCCATTTTCTTGGCGAGGTCCCGTCCGGCTTGGGCGCGCTTGGGCGCGTCCTTGACCGAGCGAATTCCCTGGTCGGTCCAGCTCAACGAACAGATGAACATCGGCATTAAGTCCTCCCTTGCGATCGCCGAAATCGTCGGCGCGTCGAAAAACTCATTTCCCTCTGCCCAGCGGGAGAGGGGCTAAGTCACCCCGCCAAGCCTCTTCCCTTTAGCGCTGTCGCAATCTCGTCCAAGATCGCCGGGTCGTCGATCGTGGCCGGCATGTTCCAGGGCTCTTTGTCGGCGATCTTCTTCATCGTGCCGCGCAGGATCTTGCCCGAGCGCGTCTTCGGCAGCCGGTTCACCGTGATCGCGAGCTTGAACGCCGCCACCGGCCCGATCTTGTCGCGCACCGAAGCGACGATCTCCTTCTCGATCTCGCCATGCGGGCGGTGGACGCCCGCTTTCAGCACCACGAAGCCGCACGGCACCTCGCCCTTGAGCTCATCTTTCACGCCGATAACCGCGCACTCGGCCACGTCCGGGTGCGCGGAGAGCACTTCCTCCATGCCGCCGGTCGAGAGCCGGTGGCCGGCGACATTGATGATGTCGTCGGTGCGGCTCATGACGAAGATGTAGCCGTCCTCGTCGCGGTAGCCGGCGTCCGCGGTCTTGTAATAGCCGGGGAATTCCTCGAGGTAGCTCTCCTTGAAGCGCGCATCCTGCTGCCATAGCGTCGGCAGGCACGCCGGCGGCAGCGGCAGCTTGACCACGATCGAGCCGATCTTGCCGGCCGGCAGCGGCTTGCGCGCGTCGTCGAGCACGTCCATCGCGTAGCCCGGCATCGGCACCGTGGCCGAGCCGTATTTCACCGGCAACGCGCCTAAGCCCACCGGATTGCCGCAGATCGCCCAGCCGGTCTCGGTCTGCCACCAATGGTCGATCACCGGAACTTTGAGGATGCGTTCGGCCCATTGCACCGTATCCGGGTCGGCGCGCTCGCCGGCCAGGAACAGCGTGCGGAACTTCTTCAGATCATAGGGCGCGACCAGCTTGCCCAGCGGGTCCTCCTTCTTGATCGCGCGGAAGGCGGTCGGCGCGGTGAACAGCGCGGCCACACCGTGCTCGGAGATCACCCGCCAGAACGCGCCCGCGTCCGGCGTGCCCACCGGCTTGCCCTCATAGACGATCGACGAGCAGCCGTGAAACAGCGGCGCATAGACGATGTAGGAGTGGCCCACGACCCAGCCGATGTCGGACGCGGCCCAGTAGGTCTCGCCCGGCGACACGCCGTAGAGATTCTGCATCGACCAGGTGAGCGCGACCATGTGGCCGCCGTGATCGCGCACGACGCCCTTCGGGATTCCGGTCGTGCCCGAAGTGTAGAGGATATAGAGCGGGTCGGTGGCGGCGCAGGGCACGCACTCGGCCGCCGCATCGTGGCGCATGGCCGCGGCGCGCAGTGTGGCCCAATCGTGATCCATGCCCGCGACCATGTGCGCTTCGAGTTGCGGGCGCTGCAGCACGATCACGGCTTCCGGCTTGTGCGCCGCGAGCCGGATCGCCTCGTCCAAGAGCGGCTTGTAGGCGACGTTGCGGTTCGGCTCGAGCCCGCAGGAGGCAGTGAGGATCAGCTTCGGCTTGGCGTCGTCGATTCGGATCGCCAGCTCTTTCGGCGCGAAGCCGCCGAACACCACCGAATGGATCGCGCCGATCCGCGCGCAAGCCAGCATGCCGAAGATCGCCTCCGGCACCATCGGCATATAGAGGATGACGCGATCGCCCTTGGTGACGCCGAAATCCTTGAGCACGGCCGCGAGCGCGCGCACTTCGTGCAGCAGCTCAGCATAGCTGATCTTCCGCTTCTGCCCGCTCACCGGGCTGTCGTAGACGAGCGCCGCCTGCGCGCCGCGGCCGGCCGCCACGTGGCGGTCGATGGCGTTCCAGCAGGTGTTGCAGACGCCGCCTGCGAACCAGCGGCCATAGACGCCGGCGTTCTGGTCGAAAATCTTCTTCGGCTTCTCGATCCAGTCGATCGCCTGCGCGGCCTCGCCCCAGAAGCCTTCCGGGTCGCGCTGCCAGCGCTGATAGAGCTCGTGGTAGCGGCTCTTCGCCCGCGCATCCATGGCGCCTCTCCCGTCCGCGCTCGTTATCTTGCGCATTCTCCGCGGCGTGGAGGCGATTGCAAGGGCGCAAAAAGGCTCACGTCATCCTGAGGTGCGAGGCGCCGTAGGCGCCGAGCCTCGAAGGATGATGTGAGCGCCGCTATCCTTCGAGGCTCGCTTCGCTCGCACCTCAGGATGACGGCGCGGTTGCGTCGTTCCGCGCTCTTTCATTCGCGCGCGTTCCCGCGTAAGCCCTCGCGCTTCGACGCTCAGCCCCATGATCTCCGATCCCATCTTCTACGCCGTCGCCGCGATCTCGGTGACGCTCCTCGGCCTCGCCAAGGGCGGCTTCTACGGCCTCGGCGTGATGGCGACGCCGCTGTTGGCGCTCGTGGTGCCGCCGCTGCAGGCCGCGGGCATCCTGCTGCCGATCCTGCTGGTGAGCGACGTGATCTCGGTTTGGGCCTATCGCCGGAGCTGGGATCCCTGGAACCTGAAGGTGATGTTCCCCGGCCTGGTGCTCGGCGTCGGCATCGGCTGGCTGATCGCCGCCTGGGTGCCGCAAGGTTGGGTGCGCGTCGCCATCGGTCTGATCGCGCTCGGCTTCACGCTCGATTATTGGTTCGGCCACCGCCTGCTCGCGCAGCCCTACCGGCCGACCGCGCTCAAGGGCGCGTTCTGGGCCACGCTCGCCGGCTTCACCAGCTTCGTCGCCCACGCCGGCGGCCCGCCCTACCAGATGCACATGCTGCCGCAGCGGCTCGACCGCGAGATTTTCGCCGGCACCACCACGATCCTGTTCGCCGGCGTGAACGTGCTGAAGGTGATCCCCTATTTCGCGCTCGGGCAGCTTTCGGCCGACAATCTTTCGACCTCCGCGGTGCTGTTCCCGCTCGCGGTGGCGACCACCTTCTTCGGCGTCTGGCTCGTGCGCCGGGTCTCGCAGGAGATGTTCTACCGCGTGACCTACCTGCTCATGTTCTTCGTCGCGCTCGAGCTCCTGCGCGGCGGGGCGATGGCGGTTTGGCGCTGACGCCGACTTGAAATCGTCATGGCCGGACTTGTTCCGGCCATCCACGTCTTCCTGAGCTGAACCGCGAAAGACGTGGATGCCCGGGCCAAGCCCGGGCATGACGGACTTGGCGGCGATGCCGTCCGTGCGTCGCAGGACGACGATCGGGCGCGTTGAAGCCTTTCGTCCCCTCCGCTACCGTCGAGCGGGCAGGGGAGAACGCGCGTGAGTAACAAGTCCGCCTACGACCGCGACCTCGACAAGAACCCGGCCAATTACCAGCCGCTGACACCGCTCACGTTCCTCGAGCGCGCGGCGGCGGTGTTCCCGGACCATCCGGCGGTGATCCACGGGGTCAAGCGCTGGAGCTACCGCGAGCTGCACGCGCGCGCGAAGCGGCTGGGCTCGGCGCTGGCCAAGCGCGGCATCAAGCGCGGTCACACGGTGGCGGTCATGCTCGCCAACACGCCGGCGATGCTTGAGGCGCACTACGGCGTGCCCATGACCGGCGCCGTGCTGAACACGCTGAACACGCGGCTCGACGCGCCGATCCTCGCGTTCTCGCTCGATCACGGCGAAGCGAAGGTGGTGATCACCGACCGCGAATTCTCCGGCGTGATGCAGGCCGCGCTCGCGCAATGCAAGGCGAAGCCGCTCGTGGTCGACTACGACGATCCCGAATACACCGGGCCGGGCGAGCGCCTCGGCAACCTCGACTACGAGACGCTGCTGAAAGAAGGCGACGAGAGCTACGCGCGCGTTGCGCCCGGTGACGAGTGGGACGCGATCTCGCTGAACTACACGTCAGGCACGACCGGCGACCCCAAGGGCGTGGTCTATCACCACCGCGGCGCGGCGCTGCTCGCGGTCGGCAACGTGGTCACCTGTGGGATGAGGAAGCACCCGGTCTATCTGTGGACGCTGCCGATGTTCCATTGCAACGGCTGGTGCTTCACCTGGTCGATCTCGGTCCTGGCCGGCACCCACGTGTGTCTGCGCCAGGTGCGCGCCAACCTGATGTACGACCTGATCGCGAAGCATAAGGTCACGCACCTGTGCGGCGCGCCGATCGTGATGGCGACGTTGCTCAACGCGCCGGAGAACGAAAAGCAGCCGCTGCCGCACGCGGTCGAATTCTTCACCGCGGCGGCGCCGCCGCCGGAAGCCGTGCTCGCCGCGATGAAGGCGGCGGGCTTCAACGTCACGCATCTTTACGGGCTGACCGAGACCTACGGCCCGGCGGTGGTGAACGACTGGCAGGGCGCGTGGGACGCCCTCGACGCGGGCGGGCAAGCGGCCAAGAAGGCGCGCCAGGGCGTGCGCTACGGCGCGCTCGACGCGCTCGACGTGCTCGACCCCGAAACCATGCGGCCGGTCGCCCGCGACGGCGAAAGCATGGGCGAGGTCATGTTCCGCGGCAACATCGTGATGAAGGGCTATCTCAAGAACAAGGCTTCGACCGACAAGGCCTTTGCCGGCGGCTGGTTCCATTCCGGCGACCTCGGCGTGATGCACAAGGACGGCTACATCCAGCTGAAGGATCGCTCCAAGGACATCATCATCTCCGGCGGCGAGAACATTTCTTCCATCGAAGTGGAGGACGCGCTCTACAAGCACCCCGCGGTGCAGGCCGCGGCGGTGGTGGCCAAGCCCGACGACAAATGGGGCGAGACGCCGTGCGCGTTCGTCGAGCTGAAGCCGGGCAAGAACGCGACCGCCGAGGAACTGCTCAAGCACTGCCGCGCGAACCTGGCGGCCTTCAAATGCCCGCGCTACGTGGTGTTCGTCGAGCTGCCCAAGACCAGCACCGGGAAGATTCAGAAATTCAAGTTGAGAGGGATGGCGAAGGGGGTGTGATCTCCCGATGAGACTGTCTTCATTCCTCGCGCTACTCGGGGCTATCGGAATCTTCACGGTAGCTAGTGCGCAAACTCGGATGGAC
>JAHFPN010000115.1:2449-7971 GCA_023269635.1 Hyphomicrobiales bacterium | reverse complement strand
GGTCTCGGGCAGGAAGCGGCCCAGATAGGTCGAGATCGTGCCGCCGCCGAGCCCGATCATCAGGATGCGCTTGAGCGAGTCCGGATAGGCGACCGCCGTGGTCATGGTCGCCGCGATCTTGAGCGGCAGGTCGTCGGGATCGGCGAGATTCAGCAAGGATTGGGTGTAGTCCCAGCCCTTGAGCTGGAACGCCAGGGATAGCACCCGGCCCTCCTTGTAGACGAAGATGTCGTTGTACTCGGTTTCGTGATGCGC
Source organism: Hyphomicrobiales bacterium (assembly GCA_023269635.1). GTDB lineage: Bacteria > Pseudomonadota > Alphaproteobacteria > Rhizobiales > Xanthobacteraceae > JAHFPN01. The sequence continues at coordinate 7,716 of JAHFPN010000115.1, read as the reverse complement.
GATCAGGCCATCGCGGCGCTCGAGCAGCGCCTTGCGCGCGCCGGCGTCGATCAGCTCCTCGGACTGCAAAGCCGCGGGCGCGAGCGCGAGCACGGCGGCCGCGAGCAGCGCGAGCAGGAGCAGGTTTGCGCCGGCGCGGTTGCGCGGCAACAGCGTCAACAACAGGCCCGCGACCACGCCGGCGATCCCGAGCGCGATCGTGATCGCGCGCGAGCCGATCATCGGGATCAGCACGAACGTGGTGCCGAGCGTGCCGACGATGCTGCCCCCGGTGGAGATGCCGTAGACGAGGCCCGAGGTGGTGCCCGAGCGATGGGTCGCGCGCAGCAGGAGCCGGATCGCGAACGGCGAGTACATGCCGAGCAGCGTCACCGGAAAGAACATGATGGCAAGCGAGGAGATCAGGCTGCCGGTGCGGATGTCGTCGATATTGGCGAGCAGCGTCTCGAGCACGGCCTCGGAAAACAGCGGGAGCAGCAGGAGATAGCTTGAGCCCACGATGACGGTGACGCCGAGCACGGCCGCGGACGGCCGGCGGTCCGCGATCCAGCCGCCCACGAAATAGCCGACGCAGAGCGCGGCGAGCACGGTCGAGATCAGCGCTGCCCAGGTATAGATGCCGCTGCCGAAATAGGGATTGAGATAGCGCGAGCCCAGCATCTCGAAGCTCATCACGATCGCGCCGGTGACGAAGGCGACGAGATAGACGGTCGCGACGAAGGTGACCGGCGGGTGGCTCGCGGCGTCGGTCGTTTGCGGCGCTCGGATCGGGCCTTGGTGCACGGGAACCTCGTTCGGGTGAGCCGGCAGCCGCGGCCGGGGTCGCTGAGTTTCTAACAAGCGCGCGGCATCGGCGGAAGCGGCCACGGTCCGGCGCAACGGGCGGCCGCAACCCGCGCGGCTTTGCCGGCGCGCCTTTGCCCTGTCATCATGGCACGGTCCGCGGCGCCAGCAGCCTTGAGGGCCGATCATGTCCGAAGACCAGTTCACCGAAACCACCAGCAAGTCCTGGTTCACGCGCATCGGCTAGTCGATCAAGGGCATCCTGGTCGGCCTCGTGCTGGTGGCGAAGGCGCCGGCGGGCCGCTGACATTTTCGTTCCCTGGGCGAGCGCGGACGATGTCGGCGCGAGACCCGGGGTCCAGGGCCGAGTTTGCCGCCCTGGACCCCGGCTCTCGCTCACCCGCTGGCGCGGGTTCGCTCGGCCGGGGAACGTCGATGACGGTGCATATGTTAGGCTCGCTCGCATGAGTACCCGCGCCAAACGCGAATCCAGCCTGTTCGAAGCAGCCGGCCTCGACGAGACGGCGCCGCGTCCGCTGGCGGACAAGCTGCGGCCGAACAAGCTCGCCGAGATCGTCGGCCAGGACCATTTGCTCGGGCCGGACGGCGCGATCACGCGCATGCTGGCGACCCGCTCGCTCGGGTCGCTGATCTTCTGGGGCCCGCCCGGAACCGGCAAGACCACGGTGGCGCGGCTGTTGGCCGAGGAGACCGATCTTCATTTCGAGCAGCTCTCGGCGGTGTTCTCCGGGGTCGCGGACCTTAAAAAAGCGTTCGACGCAGCGCGCGCGCGGCGCGAGATCGGGCAGGGAACCTTGCTGTTCGTGGACGAAATCCACCGCTTCAACCGGGCGCAGCAGGATAGCTTCCTGCCGGTCATGGAGGACGGCACGGTGACGCTGGTCGGCGCCACCACCGAGAATCCGTCGTTCGAGCTGAACGCGGCGTTGCTTTCGCGCGCGCGGGTGCTCGTGTTCAAACCGCTCGAAGCCGAGGCGCTCGAAAAAATCCTCGCCCGCGCCGAGGCGATCGAGGACAAGAAAGTGCCGGTCGATGCCGACGCGCGCGCGGCCATGCTGCGCATGGCCGACGGCGACGGCCGCGCGGTGCTCACCTTGGCGGAGGAAGTCTGGCGCGGGGCGCGCACGGGCGAGAGCTTCGATACCGCGCGGCTGGTGGAGATCGTGCAGCGCCGCGCCCCGATCTACGACAAGTCCCAGGACGGCCACTACAATCTGATCTCGGCGCTGCATAAGTCGGTGCGCGGCTCGGACCCGGACGCGGCGCTCTATTATCTCGCGCGCATGCTCGATGCCGGCGAGAACCCGCTCTATCTCGCGCGCCGGATCGTGCGCATGGCGGTGGAGGACATCGGGCTCGCCGACCCGCAGGCGCTTATTGTCGCGAACGCCGCCAAGGACGCCTACGATTTCCTGGGGTCGCCGGAGGGCGAGCTCGCGCTCGCGGAAGCCGTGCTGTACGTGGCGACCGCGCCGAAATCGAACGCGACCTACGTGGCCTATGGCAAGGCCAAGCGCACGGCCAAGGAAGCGGGCTCGCTGGTCCCGCCCAAGCACATCCTGAACGCGCCGACCAAGCTCATGCAGGAAGAGGGCTACGCCGCCGGCTACGAATACGACCACGGCACCGAAGACGCCTTCTCCGGCCAGGACTATTTCCCGGAAAAGCTCGGCCGCCAGACGTTCTACGAGCCGGCCGAGCGCGGCTTCGAGCGCGAGATCAAGAAGCGGCTCGAGTATTGGGCGAAGCTCAGGAGCCAGCGGAAGGGCGATCGATAACAGCCGTCATGCCCGCGTTCGGGTAAACCCGGGAGTGGTCCGGGAACCCATGAGACCCGCGGTCAGGCGAATGAAGACTTGGACAGCCGGTTTTCCTCCCGTGAGTTCGATCCGAGCCGGACCTAGCCCACGCTCTTGATGAAATCGAGCATGGCGTCGGAAAGCTCGGTGTCCTTGCTGTTGATGGCGTAGGTGATGGAGATGTGGCTGTGGTGCGCGAGCGTGAGCGCGCGCGGCGCGCGGCCGGCCTGCTTCAGTGCGGCAACGAGGCGCTCGCTTTGCGCCGTGATCGGCGGCGGGTCGAGCCCCGCCCAGGCCAGCATCAGCGGCACTTCGGTCGCGCGCAAGCCTTGGATCGGAGAGCGCTCCGCGTATTTCGAGGCGTCGTCGCCGAGATAGCTCCGGTAGCGATCCGGCAGCTCGAAGCCGGTGAAGTCGTAGTTGCCGGAGATCAGAATCAGGCCCTTGATGCCGGAGCCGTAAGGCTCGTGAAAGTGCGGCATGGCCACGAAGCTCGCGGCGTGGGTGGCGCCGGCGGAATGGCCGCACAGAAACACGGCTTGCGGGTCGCCGCCGTGGCGCGCGATGTAAAGATGCACCCAGCGCGCGGCCGCGGCCACGTCCTCAGGCCCCGCCGGCCACGGATGCGCGGGCGCCACGCGATAGGTCGCGTTGACGCCGACCATGCCGTGGCGCGCGGCCCACAGCATGATGTTGTCGTAGAACGGGCTGCCCGGCTCGCGCTTGGAGCCGCCCACGTAGCCGCCGCCGTGCACGAAGATGAACACCGGCCGCGGGCCGCCGGAGCCCGCGGGCTCGAACACGTCCAAGGCTTGGCGTTGGTCCGCGCCGTATTTGACCTCGCGCGTGATCTCGACGCCGCGATAGGGCTCCTGCTCCTGCAGCGAGGCGTAGATCGCGGCGGTCGCGGGCGGATCGATCACCGGGCCGATGGTCCGGACCTTCTCGGCGATGTCCCGCGGCATGATGGTCATCGAGCGCTTCCTGCAGGCGGCATCCAAGCCTAGCGCGAAAGCCGTGTGCCGCAGAAGGCCCGCCGCCCTTGCCTCGATGGGACCCGTCCCAGCATCAGGCGTCCTCCTGCACCGCCTCCGCATGCTTGGGCAGCAGATGGCGCGGCAGGAAGAAGATGTTGGCGATCAGCGTCGGGATCACGGCGCTGGCAATGACGGCGGCGACCAGCGCCGAATATTGCGCCTGGCTGACGATGCCGTTCTGCAGCCCGAACAGCGCCGAGATGGTGCCGAAGGTGAGGCCGGTCGACATCATCAGCGTCGTGTACATGCCCTCCTTGTGGCGCGAGCGATAGGCGCGGGTCACCGGATAGACGCCGATGCATTTGGCGGCGACCTTGGTGACCAGCATGAGCAGGAAGGCGGCCGGCGCCGCGATCAGCTCGGGCACCGAGACGAACGAGCCGGCGCGGATGAAATAGAACGGCGTCATCAGCCCGAGCGTGAGCGTGCGCAGCCGCCGGATCAGCGCGTGGTCGCGGCCGACCGAGCCCGCGAGCAGCATGCCGAGCACATAGGCCGGCAGCACCGCCTCGCTGCCGGCCCAGGTCGCCAGCGCCCCCACGCCGAACAGGATCAAGAGCAGGTACTTGGCTTCGAGCTCGGACGGCTTGTCGCCGTGGCGCTTGAACAGATGCGTGGTGAGCCACGGCATGACCGCGAACGTCGCGACCGCGACGCCCGCGAACACGAAGGTCTTGTAATCGAACGGCGCGAAGATGAAGCCGAGCGCGAGCACGGTGCCGAGGTCGGTGATGAAGCAGGCGGCGAGGATGGTCTTGCCGTAAGTAGTCTTGTTGAAGCCGTATTCCAGCATCACCGCATAGACCACGGCGACCGAGGTGGTGGACATGGCGATGCCGGCGAGCCAGCTCGCGCGCAGGTCCCAGCCGAGCAGCCAATAGGCGGCGGCGGCGCAGCCGAGGAACGGCAGCAGGAAGCTCGCGACCCCGACCGCGGTCGCCTCCTTCCATTTCTGGCGGAACACCACCGGGTCGAGCTCGGCGCCGGCCAGGAACGTGAGCATGATGGCGCCGGCGCCAGCCAGGAACTTGATCCAGGGCTCGTCGGCGCCGAGCGCCCCGGGCCCGATCAGCGAGGCGAGCGCCCAGCCGGCGGCGGTGCCGACGATGATCTCGACCAGGGCGGTCGAGAGGCGGAGATAGATCGAACAGAGGCTCGCGAACAGCGCGAGGCCGAACCAGAGGGCGGCGAGGGTCCAGACATTGGTCATGGTCGGCTCCGAAACGTCTCGTGCGGTCTCGCGGCGGGCAACGAAAAACCCGCCACACGGCGGGCTCGCACGGGCTCCCACCGCGGTTTCACGCGGCAGGAGTCATCAGCCTGTTCGGCGGTTGCGGGGGACCCCATCCCCTTTGGTATGGTGATGGGATGCTAACGGAAAATCTGTCTTCGGCAAAGTCCCAACGATTTGGTCAAAAACTTCGACCTACGACTCAGCGCCCGCCATGCAAAACACGCTTGGGAAATCTATTAAATCGCAGGTGCAGAATAATCTAAGGCAACAAGACGGCCTTTAAGCCATCCCCAGTCCGACGCCTTATACTCAAACGGGGCAGTCTCATCTGGTGGTACATAGTTCCAGTCTGGAAAACCATCAGTGTGGATGAGTCGAGTTTTCTCTTCTTCG